>JAZUGM010000201.1:0-2166 GCA_045641205.1 Thermoguttaceae bacterium
CGTCCGCCAAGGACGAACGAAGGACGAACCATTAACGGATAGCCGATTCGCGCCGCAATTTCCAACGCTTCTTGAACGTTCGTCGCCATACCCGATTCCGGTTGCGGAATGTTGAGGCGTTGCATCATCTTGCGGAACAAGTCGCGGTCTTCCGCCATATCGATCGTTTCGGGCGATGTTCCGACGATCTTAACGCCGTTCGCCGCCAAATCGGCCGCAAGATTCAACGGCGTCTGTCCGCCAAATTGGACGACGACGCCGTCCGGCTTTTCCGCTTCGTAAATACTCAGAACGTCTTCGAGAGTCAACGGCTCAAAATAGAGCTTGTTTGACGTGTCGTAGTCGGTCGAAACGGTTTCCGGGTTGCAGTTGACCATAACGGTCTCGTACCCGCACTTGCGCAACGCCATCGCGCAGTGAACGCAACAGTAGTCGAATTCGATCCCCTGCCCGATTCGGTTCGGACCGCCGCCCAGAACCATAATCTTTTTCTTCGGACTGACGACGTTTTCGTCGGTTCCGTTGTAAGTCGAGTACCAGTAGCAAGCGTCTTCGACTCCGCTGACGTTGACTTTGTTCCAAACTTCGACGACGCCCATCGCTCGTCGTTGGTCGCGAATCAATTTTTCCGAAACGCCGAGGATTTGCGCAAGGTATTTGTCGGAAAAACCGTCCAATTTCGCTTGTTTGAGCAATTCGTCGGGAAGCGATCGATCTTTGAACGCAATGATTTTTTCTTCCAGTTCGACCAATTCGCGGATTTGTTCGAGGAAATATTCCTTGATACGCGTTCTCTGTCGCACCGCTTCGACCGTCGCGCCCTTGCGGAACGCTTCGTACATTTGGAAATAACGCCAGCTGTTCGGAACGGAAATACTTTGCAGGAGCGTTTCAAGCGACTGTTCGTGAAAATCTTTGGCAAAACCAAGCCCGCACTTGCCCTTCTCGAGGGAACGAATCGCCTTTTGGAACGCTTCTTTGAAGTTTTTACCGATGCTCATCACTTCGCCGACCGCGCGCATCTGCGTGCCCAGCTTGTCTTCGACGCCCTTGAATTTTTCGAACGCCCAGCGCGCGAATTTCACGACGACGTAATCGCCGTAAGGCTCGTATTGATCGAGCGTTCCGCCGCGCCAATAGGGCATGTCGCTAAGAGTCAAGCCGGCCGCCAGCTTTGCGGAAACCAACGCGATAGGAAAGCCCGTCGCTTTAGACGCCAACGCGGAAGATCGGCTTGTTCGCGGGTTGATTTCGATAATGACGATACGATCCGAAACGGGATCGTGGGCGAATTGAACGTTCGTGCCGCCGATAACGCCGACTTTTTCGACGATTTTATAGGCGTATTCTTGGAGCCGTTTTTGAACGTCTTTGCTAATCGTCAGCATAGGCGCCGTGCAGAACGAATCGCCAGTATGAACGCCCATCGGATCGACGTTTTCGATAAAGCAGACGGTGATCAGCTTGTTGTTGGCGTCGCGAACGACTTCCAGTTCCAGTTCTTCCCACCCGGCGACGGATTCTTCGATCAGAACTTCTCCGACGAGACTCGCCGACAAACCTCGCGCGACGACCGTGTGAAATTCTTCGGGATTGTAGCAAATTCCGCCGCCCGTGCCGCCCATCGTGTAGGCGGGTCTGACGACGATCGGATAACCCAAACGCGAGGCGATTTCTTCCGCCTCTTCCATCGTTCGCGCGATTTCGCTACGGGGCGTCTCGATTCCGAGTTCCTTCATCGTATTTTTGAATTCTTGTCGGTCTTCGCCTCGTTCGATCGCGTCCAACTGCACGCCGATAACGGAAACGTCGTATTTCTTCAAGACGCCCGCTTTTTCGAGTTCGGTCGCAAGATTCAACGCCGATTGACCGCCAAGGTTCGGCAAGAGCGCGTCGGGGCGTTCTTTTGCGATAATGCGTTCCAAAGAGGGAACCGTTAACGGCTCGACGTAGGTGGCGTCAGCCATAACCGTGTCCGTCATAATCGTCGCCGGGTTGGAATTTACTAAGACGATCTTATAACCCAATTCGCGCAACGCCTTGCACGCCTGCGTTCCGGAATAGTCAAACTCGCACGCTTGACCGATAACGATCGGACCGGAACCAATAATAAGCACTTTTTTAATATCGTCGCGTCGGGGCATCTCTAACGTCTCCTCAAAGATT
>JAZUGM010000202.1:0-2660 GCA_045641205.1 Thermoguttaceae bacterium
GGATCCATGCGACGGTCGACGCGTTTAATTTGAGTTTGACGCCGGAAGAACAGGAACAGGAGCGGCGCTTTCAAGAGGACGTTCGCGCGCAAATCGACGGTATCCGCACCGCGCGGGGTCGTCAAGCCGTGATTCACAAGCTCTACGAGCAATTTTTTAGCGTCGCTTTGCCAAAAATGGCGGAAAAATTGGGCGTCGTTTATACGCCGCCGGAGGTTGTCGACTATATTTTACGGTCGGTCGACTACGTTTTGCAACAGGAATTTGGGCGGCGCCTCACGAACAAAGACGTGCATATTCTCGACCCGTTCGCAGGGACGGGCGCCTGTATTTTGCGTTTGCTTGGATCCGGGCTAATCGACCCAAACGACCTTCAGCGGAAATATCGCGAGGAACTTCACGCCAACGAAATTATGCCGCTGGCGTATTATATCGCCGCCGTCAACATTGAGGAGGCGTATTGCGCGGCGTCGGGCGACAATATCGAATACGAGCCGTTCCCCGGCGTCGTTTTGACCGATACTTTTCAGACGACGGAGACGTCGCCCGAGCCGATTTATAAACTCGCTTGCGACAATCCGACGAACGGCAAACGACTTAAAAAACAACGACATACGACGATTCAAGTTATTGTTGGGAACCCGCCCTATTCGGTCGGGCAACGAAGCGCCAACGACAATAATCAAAACGAGAAATATCCAAAACTAAACTCCAGAATTTCAGAAACATACGTCGCAAAGTCAACCGCAACTTTAAAAAGAAGCCTTTACGACTCATATATTAAGGCGTTTCGTTGGGCTTCGGATCGCATTTCTAGTCAAGGCGTCGTTGCTTTTGTATCCAATGGAGCTTATATCGATAACGCCGCGATGGAAGGGTTTAGAAAATCGCTCGTCGACGAATTCGCTTCGATTTACGTTTTTAATTTACGCGGCAATCAACGAACGCAGGGGGAATTGTCGCGCAAAGAAGGGGGCAAAATTTTCGGGTCGGGCTCGCGTACGCCTGTTGCGATTACGCTTCTTGTCAAGAAAACGCACGAGGGTGGCGCTAAAATCTTTTATCGCGATATTGGGGATTATCTCACGCGGGAGCAGAAACTCAATATTATTAATGGGTTCGGTAGCGTTGAAAAGACTGTTTGGACAGAAATAACGCCTAACGAACTTGGGGATTGGATCAATCAACGGGGAGGAAACTTCGCGAAGTTAATTCCTCTCGACGATAAAGAGTCTAATGAAAAAGCGCTCAAATTTTTTGATTTTCACTCTTCCGGCGTTTGTACCAATAGAGACGCTTGGGTTTGGAATTTTTCAAAAGACTTGTTAGTTAAAAATTTGTCTCAAATGACAAACTTTTATAATAGTCAAGTCAATGATTTTTTGAGTCAAAGCGAGGAATCAGATTCAAGCGATTTTGTATGCCAAGACAAAAAGAAAATTAGCTGGTCGCGGGGATTGCTCAATAATCTGAAAAGCGGAAAACGTTTTAATGAAGAAATAGAACCTTCGTTAAGAATTGGGGCTTATAGACCATTCTGTAAAGAAATTTTCTTTTTCAATAAATTGTTTAATGAAATAACCTCGCACATTCCAAAATTATTTCCTACTAAGAACGCTACAAATTTTGCCGTTTGTTTACCAAGTGTTGGAACGTGCGCGTTGATAACCGACGTAATTCCAGATTTACACTTCAATGAATCAAATTCTTGTTTCCCGCGCTATTATTATGAACCACTAGAAAATTCAACGCTTCTACCGACCGAAGATCAAGTAATTATAGACGGTTACGTCCGTCGCGACGCGATAACGGACGGGATATTATTGAAGGCGCGGGCGCTTTACGGAGAAAAAGTCGACAAAGACGATATTTTCTTCTACGTATACGGGGCGCTTCATTCGACAAGTTATCGGGAGCGTTACGCTAACGACCTAAAGAAGGAGTTGGCGCGTCTTCCGTTGCCTTTGCCGGGCGTATTTTGGCAATGTTCGGCGATCGGTCGGGAATTGGCGGACGTTCATTTGAATTACGAGTCGGGCAAGTCAACGATCGGGGATCGGGACGGCAAGCCGTTTAAAAAATTGGCGCCGGTTCCTTTGCGGGTCGTATCGACGGAGCCGGAGGGCATAAGCGACGCGGCGCTTTATCGCGTTGATAAGAAAATGAAATTAGGAACGAAGACGGAGCGACAAGAGGACGGCTCGACGCGCAAGGTTTTCGACGGCTCGCTGAAATACAACGATTATTTAACGATAATGGGGATTCCGCTTGAATCGTTTGAATACGTGGTGAACGGTCGTTCGCCGCTTGAATGGCTGGTCGAGCGGTATTATTGCAAGGAGGACAAGGCGTCGGGGATAGTGGACGATCCGAACGAGTGGAGTTCTGATCCGCGTTATATTTTTGATTTGGTTCCGCGATTGGTCGCGGTTTCGTTGCGGACGCTGGAATTGACGAGCCAGCTCCCGGATTTAGAGTGAGGTTTGGAGCGGAACCCCGCCGTAAGGGGTGCGTGCCAGCCGCTCGTTACATACGAGCGGGAACGTTTGGAGCGGTTGACGCGTTGATTTTCAATTCCGTCGGCGCTTTACTTGTTAAAATATTTTCGTCGCCGCTTAGAACCGTAGCGGCGCCGCGTTTTCCCGCCGGTATATAACCGG
>JAZUGM010000203.1:0-8413 GCA_045641205.1 Thermoguttaceae bacterium
GACGATCGGCGACTCGTGGAAAAAGGGCGCGACGACGAAACGCTTAAATTTTGTCGCCGATTGGAAAGTCGAACCGACGCCGGATAATCCGAATATGGTCGCGTTCCTTCGCGGACCGATCGTTTACGCGGGCGATCTCGGTCCCGTTGACGCTCCGTTGACTTCTCAATTCGATCTCAAAGCGAGCGAAACGAAAAACGCGGTCGTTTTGCCCGTCGTCGTCTCCGAATCGCGCGAAGCGAAAGATTTAATCGACGACGCCGCAAAAGAAACGCGATCCTTTTTCGAAACGCCCTCAAGCGTCAAATTGACCGCCGCCAAGCCTGGAACCGTCGATTTAGTCCCCTTTT
Organism: Thermoguttaceae bacterium; assembly: GCA_045641205.1. Lineage (GTDB taxonomy): Bacteria > Planctomycetota > Planctomycetia > Pirellulales > Thermoguttaceae > RUG369. The sequence continues at coordinate 351 of JAZUGM010000203.1, forward strand.
ACGCCGCAAATCGTCGTTACGACGTCTATTTTGACGTCTTCGACACGAAAACGTGGAAAGAAAAAGAGGAAGAATTCGCCGCTCAACGCGCTAAACAAATCGAAATCGACGCCAAGACGATCAGTTATTTCCAACCGGGAGAAATGCAACCCGAACGCGACGCAAATTTCAAATGCGAAAACTCGGCTTACGGCGAATTCAACGGGCGCAAGTGGCGCCACGCTTCAGGTTCCGACGGATATTTCGAATTTGACGTCAAAGTCGATCCGAACGTCGACTGCGCGCTCGTGATTACTTACTGGGGAAGCGACGTCGGCGCTCGATTCTTCGACATTCTGGTCGACGGAGAGAAAATCGCGGAACGTCGTCTGAACAACGACAGACCGGGCAAGTTCTTCAACGAAGCCTATCCTCTTCCCAACCCCGAAAAAAAATCGACGTTGCGCGTGCGTTTCCAATGCAAAAACGGCGAGACGGCTGGCGGAATATTTGGCGCAAGGACGATTCCCGAAGAATTTAAAGGGCTCGTCGTCGATTAAGCGCATACGACGAACCGCGTCTAAACTTCCCTCGACCCTAAAGAATAATCGCCGCGCTTGCGAGATTAAAAAAAACGATTAAAATTCCTATTGACGTTTGTTTTTGCTCGTCCAAACAACAGGAGCCGTAAGATGGCAAAACGCGCTAATCCGCCAAAATCGCCGCGCGCTTCTAGGCGTTTAAAGCACGACGGCGCGATCGATTCGCAAGCCGCGCTCGATTCGTTAAAAGCGATAGATCGCGTCTTGCGTATGCGTTTCCCTCGCTATTCGCCGGACGCCGAGGTTCTCGCGCCTTTAGGGTCGATTTTAGATCAACGGACGCTTAACGACGTCTTTGAGAAAGCGTGCTACGAGAAAACTTTCGAAAGTTTTTGTCGTTCCGTCTCCCGTACTTGGAAAAAGTATTCCGAAACGCTTGAACAAGAGCGCGTCGAGCCTCGACTCGTGCTTGCGCAAATTTTCAACAATCACGTCGCGACGGTTCTTGGCAAACGCGGGGAGATTACTCAACAATTCCTCGAATTGTGCGTGCGGAATATCTCGCCCGAGTTAGCCGATCAGCTTGATTTTACGCGCGCGAAATCGGAACCGACCGTCTTTGTCTTTGGAAACAACGTCTCGCGCGTTTGCGATTTGCTCTTCACAATTCCGTATAAAGACGGGCGTGAAATCGAGTTTCCCCTTATCGTCTTAATGGAACACAAGTCGGCGCCCGACAAATACGTCGCGGATCAAATGTTGACGAGTTTAGTCGCGACGATCAACTTTACCAAACGGTACCCGGAACGATTTAAAACGCCCGACGGCAAGGCGATCTGGCCTTTTGTCGTTCTTTTCTACACCGGCGCGAAAAAATGGGACGACGTTCAGAACTTGCGCGATTTGTTCACGACGTCCCTAAACGAGCTGGATCAAGACTGGATTTTCAAATTACGGTTCTTGTTTGTTTCCTTGGTCGACAAAAGAATCAAGGTCGTTCCGACGATACCCGGCAAGAAGGACGTAGACCCCGAAGCGTTCGACTGCGCGCTTAAAAACGCAAATTGGCTCGAGTTTTTCTTTGATTTGTTACGAAAAGCGGAACTCTTGGCGAATAATCCGAACGCGACGCGTCAAGAATGGTTGAACGACGCGAGCAAATCGTTAAGCATACTCAAAAACGCCTACAAACCCGGCGCCGAGTACGGCGACGAAGTCCTCGACGACGCGTTGAGTTTCATTGGTCTGATGTGCGCAAAAAAGAAATTTGAAACGCCGACGCGCGACGAACTCGTTTCTATGATGGAAAAGGAGAAGATTAGAGTGATGACTTTTAAATTACGGCTACTCACGGACGAAGAGCGCGAAGAAGCTAGAAACGAAGGGAAACGAGAGTGGAAACAAGCGGGAAAACGAGAGGGAAAACGAGAGGGAAAACGAGATATGCTCGCTCGAATGATCAATATGCGTTTTCCGACCGCGACGCCCGCGTTTATTAAACAAGCCTTAAAACCTTTCAGCGATTCATACGCCGACAAGCTAATGTCGGCGGCGTTTTCGACTTCCTCGCTCGAGGAATTTCAGAAAAAAGTGCAAGCGTTGGCGCCCGCCTGCTAATCGAGCCTCGCGTCAAAAGACGCGTTCAACGTAATTCAACCGGGTCGGCAATTCGCCTATCCATCGTTAAAAACGCGTCGACGTTCGACGCGTCGCCAATTTTGTCTTTCAACAGGTTGTCATAATGAAAGTAAAAAAATTAACGTCCTTATTGTTAGCGTGCGTAGCGGCGCTTGGTCTTGCGTCGCTTAACGCCGTCTCCACTAGCGGCGCCGAATTTAAAGCGACAGTCGACGCGACGTCGCAAGGCGCGCCGATTTCGCCCTATATCTACGGTCAATTCATCGAACATCTGGGACGATGTATTTACGGCGGCATTTGGGCGGAAATGCTCCAAGATCGAAAATTCTACGACGCGCCGAACGCATATCCTTGGGAACTGCTCGGCGAAGCGCAATTCGAACACGCGAAAGAGGGCGCGTTTGTCGGCGAGGCGTCGCCAAAATGGGTTAGCGAAAACGACTGGGCGTTCGGAGTCGAACAAGACGGAATCGCGTTTGTTCGCGGCAAAAAGTACGTCGGCTACGTCTGGGCGAAAAAAGCGAACGAACAACGCGTCGCGGTTCGCGTTCTCTTCGATTCGGGCAAGCGTTTTATAGCGATTCCGCTTGGCGAGCCTGAAAAAGTCGCCGACGACGGATACGCAAAATACGCGTTTGAATTCGTCGCCGACGGACTAATCGATCCGATCGAAAAAGGCGCGTTCGCCGTTTTGTTCCAAGGCAAGGGCGAAGCGCGACTTGGAACGGCTTCTTTAATGCCCGCCGACAATATCGACGGAATGCGCCCCGATACGCTCGCGCTTCTCAAAGAACTTGACGCGCCGATTTATCGTTGGCCCGGCGGCAACTTCGTTAGCGGTTACAATTGGAAGGACGGAATCGGAGATCGCGACCGTCGACCGCCTCGAAAGAATCCCGCGTGGCAAGGAATCGAACACAACGATTTTGGTTTCGACGAATTTATGCGTTATTGCCAATATTTAGGAACGGAACCCGACGTCGCCGTCAACACCGGCTCGGGCGAAGTCGAATCCGCGCTTGAAGAACTCGAATACGCGAACGGTTCCGCCGACTCGACTTTCGGCAAAATTCGCGCCGCCAACGGTCATACGGAGCCTTACGGAGTCAAGCATTGGTGCATTGGCAACGAAATGTACGGCAACTGGCAAATCGGTCATATGCCGACGGAAAAATACGCCGAAAAGAACAATCGGTTCGTCGACGCGTTCCGTAAATTCGACCCGAACGTGACTTGCGTTTGCGTCGGTTCCGTCGGCGCTTGGGACGACGTAATTTTGCGCAAATGCGCGGATCGTATCGACTGGCTCAGCGAACACTTCTACTGCGGCGAACAAAAAGACCTTGTCGCGCACGTCGAACAGATTCCAAACAACATCAGACGCATCGCTAACGCGCACCGCAAATATCGCGCCGAAATTCCCGAATTGAAAGGCAAGAACATTCAAATCGCAATGGACGAATGGAACTACTGGTACGGTCCGCACGTCTTCGGCGAGTTGGGCACGCGTTATTTCCTCAAAGACGGGCTGGGAATCGCCGAAGGTCTGCACGAATATTACCGTAACAGCGACATTTTCGCGATGGCAAACTACGCGCAAACGGTCAACGTTATCGGTTGCATTAAAACCTCGCAAACGGGCGCGCAATTCGATACGACCGGGCTCGTTCTCAAACTCTATCGGAACGAATTTGGCGTCCTTCCCTACAAAGTCGAAGCGCCCAAGCCGTTCGACGTTTCCGCCGCGACGACCGAAGACGGAAAAACCTTTACCGTCGCCGTCGTCAATCCGACGCTCGAATCCGCCAATTTCCAACTTGACGTCAAGGGACTCAAACTCGCCGCGTCGGGCGAACGTTTCGAGATTTCGGGCGACGATCCGAAAGCGTATAACGACCCGGACGCGCCTCAAAAAATCGAGATCGTGAAAACCGCGTTTGAAGGCGATCTTGCCGCCGGTACGACGCTGGCGCCCTTGAGCGTCACGTTGTTTAAAGTAGCCGTTGAAAAATAGATTGAAAATGGCTAAAAAAACAAAAGACCTCAATACCGATTGGATCGACCTTTCCGATCCGATCGGGTCGTTGCGTCGACGACTTAAACCCGAAGCGGAACCGGGTTACGGCGAATTCGTCAAAAAATTCCTGCCGCGCGATTCTTGCGACGTCTTGGGCGTCCGAACAAAAGCGTGGCGCCAAGTCGTCGACGAGCTTTTAGCTTTCGACGGCGCAACCTTTTTGGACGCGGTTTTCTCGACCGAACAAAAAGGCGATCGTCGACGTAAGAAGCCTAAATCGCTCGATTTCTGCGAAGAACGACTCGTCGTCGGAGAGGTCGTCGGAAAAGTCAAAATCGAATTTGACAAGCGCCTTGATCTGATCGCCGCGTTTGTCCCGTTGATCGACTCTTGGCTTGTCTGCGACTCGTTTTGTCAAGCGATCAAGCCCAAACCGAGCGAAAAAGTCGAGCTTTGGCCTTTTCTCGACGCCTGTCTTGCAAGCGACGAGCCTTATACGATTCGTTTCGCGTTTGTAATGGCGCTCAAAAGATACGTCGATCAAAACCATATCGACGCGCTTTTCGAACGCGTCGAAAACGTCGCGTTGCGAAAAATCGACATTCGTTGCGTCAACGTCGGCGCCGCGTGGCTTCTCACGGAAGCGTTTATTAAATTTCCCGACGCGACGATGCGCTATTTGGAAGACAATTCGCTCGACGATTTCACGTTCAATCAGACGCTTCAAAAAATTTGCGATTCTCTTCGAGTCGACGACGAAACCAAGAAAGAAATTCGCGCGATGAGAAGAAAAAAACGTTAGTTTCTTGACCGTTGAACGTTTTGACGAGAAAATTGGCGTCATTCGTTTATCAAGCGACAAACGCGCCGCTAAAATAGACCTGCGCGCGACGAAGGAGAATCAATGGACGGCAAAATCATTACGGAATTACTGGACGAGTTGCGACGAATTCATCGTCAACTCGGCGAATTAAATTACCGAATCGACCGTTTCAAGCGCGTCGTTGCGGCGTCGCAAAGCTCCGTCGTGAAAGCGACCGCGAACTTGAAAGCGCAGAACGAATTGAAACAGACCGTTCTTTTAAAAGCGCGAAGCCAGGAAAAAGAAGCGGCGGACGCGCTTCGAGAACTAGAACGTCGACGCGCGCAACTCGATATGGCGAAATCGAATCGTGAATACGAGCAAATTAAGCTACAAATCGAATTGGAAGAACGCAAAAGCGACGCGACCGCCGACGCCGCGCTAGAAGCGCTCGCGAACGTCGACGCGGAAGACGCTAAACTCAAAGAACGCAACGACGAATTGACGGCGGCAAAGGAAAAACTGGCGAAAGCGCAAGAAGACTTGTCGACAAACGAGCCGAAATTACGCAAAGAGATAGAAAACGCGACGGCGCGACTTCGCAACGCGGAATCGAGACTTCCGCGTGAATTTGCAGGTCAGTACGAACGCGCCGTAACAAATTTCGGCGGCGACGCGCTCGCTCCTTTGTCGGACGGAGGTTTCTGCGGATCCTGCGATCGTCAAATCCCGACTGAAACGATAATGAAAGTTTGCACGGGCACGGCGGTTCTTTGTACCTCGTGCGGTCGACTGCTGTACGCGCCCGCTGGTTTCAAGTTTCAATAATTATTAAGCTAATATTAGAGAAAACAATGGCAACAAGACGAGATTTCTTTAAAGGCGCGTTCGGTCTGCCGATTATGGCAGCGACCGCGCTTGCTTACGGCACAGAGAACAACTTGCGCGACGACGTCGAAGAGACGAAGCTGATTATGAAAGGGCGCAAGTCGGTTTTCAATATGGCGAAATACGCCGCGCCCGCGATTTCGAACATTCGCGTCGGGTATATCGGCATGGGCAATCGCGGACGCGCGTCGATGCAACGCCTCTCGCAAATGGAAGGCGTCGAAATCAAAGCGATCGCCGACTGTTACGAATACCCGATCGAATTGTCGCGCCAATGGCTCAAGAGTATCGACTACCCCGCCCCGGACGAATATTTCAAAGACGAAAACAGTTGGCGCGATATGCTCGAGCGCGACGATCTCGACTTGATCTACGTCACTACCCCGCAATTTTTGCACGCGGAAATGGCGAGCGCCGTTATGGAGTCGGGCAAGCACGCCGCGAGCGAAGTGCCGCTCGGGTATACGTTGGCGGACTGCTGGAAGCTGGTCGAAACGTCCGAACGCACCAAGAAATACTGCGCGATTTTGGAAAACTGCTGTTTCGACTTCTTCGAAGCGCTGACGATCAATATGGCGCTGAAGGGCGTCTTTGGCGAACTGGTCTACGCGGAAGGCGCGTATATTCACTACTTCACGCCCGAACAACTCTATCAAGAGCCTATGCCGCCTCTTAGCAAAAAGGGCGGTTACTATCGTTTCGCGATCGGAACGCTTAACAAGGGCAATCGTTACCCGACGCACGGATACGGTCCCGTCTCGAAAGCGTTGCGACTCAACGCCGGCGACAGACCGCTTTTCGTTACCTCCGTTGAAACCGACGATTTCACGTGCAAACCGGCTTTCAAAGAGATTCTCGCGCAAGGAAGCGATTATCACAAGCAATTTGACGGCTACGATTTCGCGGGCAATATGAACACGTCCCTCATTAAGACGCAAAACGGAAAAGTCGTTCAAATTCAATACGACCGTATTTCGCCGCGTCCTTATACGCGCCATCATCTGTTGAGCGGCACAAAAGGGTTTGTTCAAAAGTATCCCGAGCCCAGCCGAATTTATTTGGATCATTCGACGCCCCTTTCCGACGAGCAAATGGAAGAAATCAAGGCGCAATATATGCCCGAGTTGCATACGTTCCTCGAAGAGAACGCCGTCAAATTCGGCGGACACGGCGGAATGGACTACATTTGCGACTACCAGTTAATCGACTCTCTCCACAACGGCTTGCCGCTCAATATTTCCGTCTACGACGGCGCTATGTGGAGCGCGTTGACGCCCTTGAGCCTATGGTCCGTAACGCACGGCTCGCAACCGATCGAATATCCCGACTTCACCGGCGGAACGTGGCAAGAGAATCCCGAGTTCGACCTCACGTTGCGCGGAGGTGGAACGACCCAAGTCACGCCGAAAACGCCGAAAGAATAAAAGTAAACGTTTATAGAAAAACGGCGCGATTCCAACGCGAACCTTGATCGGAATATTCAGTGAACGTTTGCAAGTAAAAAGTAATTAGTCGAGAATAAAGCGTCGCGCGCGAAGGATTCCTCCGCGCGCGATTTTTCTTAGGCGCGTAAGCGGAATTCTTGCGTCTATGTTTCTTTTAAAATCGACAAGAAAATTCAAAAAAAACAAACCGCCCCTAGACGTCTATTTAAAAATAGGTAGAATTACGCTCTCTTTCGAGTCGCGTCTAGTCGGGCGGCTTGAGAGACTCACGAATCGAAAACGCGAGTCGCTACGTAGGCGATTTGCACGTTATTTTTGCGAGTCGCGCAACTGAAGCGCGTCGCGAACAAGTTAAGCGCAGGGCTTTTTTTAAGGTCGGCGCGTCGCGAGTCGATCTCTTTGTTCGCGTCGGCGTTCGACGTCGCGTCGGCTTGGGCTTTTAATTGGAGGATTAGTTCCGTGGTCAAACTTACTTTGCGCGATAAAGAAACGATTCAAGACGCCGTTCGTCGTTTTCGTAAGCTCGTCGAACGTAGCGGTATTAAAAAGGAAATGCGTCGTCGTGAAAACTATGAGAAGCCGAGCGAAACCAAGCGCCGAGCCCGACTTCGAGCCGAACGTCGCGCCTTCCGCGCTTCGAAGATGGCCGCGCGTTGATCCTCTTTTAGGATAATTGTAACGTGGTAATTACAATATAGTAATTACAATGTAGCGAAGAAACCGTCCGCGTTCCCCTCGGGCGGTTTTTTCTT
>JAZUGM010000204.1:0-3510 GCA_045641205.1 Thermoguttaceae bacterium
TCGGCGCGTTATTTGGCGAAAAATTGGCAAAAATTCAAAATTGCCGTTCCTTAAAATCGTCGCGACTGTTATACTCGAGTTATTCGATCGCGACGCGACAAATTTTTTCGGCGCGACGTTTTTAGGACGGGTTCAATGGACAAGCGGACGTTTTGCATAGCTAATCAAAAAGGGGGCGTCGGTAAAACGACGACGGCGATTTCGCTCGCGTCGTGCGCGGCTCGCGCAGGCGCGCGGGTTCTGCTCGTCGACCTCGACCCCCAATGCAACGCGACTAGCGGGCTAGGATTCGAGCCGACGCCTCGTCATCCGTTCGCGACCGGCGCGCCCCTTCGCGAGACGATCAAAAAGTCGAGTCAAGGGCTCGAAGTTTTGCCCGGCTGTCGCAGTTTTGCGGACGTCGAACGTATCGCCAGCGTGAAAGACCCGGCGAAAATCGATCGGATAACGCGCCAGTTGTCGCGCGAAACTCAAGGCTACGACTACGTTTTCATCGACTGTCCCCCTTCCCTTGGTCCGTTGACTCAAGGGGCGCTCGCTTGGTCGACCGAAGTAATCACGCCGATTCAGTGCGAATATTTCGCAATGGAAGGGCTCGTTCAAATGATCGAGCTGATCGGTCAAGCGATGAAACGCAAGGACAAAGCGTTGGAATACGGGGGCGTCGTGCTGACGATGTGCGATCCGACGCTCGAATTGACTCGCGAAGTCGAGCGCGAAGTTCGCGATTTTTTCGGCGATATCGTGTTTAAAACAACTATTCCGCGCGACGTGGCGATCGCGGAAGCGCCAAGCCACGGCAAATCGATCGTCGAGTACGCTCCTCGATCGCGAGGCGCGCGCGCCTATGTCGAACTATGTTTGGAGGTAATGGATCGTGTCTAAAGACAATAGACGATTGGGGCGAGGGCTGGAAGCGTTGTTAGGCAAAGTAGCGGCGGCGCAGCCCGACGCGGCGAAAGTCGAAGCGACGCTCGACAGTTACGAAGTCGGCTCAAACGAGTCGCCAAACGTCTTAAGTTCCGCGCAAGAAACGCCGGTTCGACGCGACGATCCGAACGAACGTCGTTCCGTCGGCGCGCGGCTCGAAGCGGAAAAAGACCGCGCGCTCGCGAAATTTTCCGACGGACGCGTCGCGTCGGAAATTGAAATCGACAAAATTGAGCGCAATCCTTTCCAGCCGCGCCTTGACTTCGACGTGGACGAAATGGCGGAACTCAAGCGTAGTTTGAGTCAACACGGCATGCTTCAGCCGGTCGTCTTGCGTCAAAAGGGCGACAAATACGAACTAGTCGCGGGCGAGCGTCGTTTTCGCGCGGCAAAAGAATTAGGTTGGAAAAAGGCGCCGGCGTTGTTGCTCGTCGTCGAAGACCGTCAAATGGCGGAATTGGCGCTGACGGAAAATATGCAACGTCGCGACCTTAACCCGATAGAAAAAGCGACCGCGTTTCGCAATTATCTCGACGAATACGGCGGCACGCACGACGAATTGGCGAATCGTCTCGCGCTCGACCGTTCGACCGTCACTAACCTTATGCGTCTGCTCGATTTGCACGAAGACGTTCAACAGATGACGCGACAAGGCGAAATCACGATGGGGCACGCGCGCGCCCTGTTGCCGCTCGAAGAGTGGGATCAGGTCGAAATGGCGAAAAGGATCGTCGAGGAGAGTTTAAGCGTCCGTCAGACGGAAGCGATCGTCAAAGAATTTCTCGACGACGCGGAAAACGGCGGCGAAACGCAAATCGCGAGGACGACGAAAGAAAAAGCGGAAGTCAGCCCGCGAATTCGCGACTTAGAACAGCAGTTTAGAACGTGGCTCGGTATGAAAATCAAATTGACGTCGAACGACAAGGGCAAAGGCAAACTCGTCGTTCATTTCAATTCGAACGACGAGTTTGAACGCGTCTATCAAGCGCTTAAGCCGCGCGACTTCTAATCGGTTTTACTTGGTCTGATGCGGCGCGCTCGTCTTCTTCGACGTAACGCCCGCCTTCAGCGCGGGCAAGGCTTTTTCGGCGGTTCCCTTCGTCAAATTGAAGATCGTAAACCCTTGCGCGCCTTTCTTTCGGGCAATTTCCGCCTGTAAAACGACGTCTTCTCCGTCCAACGAAATCCCTGTCGCGGTCATTCCGATTCCGGGATAGAGCGGAATTTTTCCTTGCGTAAAGGGCAGTTGTCTTTCAACGTAACGCGCGAATACGGCGGGATCGCTCGAATAATCCATTGGACAGACGAAATCTAACAAACCTTCGTCGATCCAAGCGCCCCAGTCTTGTCCGATAGAATTTCTCACGCCGGGATAATTGGGAAAGACGGCGGCGGAAATTTTAATTTCGGGTCGTTTCGACTTGAGCGACTTATGAACGTCGCGAACGAGCGCGGTTATCTGCGCGCGGCGCCATTCGTAGAACAATTCTTTGACGTCGGAATCCTTGCGAACGCAAGCGGGGAAATCCTTCAATTCTTCGCCGGTCTTCTCGCGATAGAAATTCCCAAATCGTTCTTTGCACCCGTCGCAGTAGCAAGTCGACTCGTCGGGAAAGCGTATATAGTCGAAATGAACGCCGTCGACGTCGTATTTTGTCGCGACTTCTTCAAGCGCCGCCAGTTGCAACGCGCGATTCTCGGGCGAAGAGGGACAGAGCCACGGACGTTCTTCGCCGTCGAATGTTCGTTGAAGACGCCCTTCGTTCCTCATTTTGGCGAGAAATTCTTCCGTCGAATTGGACGCGTTAAAGCAGACCATCCACGCGTGAACTTCGACGCCGTATTTTTTGCCCGCCGCGACCGCTTGTTCGATTTGATCGCCGTATTTTGCGACTTTCGGATCGACCGGCAAGACGTCGCTTTGATAATAAGCGTTTCCGCCCCAAAGCATATTCGGGACGACGCCGTTAAAACCAGCCTCGCTCAATTCTTTCATCGTGCGATCCCAGTCGCCGGGATAGGCGCCGCAGCCGGAATGTTCCCACCAAAGCCGGCCTTCGTTTTCGCGGGTCGGTCGGCTCGCGCAATATTCCTCGACGCGCTCTTCGCGAATCGACGCGAGATCCTTTGCAAAACGCGCGAAATCGCCGTAGTTTGGCTCGCTCGAAGCGTTTTTGTCCATAAATCGGGCGGCGGCGTCCAAACTCCAGCCTTTTTTGTTGAGACGCGCCTCGACGTCTTTTAACGTCTCGACGCGCCAATTCGCGACGTCGACGCCCGGCTCCAATCCGACGTTGAAACAGGCGATCCATTCGGCGCGCGCGAAACTGCGCGAAACGCGAGGATTCGCGGCAAGAACAAACGCTTTAATAAGCGTCTTTCCCGCTTCAAAATCGGAATGTAAGAAGACGTGGGAGCAATAAACCCCGTTAGCACCGGCGATCAACGCGGGATATTCGGGCGCGTTGCCGCCCTTTTCAAGCCAAGTCGCGACGACGCGCGCTTTCGAGTCGCCTAAAACGGGCGAAACGCGTTCGGAATTCCAGTCGGCAATGGGAGCGACTTTGAATATGTTCCAAG
>JAZUGM010000205.1:0-2058 GCA_045641205.1 Thermoguttaceae bacterium
CGCGATTCAAGACCCCGAGCTTGAACCCCCACGTCTCGAGAATCGCGACTTGCGCGTCGTGTTCGCGTTTGAGAATCGTTTGTTTCAACGTCTCTTCAAGACGCGCGAGGCGAGTTTTCCATTCTTCTTGCGCGACGTCGGAGGCGCATTCGCGATAGGCGGCGACGTCGACGAACGCTTCCGCTAGAATTTCGCGCGATCTGCTCAAACGGCGCAATTCGCTTGCGCGTCGCTCGCCGATTTCCAATCTTAACACGCGTTGCGTCAGCGCGTCGCGGGTCGTCGCCGCGATTTTTTCAAGCAACGCCACTTCGTCCGCGAAAGAACGTCGGTGCGCGTCGTATTTTTGAACTAAAAAGAACCCGTTTTTGCGCAACGTCTCGTCCCAGTCTTTACGATAATCGCTTACGACGGGCGAATCGTTTTTTTCCGCGCTCGTTCGCGTTCCTTCCTCTTTGACGTTGTTATACGCGACGACGATCGGCTTGCCGACGTTTTTCAACAATCGCAACGTGTTTTTCAAGAGCGATTGGTTCGGATTCTCCGCGACGCTGACGACGAAAATCACGACGTCGCAACGCGCGACTTCTCGCCACGCGCGCAGATCGTGTTCAAATTCGTCGTCTCCTTTGGGAATAACGCGCAAAACGTCGCTTACGTCGAACGCGCCGTCTTTTAGCGCGACGTCCTCGTCTTCGGCGAGCAAATCGACGATTTCGTTCGAAGTCTGAAAACCGGGCGTGTCGATCAGTTGCAAAATTTCCGCGACGCCGTTGTAAAAGACTTTTTGTATTTCCGCTCGCGCCGTCGTGCCGTTGTACGCGTTCACCATGCCGAACGTGGGATCGCTTGTCAGCGTCCTCAAAACCGACGTTTTTCCTTCGTTCGTCGGACCGACGACCGCGACGACGATCGGTTTTAACTGGCGTAGTTCCTCGCTAGTCGCGCGCATGTTTCTCTTGCTCCGTTCGTAATGACAAACGCTTTTTTCTTTTATTTTAACGCGAAACGCCCCGAAGGACGTCAAATATTTTGTAGATTTTCGACGATTTCGTCAAGCGCTTTTCCGACTTCTTGCGGACTTTCGAACGTCGATTTTTCCGCAGGCTCCAAAACGAGCGGCAATAACTCGGCGATTTGATCTTCGCTCGTTCGTTGAAGATCCAAGACGGCAAACCAAGAGACGGCGGTGCAGAAAAGCGTCGCGACGTCGCCGATTTTCTCCGATTCGAAATTCGACGACTCGGCGGCGTTTTCGTGCGTCGTTTCGTCCTTCGGCGCGTCGCTTGACGCCGATTCTTCTTTTTTCGCTCGGGAACCGGCGAATTTTTCTAGCAACTTCTTTTTACAAGCGCTCAACGAGAGGGGCGTCAACGCGCCAAGCGCGCCCCCTACCGCCCCGCCGACAAGGGACGAAGGAAGCGCGGAACCAAGCGCGGCGACCGACGTCGCGATCGCGGAAAGGGAGACCGCGCCGCCCAACACGGGCGCAAGCGCCGCGACGACCGGCGCCGCCAGACCGACGGAACCGACCGCGATCGCGCATTTCGGACTCAATTTTCGACACAACTCTTTTGCGCGAACGCTCAGACCGCAAGCGAAAGTCAAACTTTGCTCGACGCAACGAAGGTCGACCCCTTTTTCAAGGCTTGCTTTCGCGAGCGCTTCGTTTAACGCCGTTCCGCCGCGAACAAGCGTCGCGTTTCCTAATTGCGAGGAAACGTCGGAAAGACGCGATAAAATCGAGTCGCGCGCGCCTTGCGATTCTAGGCGTCGAACGCCGCAAGAAGACGCTTGCTCGACTTCGGCGCGGTAAATTTCGAAGATTCGAGCGCATAGGTTGGAGACGCGCAAACGCGATTCTTCTTCCGACGGAGCATAATCCGACGATTCGAAAATCGCGCGACATTCTTGACAAATCGCCGCAGCGACGGCGGTTCGTTTGGCTTCGACGCCCTGCGATTCCGATTTCGCCTCGATTCCGCGCAGTAAATTGCGCAACTTCGCGCGTTGTTCGGGCAAGTCGAGGTCGGCGTCGTAAAAGAACGTCGGCGTTAT
>JAZUGM010000206.1:0-4260 GCA_045641205.1 Thermoguttaceae bacterium
GATTGATTTTCGCGTATTTGACTTTTGTCGAGTCGCGCGCGTTTTTCTCGAAATCGCGCGACAGCGCGATTCTTTGGGCGCCTTGCGTCTTTTTAATCGGACTTGCGCTCGTTCTTTTGCCTTGGGCGTTTCGTAATCAACGCGAACTTGGCGTCTTTAAGGCGACGACCACGCACGGGGGGTATACGCTTCTTTTGGCGAATAACCCGGAATTGTACGAACATTATCGAACTAAATCAATTTGGACGTTTTGGAATCCAGACGCTTTTCAAACGCGTCTTGCTTCCGATTACGAAGCCGCGTTGATTCAAGCGGGCGTCGCGCGCTACTCGGAAGAAGCCGAACTATTTCAAGACCAATGGACGCAAGAGCAGGCGTTAAACGCGATTCGGAGCGATCGTCGGACGTTCTTCTATTCTTGTTTTGCGAGAATCGGGGAATTGTGGCGCTTCCGACCTTACGAACTTGGCGCTTCGGGACGCTTCGGCGCTCTTGCGCTCGATTGCGTCGCGATTTTTTACGCTCTTGAGGCGGCGGCGTTTTTAATCGGTCTGGGCGCTTGGTTCTTTACGCGAAAAACAACGAGCGAATCTCGGCGTCGTTCTTTCTTGGCGTCGCCTTGGATTTGGGGCTGGCTGTTGATTTTGTCCGTTCAGATTCCTCATTTGCTCTATTGGACGAATATGAGAATGCGCGCGCCGCTTGAAGTTTTTTTGCCCCTTTTGTCGCTTTGGGGCGTTTCTAAGGTTTATTTCGTATGGACGCGAAAGAAGGAACATAGGAATTGTATAACGATATAAGCGTTTTTATTGGAGAAAATAATAAAAATCTTTTAAGAACGATTTACAGAGTTGGAACTTTAGATAAAATACAACGAAAGCGTCGACGGCGCGAGACAACGGCGGCGTCGGCGTTTTGGCGCGCGTCCCTTGGCGAGCGAGCCGATCCGTCGCGTTGGTGATTTTACGGTTAATAGTCCGTCTTTAAATAAAGAGTTTGTTCCTATGTTTCGATTAGCGGCGTTTATTTGTCTGGCGTCTACGATTTGGCTTTCCGGCTTGACGTCGACGCGCGCGCAAGAAGTCGTTTTTGAGGATCGATTTGAAGGCGCGCTCAAGCCCGGCTGGGTTTGGGTAAGGGAGAATTCTGGGAGTCGTCGTTTCGTTGGAAATTCTCTTGAGATTAAATCGGAGCCTTTTCAAAACGAAGAGGCGCGCAACGTCCTTGCAAGACCTCTTAATTTTCTCCGTTGGTTGAACGGGCGCGTCGGTAGCGCGTATCGTATCGAGACGGAGTGTTCTTTTCTTTCCAAGCCGACGTCGCAGTATCAACAATGCGGAGTCTATTGGTTGCGCGGAGGAAAGGTCGTTTTTAAGTTGGTTTTCGCGAACGTCGACGGTCGTACTTACGTTTATCCGGGCAAGGTTCCCGTCGATTCTCAAGGAGGGCGTCTTCGGATAACGGTTCGCGATAGAAACGTCGTCGCAGAATTTTGCGGCGAGAACGGAACGGAATTTAAACGCGTTTACGAAGGACGCATCGACGCAGCGCCGGGCGACCAGATTAGTCTTCAGTGTTGGAACGGTCCTCGTTCGGATAAAGACGGCGACGAGTCTTGGACAAGATTTCGGTATTTTCGCGTCGAGAAGATAGACGAGTGACGCCGATAGACGGGCGACTCAGATAGACGAGCGGCGCGCGAGTTTGAGCGTCTCTTGCCTATGCGGCGCTTGTTGAAGCGTTTGTTAAATTCAGGCGGGCGAGGTTATGTTGAAGGGCGTCGGCGTCGTTTGTTTCTTGTCCTGTTATTTCTTGGCGTTTGGTTTGGAAATAGCGAGATTCTGGTTTCTGAAAGGGAATCGGAGCGTCAGAATCGCTTCTTTGTGCGCGGCGATTCTTGGCGTCGTCGCTCATTCTGTCTTTTTATATTATAACGACTTGCTTCAAAACGAGCGTTTTTTTCCGAGCGCGGGCGGCTGGTTTTATCTGCTTGCCTTTGGGCTCGTTTTGGCGTGGCTGTGGCTCTATGCGGCGTATCCTAAAACGCAGTTCGGCTTGTTTCTCTTTCCGGCGGCTATCGTCTTGGTCGGCGTCGGTCTGAACGTCGTCGACGTTTCCTTGTCTCGCGAGGCGACTTGTCGTTTCGTTCGCCTGACGCACGTCGTCTCAATGTTGTGCGCTTCTTTGGCGTCGATCTGGGGCGCGATCGTCGGCTTGATGTTTTTCGTTCAACGTCGTCGTCTTCGTCGCAAGATTTTATCGTCGACTTTGGCGCTTCCGACGATCGAATGGCTTGGAAGCGCGGCTCGTTTTGCGACGAACGGCGTTTTGCTTGCGTTAGGATTCGGCGTTGCCAGCGGGTTCTATTTGAGAATATTCGGCGCGTCGGGTCGAGCGATCTTTGTTCCGCAGTTCGATTTGTTGGCTTGCGGCGCGACCGTGTTGTTTCTATTCGCTTTCGTCGCGAATCTCTCTCGCTTTCGTCGCGAAGACGTCGAATTGGGCGCGAGGGACGCGTTGCTTGCTTTTTTCTGTTGCGCGGTTCTTGTCGCTCTTGCTCTTTTTACCGCGTTCGTCAACGGGGGAAGATGGCACGGAGTCGGTTTTAACGACGTCGAACTTCAAGAAACTTCCGACAAGTCGACCTCGCCGCCCCTTGAAGCAAAATAGATTTCGTCGAAAATATAAAGCCTTTTAGCGACAAGTCGTCGCCGGTTTAGCTTAGAGTTTCCTTTGAGGAGTCGTTGATGCCGATTCGAGTCGTCGGTCTTAACAGTCGTATCGCGCCGATCGAAGTTCGCGAGTTGTTCTCCCTTGACGCCGCAGGGGTCGTTTCGACTTTGGCCGATTGGAACGACGCGTTTTCCGGCGTCGAAGCCGTCTTGGTTTCGACCTGCAATCGAACGGAACTCTATTTTGCCAGCGAGTCGCGCGAACTTCCCAAAGACGAAGACGTGTTTCCTTTTCTCGCCTCGTTGAAATATCGCGCGAACGTCGTCGACGACCCTGCGGCTTGCAAACGTTATTCAAGTAATTTTCAATTCTTATCGGATTACGCCGCCGCCGTTCACCTTTTTTCAGTAACGTCGAGTCTCGACAGTATGATCTTGGGCGAGCCGCAGATTTTGTCGCAAATGAAGCGCGCTTACGAAACGGCGGTTCAAGCGCGGACGACCGGTCCGATTCTAAACGCCGCGTTTCAGACCGCCTTTAAAACGGCGAAGCGCGTTTCGGTCGAGACCGGCGTTTTCAAGCGTCGCGTTAGTATTCCAAGCGTGGCGGTCGTCGATTTCGCGCTCAATATTTTCGAACGCTTGAACGACAAAAAAACGCTTGTTTTGGGCGCGGGCGAAATGGCGGAAGAGACGCTCAAATATCTTGCCGATTTTGGCGCCAAGTCCGTTTGGGTGGCAAATCGCAGTCGTGAGAAGGCCGAAAAACTCGCCGAAGTTTGGAACGGAAAGGTCGTCGATTGGGACGAGCGCGTCGAAGCGCTGGCAAACGTCGATTTGGCGATTTGCGCGACCGGGGCGTCGGAGCCCGTCGTTACGTTGGAAGATTACAAAACGATCGAATCGCGACGTAAAGGACGTTCTATTTTCATTCTTGATTTGGCGGTTCCACGAAATATCGACGTTAAAGTCGGAGAACGCCCGAACGTCTATCTTTATTCGGTCGACGATTTAGAAAGCGCCTGCGCGCGCAACAAAGAGATACGCGACCGCGAAATTCCTAAGGCGACCCGAATTGTCGAAGAGGAAGCCAAAGGGTTCGTTGAAGAGACGAACGCGCGAAATTCGATCGAAACGATTCGAGAATTACGCGAAAGTTGGCGCAAGGTCGAACAAGACGAATTGGAAAGGCTCTTGCGCAAGATTTCTTGCGACGCGCATACGGAAGAAGAGATTCGGTACGCGTTCGATCGGCTTGTCAACAAACTGCTTCACTCGCCGACCGTCGCGCTAAGAGAGGCCTCTAAAAACGGGACGTC
Source organism: Thermoguttaceae bacterium (assembly GCA_045641205.1). GTDB lineage: Bacteria > Planctomycetota > Planctomycetia > Pirellulales > Thermoguttaceae > RUG369. The sequence continues at coordinate 3,992 of JAZUGM010000206.1, forward strand.
GTCGCGTCTTGCCGAAGTCGCGCGGCGCCTGTTTAAAACGACGCGCTAATCGCGCCGAAACCGCCGCGCAGACGGCGCTTGTCGGCGCGTTTAACCGAATATGCAAAATTACGTCGGTTCTCGTTCCAACCTAACCGCCGCGTTATATGCGGCGGCTTACCGCGAATGGGCGCCGCTTACTTTACGGCTCAAACGTAACCCAAGCGTACTTTTCCGCCGGAATCGTAATTTCTACGACCGCTTCTCGTTTGTCGTTTAACTTGACTTCG
>JAZUGM010000207.1:0-19484 GCA_045641205.1 Thermoguttaceae bacterium
CATTGAACGAATCGCTTGACGTACTAATTCAAATGGAACGTCTTTTTTTTCGGTTTCCATTTGGATTAATTGACGACGTTTGAGCCAACTTTGAATCGTTTTGACGTCGTTTCGCGGATCCAACGAACCGACGTAACCGTCGGTCGTATGTTCGACGCTTTCCGGATCGCCGCTATGTTTCAAAATAGGCGCTAACCGACCGACTCCGTAATATCCTAAGAAAGGAAGATCAATAGATTTTTCAGAAGCCACGCTTTCGTAGTCTTTTTTAGCGCTTTGTGCGAAAGCGCGATCTTTTCCAAAAGAAGTTCTGCCTTTTTCAGTTTTGACGCAATTTTGTTCAAAAATCTTGTCGCCATACGTAAGACGAGCGCGTATTTCCACAGGATAACAAGACGCCCGCCTATTTTGAACGTTTCCTTCTTCGTCTGAAACGGATCGTTCTTCAACTCGTACTTCTTCGGTTTTAATTCCCCGTTGACTTACGCATAATAGTTTTGATTGATAGACGCCCAAGATAATTGAAATCGCGTCTAGAACCTGCGTTTTTCCTTTGGCGTTGTCTCCAATTAACACGTTAAACTGCGGATGAAAGCTGAAGAATTGAGACTTGAACTTACGAAAATTTTTGATTTCAAGAAAGTTTATTCGCATTGTTCAAATTCCTCGCGACGCCAAGACGTTGGAGTCGACTTTAATAGGCGAATTATACAAAAAACGTCGAATCCTCCGAAATCGGAAAATTCGACGCAAAGTCGTACAAACGCAACTCAAATCAAACTATATTAATTTGACCATTTTAGCGATCGTTTCGAGAACCGGTCCCGTAAGATCAAAAGAACCTTCCTGATAACTCCAAATCGTTCGGCACAACTCGTAAGCGCCGATCGTCGCAAGAATAAGGAAGATCAAGCAAGGCACGAGGAAGATTAAGTCTTTGCCCGTGTAATTCGTCGAAGCGATAGGCGCGCGCGAAACGGACGCGACGGGTTCCGACGAATCGACGGGGGCGTCAACGGAGGCGCCAAAATCGGAACTGCCAAAGGCTTCGCTAGAATCCGATTTATCAAAGGAAAGCCCGTCGGAAACAGGCGCGGAAGAAGCGTCCGGCGCGGCGCCGAAGGGAGACTCGCTCGCATCGGCGTCAAAGGAACCAAACGAACTTTCCGTCGAACTCGAGTCGTCGATTTCAAACGGATTGGAACTCTGTTCGGACGTCGCGAAAGAATCGAGCGACGACGAAGTCGAATCGTCGACTTCCGTAAGGAACGGATTCGAAGCGGAATCGTCGACGTCGATTAATTGAGACGCGCTATTGGAATCGGAATCAGACTCTTCGCTCGAAACTTGCTCGACGTCTTCCGCCAACTCGAAAATGCCTTCGTCGGCGCCCGCAAGTTCCGTCGGGGCGTCGGCGTCGGTCTTTTGTTCCAGATTCAAAACGGGCGCGTCTTCCGTAGCTTCGGGCGCCAATTCGAAAATTCCATCCCCATCCTCTTCTTCCGCTACGGCGGCAACGTCGTCGTCAAGCGAGAAATCTCCGTCGGAATCGCCAAGCAATTCCAGACCGCTGTCGCTGCCCAGATTTAAACCGCTGCCAGACCCGGAGCCGGAACCGCCAAGGACAAGTTCGCCCTCTTCGTCGCCCAAGGAGACGTTCGAGCCGTCGACGTCGACCTCGTCCAACAAGGACAAGCCGCTGTCGCTTCCCAAGTGAAGCAGGTCGTCGTCCGAAGAACTCGTCTCGCCGGTCAAATCGACTGCGGAAGAGGATTCGACCTCGGCGACGGGCTCGTCTTCGACAAGGGCGGAAGCTTCGTCGACCAAGGACGAAGAATCGTCTTCCTTGACCAACAAGAGATCGTCGTCTCCTTCCTCGGGCGCCAGCGCCAATTCGTCGTCGTCGACGCTCGGCTTCTCTTCCGTCTCCTCGGCGAGAACCAAGTCAAAATCGCCTTCCTCGGGCGCCAACGCCAATTCGTCGACCTCTTCGCTCTTCGTCAAGTTGAGCGCGTCTTCTTCTTTGACGACGATCTGATCCGCGCCCCCTTGTTCCGAGACGCCTTGTTCCGCGACAATCTGATCCGCGTTGTCCGCCGCTCTGTCGAACATCGCGTCGAAATCGGCGGAATCGGCGGCCAACATCGTCGGTCCCTCTTCGTCGCCTTCGCCGCTCAGAAGGTTGGAATTGGCGGAACTCGACTTTTTAATACTGTCCGCTAAATACGCGTTGATATGATCCTTCATAAATTTCCAAGTGGAGCCGTCTTTATAACCGCGCAAAACGCCCTGTTCGCGAAGACGATTGACTTCGCCCGGCGCAAGATTCAAAACATTAGCGGCTTCTTCAAGGGTATAGTATTCAGGGGCATTGTACATACGAACGTTCCTAGTAAGGCTGATATTTAAAAACTCTCCCGAAACGCGGCTTCGTTTGCAATCGGAGCGGCGAGTTATCCGACACGCGGAAAAATGCGGCGTCGGACTGCGCCTCTCGGGAAGTTCGACTCCAGTAATACAACTAACCCTTCGACGTCTCGTTTAAACGCCGACGAAAGGCTTGACGCGATTTCTTTCGATTCGCGCCAAACGTCGTCTCTGTCTATTTCGTCTTTTTTAATTTCGAAAATTATTGTTCGACGTCTATTTGGGATTATTTTGATTATGCCGTTTATTACCGACTCTCGTTTTAACTAAATCGACCGTTCGTTACAGCGTCGATTCAAGTTGTTCTCTAATTTGTCCGGGACTCAGACCTTCGCCGTTGAAATTCTCCAGTTTCAAATCCAACTCGAAAGCGCGCGTCGCCACTAACTCGATCGTACTGTTGACGCCTCGGCGCCGAATCCAATACACGCAAATTCTCTTCGTTTCCGAATCGACGAGGATAATTTGACGCCCCGACTCGTCCAATGGAGAATCGAACGCGTACAACGGGGGCACTTCCAACGGTCTTGAAAAACGCGCTTTGCCTTCGGAATCGAACGCGACGCGGGGCGCGGCGTTGGCGTCGACCGACGAACGGTAATCGTTTGAATCCGAATAGCTCGAACCGGCGTATGAGGACGACTGCGCTTTCGCGCTTTTCTCGACGTCGTTCAAACCTCCAAACGCCAATCCTAGGATCAAACCTAACGCCAATCCTAGCGTAATCTTGACGTTTCCGTTGTTTTTCGTCGCTTCTTGGTCGTTCATTCTTCACTCCTTGACGTCGTTCGCGCATTCCCTGCGTTCCAACCGACAGCCTTTTGTACGGTCTGATTTGTTTTATGTTGTTTACCTAAGTTCACTGTCTATTTTATATTTCCCATTGTAAAAAATCAACGGCAAAGATTAAATTTTATCGCATTTTTTTAATTGTTCAAAAGAATGTAGCGATTAAAACGACTATTAAGACAGAAACGAATAAACAATAGAGGTTGAATTTAAAAGGATTTATAGAATTCTATCTTGCGTTCGCTTTTTCAAAAGCGCTTGCGCGTCGTTAAGCTCGCGCGCAAACGCTTTCGTAAAGGGCGACTTTTCAGGAGTCGCTTTTCAGAAGTTACAACGTGAAAACGGAACTATCGAGGCGTTTTCGAACTAAGACCTCCGGCGGCGGGCAGATACTCGAGCCTTACGTAGTCTGCGACCATTCGATGCGCGCTGAATCTCCACGCGAGAGTGGCGATCGAATTTTTCATATACTCGATCCATTGCAGGGGGAGTCCGTGTTCGTTACGGTCGTAATACATAGGAATAACCTGTTCTTCCAAGACCTTGAGCAGAGACGCGTTGTCGCGTTCGTCGGTGATCGAGGGATCGACGTGCGTCGACCCGTCGTTGATTGCGAAACCGTTGGAACCGTCGTAGGCTTCGTTCCACCAACCGTCAAGAATCGAGCAATTCAAGGCGCCGTTTAAAACCGCCTTTTGACCGCTTGTGCCGGACGCTTCCAAAGGACGGCGCGGATTGTTGAGCCAGACGTCGACTCCTTGGACGAGATGGCGCGCGACGTTCATATCGTAATCTTCCAAGAAGAGAATACGATTTGCGAATCGCGGATCCCGTCGTACTTCGATAATTTGCCTGATGACGTCTTTTCCTTGTTCGTCGCGCGGGTGCGCCTTCCCGGCGAAAATGAATTGAACGGGGCGTTCGGGATTATTGACGATACGATCCAAGCGTTCCTTGTCTTTTACGACGAGATAAGCGCGTTTGTACGTTGCGAAACGACGCGCAAAGCCGATCGTCAACGCGTTCGGGTCAAGAAGACTCTTAGACGCTTCGATCGTTTCTTGATTCGCGCCGAAGCGTTCGAGACGACGCGCGTATCGACGACGCGCGAAATCGATTAGGAGCGTTTTGAGCGCGAAGTGCGTTTCCCATAACTCGCCCGGATCGATATTGTAGACTTGCGCCCACACGTTCGGATCGATCGATTCTTCCGTCCAGTTCGGCAAAGCGCGTTCAAACAACACTTTCATTTGCCAAGCCATCCACGTCGGAACGTGAACGCCGTTCGTAATGTGCCCAATGGGTACTTCTTCGAGCGTCTTTTCAGGCCAAAGCGAATGCCACATCTTGCGAGAAACGTATCCGTGCAAAGAACTCACTGCGTTGGCGTAACGCGACGTCTTGAGCCCGAGAACCGTCATACAGAATTCTTCATCGTCGTCGTTCGGGTTTTTACGACCAAGCGCCATAAATTCCGAGCTAGTCAAGCCCAAGTCTTTATACAGCGGCTCGAGATGTTCCTCGACCAAATCTTTGCCGAAGTAATCGTGTCCGGCTTCCACCGGCGTGTGCGTCGTGAAGACCGTTTGTTGGGCGACGCTTGTAAGCGCGTCGTCAAAGGACCAACCGCAATATTGCATCTTTTGACGAATCGCTTCTAAAGTCGCAAAGGAATTGTGCCCTTCGTTCAAGTGGAAGACGCCCGGCGTAATTCCCATTGCGCGCAACGCTTTGACGCCGCCGACGCCGCAAACGAGTTCTTGGCGAATGCGAGTTCGTTTGTCGCCGCCGTAGAGATTGCTCGTCAGCTTGCGATCGTCTTCCGAATTAAGATCAAGGTCCGTGTCGAGCAGGAACAGGGAAACGCGACCGACTTGAATGCGACGAACTTTCGCGTAAATAGGTCCGCTTTTCGTATCGACTTTGACGATCAATTTATTGCCGTCGGCGTCGTAAACCGGCTCGAAGGGGAGGTCTTGCGCTTCCGTTTCAAGATAGTTTTCTTCTTGCGCGCCTTCGGCGTTGATCAGTTGCTTGAAATAGCCGCGGTCATAGAAGAGCCCGACGGCGACAAGGGGAACGCCCAACCCGCTCGCGCTCTTCACGTGGTCGCCCGCCAAAATTCCAAGACCTCCGGAATAAATCGGAACGGACTCGTGCAAACCGAACTCGAAGGAAAAATACGCGACGGGACGCGACCCAAGAACCGTCGCGTTTTGACGGGACCAAACGGTTCGCTTGGAGACGTATTGCTTGAAGCGACGATACGCGACGTCAATTCGCGTCTGAAGCGCAAGTTCCAAAACGCGTCGTTCAAAATTCTCCGGCGTATATTCGCGCAATAAGACGATCGGATTATGTCCAAGTTCGCGCCAACGGATAGGATCGAGCGCTTGGAAGATTTCTACGACGTCAGGGTGCCAGCTCCACCACAAATTACGCGTGATTTCGGCGCACTTTTGATAAGACGTTAAAGGCGAACTCGACAATTTTACGGCGTTCGCTTCTGTCATGTTGTTTTCTCCGCAGATTTCAGTTGTTTCGGTACTTGGCGTCGTCGCGCGTCGTCCGTCGGCGCGAGACGCTTCTCGTCGGCGCCGTTTTTTATTTTGATTTCAACGCGCAACTTGTAGCCGACGAAAACGAGTCGGTCTATTGTGACCGATATTTATTATTTTGTAAAGGCTTAATTTTGACGTCTTAGACATAAAAGAACAAATTCGACAAAAAAAATAAGAATTATTCTCATAACTATCGAGAAATAAAACAGTTGCGCGCGTGTTTGATTAACTGTGGAACAAATTTGATCGAAGCGTTCCGCCAATAAAAAACGCGCGTCGTCCTTCGGTTCGACTCCGCGCGTTTTGATACTGTCGACGTCGTGCGATCTTACGTTGCGACGCGGATTATTTGGCGTCCAACTTGTCAAAAACGTAAGACGCCGCTTCAAAGGAATCGTCGTAATTCGTCCAATGTCCGATTTCAGGACGGTCGATTACCAAGACTTCTCCCCCTAATTTTTGAATCGCGCTCGCAAGTCGTCTAGCGCTGTCCGGGGGCACTACGGAGTCTTGCCCCCCTAACGTGATCGCGATTTTAATTCCAAGGAAACGTTCGGGAAAGTATTCTCCGCTTCGATTCTTGTATTCTTGCGGAACTTCCGATTTTGAACCGCCGAAAGACGCGGAAATTGCGTCTTGGAAATTTTCATACTCGATATGATTGGCGGTTCCGTTGCAGGCGATCGCGCCGTCGATTAACTCCGGGTGCAAAGCTATGAACGAAAAAGTCGACGAGGCGCCCATCGAGCCGCCGGACAGAACGACGCGATCGATGCGGCGCTTGGCTTTTTGTTCTTCAATGATTTGAACGAGGTCTTTTTCGGCGGCCGGTCCCATCCACGACGTCTTCGCGCGGTAATCGGGCGAGACGACGATCGCGTTATGAGTTTCGGCGACGTCGTTAAAGGCGCGAAATTCGGCGTTCTTTCCAGAAAAGCCTTGTTCGCAGTCGGAACCGTGCCCATGAAGGATAATAAACAACGTCGTCGTTTTCGATTCGTCGAAGGTCGGAGGCGCGTATTCAAGGTAACGTTCAATGGAACCGTCAAAGGCTTTGAATTGAATCGACTTTGCCGGAAGAGGATAGCGTTCGGGATTGTCGGCGCCGTAAAGAACCGAGACGCCAAGAAACGCGACAAGCGTCGACGTCAACATAGAAAGCAACGAACAATAACGATTAGTTTGCATTTGTTTTAAACTCCGTTTGTGGAATGGCGATCGGCGTCGGAGACGCTTCTTTTCTGGACTGATTATACCAGAAAAGAAGCGATTTCCGACCTCTTTTAAGGACAATGTTCATTTTTTTTGTTTTTTATGCGTAATCTCTAATTATAAAGCAGGCTTAAATAAAAAAAAATAATAGAAGTCGGCGCCCCCCCGTTCAAATCGAACGTAAGAAAGATATAATGTAACTGTCGTTTTATTGAGAAAAGCCGACGCATTTTCTGGACCTCGTGCGGCTTTTTGACGATAAAGACGAAGCGTCGCGTAGGTTTTACGCGCAGAGTTTAGCGCGGAGACGCGACGCACGTGTCGGACGAAATTTCCGACGCTGGACGCAAAATCAGGAGCGCGCTTTTTCCTATGAGCGAAGAACTACAAGAAGAATGCGGAGTCGTCGCCATCTATCATTTGCCGACGAGCAAACCCTCGCCGTTATGCCCCACGCAAGGACCGACCGAAGTTTCTCGACTTATTCCGCGAATGTTGCTCGATCTTCAGAATCGCGGACAGCTTTCCTGCGGCATAACGTCGTACAATCAAAATCGCAGTCGCATACTGAACACTCACAAGGGCAGCGGCACGGTTCCTGAAGTTTTTCATCAAAACGAGCCTCCAAAGTACGCGCCGCTGATGGATTCGTTGGTCGGATCCGCAGCGATCGGGCACGTTCGTTACGCGGCGATCGACGAGGCGGATCCTTCTTACGCGCATCCTTTTGAGCGACGGCACATTAAAAAGAACAAATGGTTCAGTTTCGCCTTCAACGGACAGATCGCCAATTACAGTTTTCTTAAAGACGAACTCTTAAAAAAGGAAGAAAATTCTTGTTTCGCTCGCGATACGGACGCCGAATTGTTGTTGCATCGTTTGTGCGCCGCGTTGAAAAATTCGGAACGCGATCTATTGAAAGTCTGCCAATCTCTCACGCAGGGGCTTGACGGCGCTTATACGATCGTTTTCTTGAACGCGCTGGGCGAAATGTTTGTCGCTAGAGACCCGCGAGGAATTAAGCCGTTGTGTTACGCGTTCGACGGCTCCCTGTTCGCGTGCGCAAGCGAGAGCGTCGCGCTCTTCAATCTTGGTTTCGACGCAAAAGACATTAAAGACGTCAAGCCGGGCGAGATGATCTCCGTTACTCCGAAGGACGGCGTAAAATCTTACGAATTTCAGCAGTCGCATCGCTCGGCGTTTTGTTTCTTCGAATGGGTCTATTTTGCGAACGCGGCTAGCGTTATCGACGGAACGAACGTTTACTTGGCGCGCAAACGACTTGGCGAAGAATTGGCGCGTATGGAAAAAGAGAACGGGCTCGTTACGTTAGACAAAGACACGATCGTCGTTCCCGTTCCTGATTCGAGCAAGGCCGCCGCCGACGGTATGGCTTACGCGTTGGGCGTTCCTTGTTTGGAAGGCTTAATGCGCAATCGATATAGCGGGCGAACCTTTATCGAAGGAGGGGAGACGCGTCAGCGAAAGGCGCAGACGAAGTATACGCCGATTCCGGAAGTTCTCGCGGGCAAGCGCGTTATCTTGGTCGACGATTCGATCGTTCGTTCGACGACGATGCGCATTCTTCTCCAGCGTATTTACAACATTGGACGCGCGAAAGAGATTCACGTTCGCATTTCCTGTCCGCCTATTATGGCGCCCTGTTTCTACGGACTTGATATGTCGACGTACTCGGAACTTTTCGCCACGAAGTTTATGTTGAAACATTACGGATTTGACGCGAAATGTTCCGACGATTTGACGACTCGTTGGATTATGACGCCCGAAATTGAAGAAGAGATGGCGAAAGATATTGGTTGTAATTCGTTGCGTTTTCTACATGCGAACGCGATCGCCAAAGCGATCGGAATTCCTCCTTTTGGGCTTTGCAGAGCGTGTTTCAATCATGAATACCCGACCGAATGGGGTTGCAAACTTGCCGACGAAGCGCGCGAGAGATTTATTGCGACGCTCTCGCAGGTTAAGCGGTAGTCGATAAACGAATAGATTTTGTTCGTTTCGTTTAAACGCGCCGACGTTTTTATTTGACGTCGGCGTTTTTTTCGCGTATATTAGAATCAAGTCGTATTTTGTTTTATGTTTGTCGTCGCTTTTTTAAAGGAGAAAAAATGACCGGCGCGTTTCAAAAAGACAAATTGTTAGTCGAAGTATGCGCGGATCGAGCCGAACTTGGGCGTCGCGCGGGCGAAGCGGCTGCGGAAGCTATTCGCGAGACGTTGCGCGTTCAGGAAGCGGCGCGCGTAATTTTTGCGGCGGCTCCTTCGCAAAACGAGACGCTTGAGACGCTGACTCGCGCGGAAGGAATCGATTGGACGCGGGTCGTCGCGTTGCATATGGACGAATACGTCGGTCTGCCGATCGGATCGACCGCCCGTTTTTCGTATTATTTGAAAAAACATTGCTTTGAACTTGTTCCGTTCAAAGCGATCTATTATCTTGACGAGGAACGAGGCGAAGACGTCGAGACGATGCGAAATCGTTACGAAGAGATTCTTCGAAGTTTTCCCGTCGACGTCGTGTGTATGGGAATCGGCGAAAACGGACACGTCGCTTTCAACGATCCGCCCGTCGCCGATTTTAACGATTCGAAGCTGGTAAAATTAGTCGAACTGGACGACGTATGCCGACGTCAACAAGTCAACGACGGCTGTTTTCCGAATTTTGAATCGACGCCGACGCACGCGCTGACGCTGACCGTGCCCGCGCTTGCAAACGCAAAAGCGCAAATTTGCGCCGTACCCGGCGCGTTGAAGGCGCCCGCCGTCAGAAAGACTTTGCTCGATCCGATCTCGACGTCTTGTCCGGCGACGATTTTGCGAACGGTTCCAAACGCCAAATTGTTCCTTGACGTCGACAGTTTCTCCAAATGCGACTTCGGCGAATTTTAACGGCGTTCTTTGGATTCAAAAAAAAACGGACTTGCGCAACTTATTACGCAAGCCCGTTTTCGTTTAAGGCGTCGACAAAATCATTCTTTAACGCGCTCTTTTACCGCTTTGATCAACAGCGGCACGATTTGATTCAAGTCGCCGACGATTCCGTAATGCGCGATCGAAAAAATCGGAGCGTTCGGATCGGTGTTGATCGCGATAATCTTCGCGGAGTCTTGCATGCCGGCGCGATGTTGAACGGCGCCGCTAATGCCGCAAGCGACATACAACGCCGGACGAACGGTCGTGCCCGTCTGACCTACTTGATAGTCTCCGTCGATGAATCCGCCGTCGACCGCCGCGCGACTGGCGCCGACCGCGCCGCCTAACGCGTTCGCAAGGTCGAAAATTTGTTGGAAATTCTCTTTGCTTCCGACGCCGGCGCCGCCCGCGACGACGATGCGCGCGCCCTTCAAGTCGACTTTCTTTTCTTCGACAAAGCGATCGAGCGCTTCGACGACCAGCATTTTCGGATCAAATTCCAACTTTTCCTCAACGATCTCGCCGACGCGCGCGGAGTCGGGCGTTTTCTTCGGGAAGACGCCTTCGCGAACCGTCGCCATTTGAGGCCATTGTTTGGGATTAATGATCGTCGCGATAATATTGCCGCCAAAGGCGGGACGAATCTGGAGTAAAAGATTCTTGTATTCTTCTTTCGATTTCGGCTCGACAACGTCGTCGATTTGCAAATCGGTGCAGTCGGCGGTCATACCGGAACGCGTGGCGGAGGCGACGCGCGGCGCCAAGTCGCGTCCAAGGGACGTGGCGCCGTACAGCACGATCTGTGGGGCGTGTTTCTCGATAAGCGATTCGAGAACGAAAGCGTAAGGCGAGCTTGTGAATCGCTTTAAACAAGGATCGTTGACGACGTAAACTTTGTCGACTCCGTACGCGAAGAGCGTTTTGCTCAGGTCGGCGACGTTGTAACCGGGTAAAACGGCGCCTACTTTGACGTTTAATTTGTCGGCGAGTTCGCGAGCTTTACCGCATAATTCGAGCGCGACGTCTTGGAGTTTGCCCTCTTCTTGTTCGGCGAAAATCCAAACTTCGCCTTGGGGATTCTTTCTATTCATTGACGTTTTTCCTAGTCGTTGTATTTGATTTTGGGAATCGTGAAAGGAGAGTCCGTTGGGACTATTCGCACGGCGATTAACCTAAGGCGCGATTAACCTAAGGCGCGGTCTTTGACGAGTTCCCCGACCAAGCCGCGAACGCCTTCTTCCGTCGGCTCAATTTGCACAAAACCTTCTTTTTTCAACACGATCGACTGAACGCGGAAAACTTTCGTCGGCGATCCGGCAAATCCACAACGATCTAAATCGGCGTTAATGTCGTCGAGCGACCATTGTTCAAGTCGATCTTCGGGCGCCAACGTCGTCGGATCCGCGACCTCGAGCGGAACGCGCTTGTGTTTATTGCGCATCGTTTTGATCGCCGATTGAGGACGAGGTTCGTTCGCCGCTTCAAGAACGGTGACGAGCGCGGGCAATTTAACGGAAACCGTTTCCCAACCGTTTCCAAGAGAACGCTTTAACGTCGCTTTGTCGCCCTTGACGTCGATTATTTCAAGCAGATAGGCAATTTGTGGAACGCCGAGTTTTTCAGCGCATTGCGGACCCGTTTGAGCCGTGTCGCCGTCGATCGCCTGACGACCGCAAAAGACGAAATCGAACTCGCCGACCGTCTTCACGGCTTGAGCCAAAATGTAACTTGTCGCCAACGTGTCGCTGCCGGCCGCGCGACGATCCGTGATCAAAATCGCCCGATCCGCGCCGCGATAGAGGCAGTCGCGCAGAACGTCGGCCGCTTTGGGCGGTCCCATTGTAATTACCGTAACCGTTCCGCCGAATCGGTCTTTCACTTCAAGCGCCGCTTCGAGCGCGCTCAAATCTTCAGGATTAAAAATAGTCGGAAGCGCGGCGCGATTGACCGTGCCGTCTTCCTTCATTGCGTTTCCAGTAATCTTGGAAGTGTCGGGCGTTTGTTTGACCAACACGATCGAACGATAAGAGGACACTCAAAACTCCTTGTGTTTTATACTTTACGCAAAACCTTGCCTCGAGTCGCAGGACGACGCGAACCGAATCGGAACGCCGAAACTCGCGTCTATTTCCGATAAATTCGCGTCGTCCGCGCGTCGACAAGGCGCGCTCAATTTTTAAAAGAGACGATCGTTTTAAAAGAGACGATCGCAAAAAGCGTTACTTGGCGCGGTTGCGAGTCGTTGCGACTCCTGAATTTCTTGCGGCGGACGGCGCGCTCGCACGAGGCGTCGTCGCGGCGGGAACCGCTCCGGCGTTAGGCGTTCCCGTCGCTTTTGCGGACGGCGTTTGAACGGCGTTGGGCGATTGGAACACGGCGGCGTTAGTCGTCGTTGCGGTCGTCGCGTTAGGCGCGGCGGCGGTCGGTCTAGCGGACTGCGCGAAAACGCCGTCTAACGTCGCGGCTAACGATTCGACGCTAATATCGACCGCCGCGACTTTTCCGTCGCCGCCGATGAGAATCAAGGTCGGTATTTCGTCGATCCCGTAATACGCCGCCAACGAAGTCGCTTTTGCGTCGACCGTCGCACGATCAGAAAGAACAAGCCAAGGAATTTGGTTCTTTTCGACGTAAGTTTTCGTGTCGGCTATTTTATCGTCAAGGCTGTAACTGACGATTTCCAGACCTTCGTTGCGGTATTTGGCGTAAAGGGCGCTCAACTGCGTGTGCGTGTCCGCGCAAGACTCGTTCCAAGCGGCCCAGAAATCGACGACGACGACGTGTCCTTCGACAAGACCTGCGTCAAAAGGCTTGCCCGCAAGATCGCAACCCTTCCATTCAAATTTCGAGCCTTCAAGTTGCGATTTGCGAATCGCGCCTTCAAGAAGTTGCAAAGCGTTTTTCGCTTCAGGAGCGTCTGACGCGGCTAGTTGCTTGCGAATCGGCGTCCAAATTTTAGCGGGCAACTTCGGATCGTTTAGATTAGCGGCGACTACGGCGACAGGATAAACCAAGTCGACCATCATATCGGAGGTCTCAGGATGTTGCGCGATAAAAGCGGAAGCTTCCGCCATCGCGGCGATTAATTCCTGCTCGGTTCCCTTTTCGTTTTCGGCGACTTCGGCGACTTTTGCTTGAAGATAGACGCCCTTGAACGCCAAGGCGGCGTCGCGTCCTTCTTGCAAACTTTGGACGCGTTTATTTTTTGACAACGCGTCCGTATAGGCGCCCAACTTGGCAAGATAATTAGCGGAATCTATCGACGCTTGATAACATAACGCCTGACCTTTTAAGGAAAGCGCGTCAAGAAACGAATCGTCGTCCAAATTGGGCGTCTTGAGAACTTGATCGGCGATCTTCGTTACGGTCGCCAACATCTTGGCAAGCCACGCGTCGTATTCTTGTTCCGTTTCGAATACGACTTCGGTCGCCAATAGAGATTCGGCTTGCGCGATTAACTCTTTAGTCGTCGCGTTTGCGGGAACGACAAATTCGGAGCCGTCCGATTTCTTCGCGGGAGGAACCGCTTGCGTCGTCGCGGCTTGAGAAGTTTGAATCTGTTGTTGAGTCTGTTGCGTCGGGGCTTGAGTCGTTCCGAACGTTTGCGGAGAAGCGGCGGCCGCTTCCGCCGCAATATCCGCTTGTAGCGTATTGGCGGCGTTGCGCGCGCCTAATCTGGAACCGATCGCGTCGCGCAATCGTTGCGCCGAAGCGACGTCGGCGGTTAAAAGAACGGCGCACGTCAAAGCGGCGGCAGATAAAATTTTCATCGTTTTCATTACGTTTTCGTCCTTGAAACAAAGGAAACGAAGCGCGATCCAACACGGCAAACGCCGCGTCGTTCAAACGCGTCGATCAAAATAACGCGCGTCGACGCGCGCAAATCCCCGGCGAGGAACGCGCGAAAACGCGCGTCCAGTATAACAAATTTTTCTCGTTGACAAAACAGGAATTTTATTTTTTTGCGTCGCGACGTCGAAATAGAACTCAACGCGTAAAGACCCCGACTTCGGCGGGCGGATAGGAACGACGTTTCTTTGGCGGAATCTCGGCGTTTAATAACTCGAAATCAAATCGATCGTCCGACTCGACGACGAAAATTGAACCTTCCGGGGCGCGTTCGCGCAACGCGTTTAATAGGTTTAACGTTTCCTCCTCGCGCTCGATCCAGAAGTCGTAGGGAGGCGAACAGAAGACGAGCCACGGAACCTCGCGCGTCAAACTTGCCTGAGACGAAGATTCGATCGCGGATTTTCGCACGGGCGCGTCGGGATCGGTCGCTTTTAATTTGCGTCCCCAAAAGAAAACGTCGGTCGTTATCAACTCAAATTTTTGAGCGGCGCCCGGTTCTTTCTCGTCTAAAATCGCAATGTTTCGTCGGGTTACTCGCGCGGTGGGAAAATGAATTTCAAACATCGTCGCCGACCGCGCGCCGCGACTAATCGCTTCAAACGCCAACGCGCCCGTTCCGGCGAATAAGTCGACGACGTGCTTGCCCTTGACGCTTTCGCCAAGCAGATTAAAGACCGCTTCACGAACGCGTTCTTTCATTGGACGAACGCGACGATCTCCGCCGTATTCAAGTTTAGTGCCGCGAAAAGTTCCGCCGATTACGCGCAATCCCACCGCGTCCCCTCGTGCGCCCGGCTCGCTTCCGACGTTCTTGTTGCGTTTGGAACGCTTTGGTTTTTCGAGCGGCGAAGACTCCTGTTTTTTCGGATCGTTCCGTTTGACGCTCTTTAAGTTTGCATCGGAATCGGAGTTGCGTCGACCTCGTTTCGATTCGGCAAGAGACGCCCGACGTCGACGTCGAAAATTGGCGGAACCTTTGTTCCAGAGATCGGAATCCGAATCGCCGAACGCGTCGCGGACGTTTGCGTTTTCTTCAACTTGGCGCGCGCCGTTTTTTCCGCGCGCCGAACTTCCTTCTTTGGGCGCGCCGAATCGTTTATATATTTCCGCGCTTGAAAGAAAAGGCGTGATAGCGACGTCGTCTTCGCCAAACGCAAAACGATCAAAATCTTCGCGTCGTTCTTTTCTTGACGCCGTTTTTTTGGTAAAATTTCCCATATTTTCAAATTTAGTAAAAAAGGGTTGGAAAGCGACTTGTATTTTCGCTTCTCTTTCCTTATACTATAGCGGTCTTTTCGCGTTTTGGTCGTCGTCGCGTCTAACGGACGCGGGGGCGCAACGCGCGTAAATCGGAATTTTACCCGAATTTTGCGCGCGCGCCAAGACGCCCTGTCGACAATCTTGAAAAAATACTTCGCGCGTCGATTTGTTTTTTTAAGAGAAGTTCCCCCTCGACGGACTCGGTTCGTTGAAACAAATTGAAGAAAACTGGAAACGCAATGAAGAAATTACTCGTATTCGCGTCGCTTTGCGTCTTTTCGACGTTTTGCGTCCAATTCGCGGCGTCTCAAACGGTCGCGTCTAACGCGCCCGCGCAACCTCAAGCGCAACCTTTGACTCGAGGCGACACGCCCCAATATCAAAAGTTCGTCGACGAAATGAAAGCGTACAAAGAATCTCTCAAGCAGATTCACGCGTTGATTGAACAATATCAAACGGCTTCGCCCGAAGAACGCGACAAGATTACGGCGGATTTTACGCCCTTATACGAAAAACTTGCCGCGCAACGCAAAACGCTCGTTCCTTCCGCCCTTGACGCGTACAAATCGGTCGAAGGTCAAAACGACGAAATTCGCGCCTTCCTTTGCTCGATGTTGGAATGGTCGACGACGAATTGGGAAAATTACGAAGTCGCCTACGAAATTGCGAAGGTCGTGTTCGATTATCCGTTGCCTTCGATCGACAAATCGGACGAGCTTTACGCATACGCCGCGTTTGCCGCCTTTTGTACGATGAATCTTGACGACGCGAAAAAATGGCGCGACGTCGCGATCGAAAAAAAGGCGTTGGCAAAGGTCGATCCGCGCGACGAAATGCACATCTCCTCGTTCTTGACTCGCGTGTTGCCGCAATATGAGGAAGCGTGGAAGAAGGAAAAAGCGATTCGAGAGGCGGAAGCGAAAGACAATTTGCCGCGCGTTCTTATCCGAACGACGAAGGGCGACATTACCGTCGAACTCTTCAAAAACGAAGCGCCGACCGCCGTCGGAAACTTCCTTGAATTGGTTTCGAAAGGATTCTATACCGACGTGCCCTTCCATCGCGTTCTGCCCTATTTTATGGCGCAGGGCGGCGATCCGACCGGCACCGGCGCGGGCGGACCGGGATATTGTATTCCTTGCGAATGTACTAAACCGAACGCGCGCGATCATTTCCGCGGCTCGTTAAGTATGGCGCACGCGGGACGCGACACCGGCGGTTCGCAATTCTTCTTGACGTTCGTTCCGACGTACTTCCTGAACGGTCAACACACCGTCTTTGGACGCGTAGTCGAGGGTATGGACGTCCTTTCCGACATACAAAGAATCGACCCGGAAAAAGAATCGGAAGTCGCGCCCGATAAGATTATTGAGGCGAAAATTTTACGCGGCGAAACTTACGAGTTTAAAAAGTTGCCCGAGCGTCGTTAATAGCGCTTTGCAAAAAGCGGCGTTCTTTAAGGCGCGTCTTTACGTCGATCGTTATAATTTGACGTAAGGACGTTTGTTTTAATAATTGTTTTGGCGTCAAGCCTACTGAAACGTCTATGGAATCTACCAAATCCGCGATCGCGCGTAAACATATTTTGCTTGTCGACGACGATCCGTCGATTATCGAGTCGACGCGTCTTGCTTTGGAACTTGCGGGCTACGAAGTCGAAGCCGCCCCCGACGGCGAGATCGGTCTGGCAAAAGCCGAACGTCGTCGACCCGACTTGTTGATTTTGGATATGATGACGCCCAAACGCAGCGGATTCCTCGTTTTGGAAACGTTGCGTCAAGTCGACGATTTTCCGACGCGTATTATTATGATCACCGCAAACGACGGAACTAGACACCGAAATTACGCCGAAAGTCTCGGCGTCGACGCATATCTGTTAAAGCCCTTTCAAATGGACGCTTTGCTTGATACGGTTAAGCGACTTTTGGAAGAGAACTAGAACGTCGCGGCTTTTTTATATGCGACGAAAAGCGTCGAGCGTTTCTAACTTGAATTTTCGGAGCCCGCGCTTTGGAAAAGAATCTGTATGAGATTGCTTTCGAACGTTATTTGCGTTCGATTCGGCGTCCCTTTCTTTCGAATCGTCAGGAGCGCCGTTTTCTTTTAGAGGACGGTTCGACGCTCAAAAATTTTGATTGCGTCGTTTCTAGCGCTTCCGGCGAGAATTGGATCGTCGATATAAAAGGAAGACGTTTTCCCGGCGGCGCCAAATCTTCGAAGTACTGGAAAAATTGGACGACGCGCGACGATTTGAAAGGGTTGTTGCGTTGGGAAGACGTTCTTAGCGCGGGCGGCTCCGAATATCGCGACCGTTCGGCGTTTGTTTTTGCTTACTGGGTCGTGGGGCGTAAGTCGCCGGTTCCAAAAGAAAAATTATTTTTCTATCGCGGCGCGTATTACGCGTTCTTTGTCGTGCCCGTCAAAACGTTTCTGGGCGAAGCGCGATTTATTTCGCCGAAATGGCAGACCTACGAAATTCCGGCGCGTCGATTCCGTGAAATAGCGACGCCCGCCGACGTCTTTTTTGGCGTCGCGCCAACGGAAGACGAACGCGGAGAAAATTTTTCGCAAACGCGCCCAAATTACGCCGATATAACAAAGAATCCGACGACTTAGACCACCCGTTAAATTCATAAACTCGTCGCAGTCGCTCGCCTCTTTCTTCCGGCGTTCGATTACTTGAATTTGGCGTAGTATTCCGATAGCTTTTGATCGCAAATCTTGACGATTTCCTCTTTTTCGCTTTGACTAAGACGCTTCCATACGCTTGGAACGATTTCAACAATACCAAGCGTTTTCGTATGTCGCATTGCGTTCATATCTTCAAAGCGTCTGAACGGATTCATAAGAATATTTCGCTCGACGTCCTTATCGACGTAATCGCCGCGCGCGTAAATGCAATTCGACTTCTCGACAACTAATCCATCAGCGCGTCGTTTTTCGTAAAACTCTTTAAAATAATTGACAAGCTCGGAAATTTTCACGCGTCCTCGCGCGTCGGCTCGCGCAAAAAAAGCCTTAATCAACACGGGCTTATATGAAAAACTCATATCCATTTTTCGAACGGCTTCCATAAACAAGTCTTTACGGTTTGAATCGTCGACAAGTCGCCAGCCGTATTTTATAGCGCTAGCGCGTAAGGTTTCCTCCTTGAAATACTTTAGGGTTCGTTTTTCACCGATCGGCACGACTAAATCGGGGACTATTTTGCCTTCTTGAACGTATCTTTCGATCGTTTCCGATTGAACGTCGACGCGTCGGACGAACTCCGTTTGACTCAACATTCCGGCGGCTTCTTCTTGCCAGTTGAAAAGATCGACCAGTTCGAAGTCGGTCGCGTTGATCGGAAAATCGATTATCGCTTCCGGCTTTTCGCCGCGCGCGTACAGATCCGCCTCCGCTTCGAGATCGCCCGGTCTACCTGCGACAAGGGCGCCGGGACGATATTCTTTCACTTTGAAAAGACTATGCAACGTATACGGCGCGTTGAATCGACCCGCGACGTCGACAAAATCGAAAACTGTCAAATGGCGTTTGCCCGGACTTTTTCTCATTCCGCGTCCTATTTGTTGCGTATATAATACTTTCGACATTGTTGGACGCGCGGCAAAGACGACTTCCGTTTGGGGACAGTCCCAACCTTCGTTCAATAAGTCGCAAGCGCAAAGGACGAGAATTTCTCCGGACGCGAAACGATCAAGCGTTTGATTTCGATCCGACGTCTTCATATCGCCCGAAACGGACGCCGCAGAGACGCCCGACTGTTGAAAAAGTTCCGCCATTAACTTGGCGTGTTTGACCGAAACGCAAAAGACGATCGTCCGCTTATTAACGACGTATTCACGCCAAACGTCGACGATTAAACGATTGCGCTCGGTTACGCAAAGTTTGACTTCCAAATCACGAAGGTCGTATCGGACGGAATTGTAGCGAACGTTCGAAATATCGACGTTCGTTTTAACGCGAACGCAACGCACGGGAACCAGCGCGCCTTTTTCGACCGCCGTTTTTAAGTCCAACTTGGGCGCCGCTTTTTGAAAGATTTCGAGAACGTCGATTCCGTCCGCGCGTTCAGGCGTCGCCGTTAGCCCGAGGGTAAATTTCGGTTTAAAGTAGGCGAGAATTTTTTGGTACGTTTCGGCGGTCGCGTGATGCGCTTCGTCGATAATTAGGTACTCGAATTCGTCGTCGCGGAATAAATCAAGGTTAAGCGCGACGCTTTGAACGCTCCCGCAAACGACTTGAGCGTTCGACTCTTTGTAGCCGTCGACAAATAAACCCGTCGTCGCTTCGCGCCAATGTTCGTCAAAAACCTTCCGCGCTTGCCAAACAAGTTGCGTCGTATGCGCGACGAAAAGAACGCGTCCTCCAAAGCGTTTCGCGTCTTGGACGGCGACTAACGTTTTGCCCGTTCCAGTCGCCAGACAAAGCAACGCGATCGAATCTTTCT
>JAZUGM010000208.1:0-3344 GCA_045641205.1 Thermoguttaceae bacterium
TTCGAAGGTCGTCGACGCCAATTCGGGCTTGTCGGGCGCACGCGTCATTTTGACGGCGCGCGTCTCTATGCCGTCGGGTAGAAAATACGCGTTTTCCAGCGGATAATTCGAGCGCGCGACGATCTCTACTCGCGTTCCCTCGAGCGCGCGGACGTCTCCTTGATTTTCGAACGTCTGACTTTCCAATCCGGCGTAGGGGGGAAAGGAAAAGATCGTTTTTTCGACGCGGAACGAAGGCTGAGGACGCGTTTCGACGCGGAACGTTTCCGAGACGCTTTCGAAACGACCGCCCCGACCTACGACGACGCGATAGAGCAGATTTTCTTCAAATCCTCCTTCGTTTTCGGGCAAAGTCGCGCGGAATTTCGCAACGCCGTCGGACTCCATTTTGAGCGGAACGTCGACTAAACGCGAATCTTCCGTCGAGTAGAGAATTTCGACGTCGTTCGCTTTGGCTCCGGGTATTTCTGCGACGATTTCCAGAACGTCGCCTTGAAAAACGACCGCGTCGCCCGGCGTTATCGATTCAAAACGCAACGCTTGCGGACGTTCGATTTTCGCAAAGGGCGCGACGATGCGCGCGAAAGAGGCGAACGGACTTTTCGGGGAGAGAACCGCATAAAGCGCGCAAATTGCGACCGTCGCGGCAAAAAACGCGCCCCAACGCGCGAGTGCGGAACAATCGACGATCGTTTCGTTTGGAAGCGCGCGCGCTTTGCCGACCGCCTGCAACGCGACTTCTTTGAGCAAAGCCAAACGCGCCTCTTCGTTCGTTTGGACGTCGGAACTCGTCGATTTAGCGAGACTCTTGCGCAGTTGAAGCCAGTTGATCGTCGAATTATGTTTGTCTTGTCCGACTTCTTCCAAGACCTTCGCCGCGTACAGCGAATTGACGCGACGTCTTAAGACGGGTACGAGTCGCGCGACAAGAAACGCGACGCTTGAAACGAGCCAAAAAATCGCGAAATATAGACGTCCCTGTTTGGAGAATCCGTTCGGTAAAATCCAGTGATCGAACAGGACGCCCAGAAAGAGCAACCCTAACGCGAGCGTCGCCAACGCGCAAAAAGCCGTCCAAAGATCGACGCGTCGAATTTCCGATTGCGTTTTACGGAGTCTTTGCAGAAGTTCGCGTTCGGCGCGTCGCGTCGTCGCGTCGTCAAATTGCGAAGAGGCGGCGGACTTGGAAGATTCGAACGAACGATCGGAGGACATTGGATTCTCGATTTTAAAGGAAAACTTGTAAGCGTTCACGGTAAGCCGCCGAATTTAATTCGGCGGTTGGCGTGGATTTACCGAAAAAGGATCGATTTCAGATTCAGAAAAGCGCTTTCGCGCTCGCGTTTGATACGGCGTTTTATCGCTCAAACTCAACCGCCGCATTAAATGCGGCGGCTTACCGCGTTTGTCTCTTCCGTATTGCGGCGCGCTCGACGCGTTCTATTCAAGCGGCGAGTCATAACGCGTCGCAATCTATCGGAATCGTCTAAACAGGCGATAAGTCGCTTAGTCTAAATATCCTATGCCGACGCAAGGCAACGCGATTTGGTAACGTCCCTTTTCGTCGGGCAAGGTCGGCGGGGTCGCGTTCCAATCGTAAGCGCTCGGCTTGGCTCCTTCTTCCGCGAGCATTTCTTCCCACGTGACGCGTTGACCGTTGTATGAGGCGATACGACCAAGAATCGCGGCGCCCGTCGAATTCGTCATATAATTGACGTTGTTGACGTAAGTTTGACCGCCGCTACGCACCGCGTCGATCAAGACTTTGTGTTCGACGACGAACCCGGAGACTTCGCCGCGCGGAACTTTGATTTCTTCGCCGTTGACGAAAAGGCTCGTTTTCGATTCCACGTTGCCAAGAATCGCGTAGCCTTTGGAGCCGTTGATCGTCGTTTCGGCGCGACTGAAGCAACCGGGAATTTGACGCGAGAACGCGTAGAGGGAACGACCGTCCGCAAATTCGTAGACGACCGCCATCGAGTCGTAGATGTCGCCCGTGTCGGGACCGCGACGAGAGAGGCGTCCGCCCATTCCGTAAGCGGCGACCGGCGTGGCGTCTCCAAAGGACCACAACGCGACGTCGAGTTGGTGAATCGTAACGTCGTTGATATATTCGCTGGCCATCCAGTTGAAATTGACCCAGTTGGTCATCTGATATTGCATTTCCGTCTGACCTTCGGTTCGCGGACGCGCCCAGAGCGGACCGCCCATACGATCGCCGCGCGCGGTGATAACGTCGCCGATGGCGCCGTCGGCGATGCGTTTGATCGCTTCTCGCGTGGAGGCGCAGTAGCGATTAACGAGACCGCCGACGATGTTGAGTCCCTTCTTCTTGGCGAGTTCGCCGGCTTCTTGAATCATACGAATGCCGACGCCGTCGACGGCGACCGGCTTTTCGGCAAAGACGTGCTTGCCCGCCGCGATCGCTTCTTTAATCAGCATAGGTCGGAAATGTTGGGGCGTCGTCAGAAGCACGATATCGACGTCCGATTCCAAGACTTTTTTGTAGCCGTCGAATCCGTCGAAGAAGGAATCGTCGTCGACGAGAACGCGGTCTTTGTACGCTTCGTTTTCTTTGAGGGCGTAGACGTTGCTTTTGCCGCGTTCGGGAAAGACGTCGGCGGCGACGACCAATTTAACGTTCGGATCGGCGTCGAACGCGTTGCCGACGGCGCCACAACCGCGTCCGCCGCAACCGACGATTCCGAGCTTCAACGTATTGTCTTCGCTAGCGTGAACGCGAGGCGCCGCGAAACTAGAGACTGCGACTGCGGAGGCGGAGAGAACCGCGCTATTTTTCAAAAATTGACGTCGAGATTGTGTTTTCATTTCTGTTCCTTTGCAAGCGTGGATTGACTAACGACGCAAGGGCGCGGCAAGTCGCAAATCTCGCGACTTTTATAAACGCCCTACTTGCCGATTATAAACGCCGAGGCGTCTCTTTTCAAGGGGCGGCGTTTTTTATTTCGTCTTCGAAACGACGCGTTGTTTTGTTTTTAGTCACTACTTGCTGAAAATGAAGAAATCTCTGTTAAAACGTTCGTCGCGCTATTGACTATAAAAGGTAATAATTTAGAATAACGTGATCAAAATGCGCTTGTTGTTTTTGAACGAGATTTTTCCAAAAGGAACGCGAGAGGGGATTGGAACGAAATGTGAATAGCGCTTATTGTCTACGTGAAAAAAAACGACGACGCCATCGTCGATTTAGGACTTATTCGAAAATAGCGATTGACTTTTTTACAAATATTCGTTATTCCTTTTTTACCCACGCATTACTTTTAGTAGGAGTAACGAACAATGCGAACGCATCCTTGGACAGTATCGGACGAGCTTTGGAATCT
>JAZUGM010000209.1:0-3081 GCA_045641205.1 Thermoguttaceae bacterium
TTCCGATCAGAATCCAAGTCTGACCATCGTTGGAGGATTCGACGTAGAACCCGTTTTCATTGTCGGAATTGTCCGTCCAATAGACGGCGACCGTTTGGGTCGTCGCGTCGTAAACGCCGAACGAAACGTCGCTTGGAGCCGTCGGAGTCGACGATTCAGACTCGCAGAATTCCATTTCTGAAACGAGGATCGGCTCTTCTTCGACGATCGTCGGCGTTACGGAATATTCAGTTTCGGAATATTCCGTTGCGAAATAATCAGTTGCGAAAAGTCCCGCGTATTCGACGCCCGTTGCGGACAATAACGCGCGATCTTCCAAGCGTTCAAATTGCGAACGTCTTGTCTTGTTGAAACAGGAACGGTTCAAACGATTTTTTTCGTTGAACGCGGCGCGGCGTTTTGCGGAAGAACGAAGTGAAAACGTCAACCGATTAAGGAAGGAGGAATTTTTACTCGGCATTTTATATTCCTTTTCTTACAGCGACAAACATAGTAGACCCTTTGAGGTTCTACTGACCGATATAAATATTGAGTACTTTGGACGCGACAATAAAGGTTTCGTTCCAAAAAACGACCTTTTTCTTGTCCAAATTTCAATTACAACGTTAAGTTGCCTATAGAATATATGTAAAAACGAACGACAATGTGACAAAAAATAGTGAGGAATTTCTAAAAAAACAAAAAAATTAAAAAACTTTCCGTTGTTTTGACGATTTAGGCGCGATCAAACAGGGATCGCTTCTCTGAAGGATTTTACAAACTGTGAAAAACTTTTACAAACGATACGTTAAATAAACGAATGTACGTTCTATTGCCAAAATGTACGTTCTTCTTCCCTACAACGTAATAGAGTATACGTCGTTTTTAAATTAATACAAGAGCGATTACAAAAAAAATAAGAAAAAAATCAACGTTGTGAAAACAAGACGCTATTGAGTCATTATTAATAAGATTAGAAATTATATATTGTATAAAAATTAAATATTTGTAGAAAAATATAAAATATATATTTCTGTGTGTTTAAAGTTTGTTAAATTATGTTGTCGCGATAAAACGGCGTTGAATAAATACGGCGCGGCGCGCGAACGTCGCTTTTCAGACGTTTTCAGTTCTTTCTTCTTGCGCGCGGGTAAAAAGCGCCTTTGCGCGTCGCAACGCTTTGCAATTCCCTTCGTCGTACATTTCTTGAAAGATAGCGTCAAAAAAACGACGCGTCGATCGATGCATATTGAGAGGAACGCTCGTTCTTTTGCGACTCCAATCGTATAAAACTTTGTAACTGAATTTTTTGCCGTTGTAAGCGCGCGAAGCGGCGATCATATCGCAAATCATTTCCAGCGCGTATGGGAAGGGAATCGGAAGAGGATAAAATTGCCCGTAATTTGGCGCCGGAACGCCCGACGAATCAACGACGTCGCTCCAAAATTCGAAGTGATGTTTGTTTCGCCCTTTGTGATGAAGCCAAGCGAAGGAATAACCTTCTAATTCTCGCGCCAATCCTACCGGCGAACGGCGTCCGTTAAAAAAACGTACGGATTCGACGAACTCCTCGAGCGAATATTTCGACCAATCGTGCATTAAACCGCGCCAAGGATAGCCCGCGTAACAACAGTAAAAGAAAACGAACGTTTTGTGTTTTGCGACTAAAAGAAAATGCCGTATTGTTCGTTCTAAACAATTCATACTTCGAGAGAGCGCGTACAGAGCGATCGCGCGACGCGACTTGCCTTTGTACTTTTTATGAGCGCGCAACGCGTTGAGGATTACTTTGCAAAACCGCTTGCGCGTAAGAACGGGACGCTTGGTCGTGCGCATAGACGCGTTCCTAAATAAGGGAGAGAGTACGATAAAAAAATCGGACGTTGCCAAAAGGCGCAACGTCCGACCTATTCCGCGCTAACTCGAAACCGCTCTATTAACGTTCGGCTTCGACTCGAGGAATCCAGACCCATTCAAATCCGGCTTCGTCGCGCAGATTCTTGATCAAATCTTCGTGATACTTCTCGAGCTTGCTACGTTGCAACCACATCAGAACGTAACTGACGGCTCGATTGTCCTCAATCTCGGCGAAATTGTTGCGAACGTTCTCCTCGGAATCTTTTTCCACGACGTCGACGACGAACGCGCGATCTTCGGGCTGGTTCAAGCAGACGCCGATTCCGCCTTGTTCAAGACCGAACGTCGTTTCGTAGAAGTTCCAGCCCGGCGCGATCAGTTCTTGATTAACGCGATCGGCTTCGGACGATTCGACGCCCGCTTCGCGAACTTCGGCCGGTTGCGCGTATTCGCCGTAAGGTCCGAAGGAGGTTTGGAACCACGAGAACTTTTCCGTTTCGACGACGACCGCGCCAGACTCGGACGCCAACGCGTTGAAATCGGCGCCTTCCGCCTTGGCTTTTTCCGCTAATTCGTCCGCCTTTTGTTTCGCAATTTTGATCGCTTCGCGAAGTTTGAACGTCTCAACGACGAAATCGCGCGTTTCTTCTAATTCCGGCGTGTTTTGCGCTTCTGACTGAACGACGCGGAAGACGTAGAAGGTCGAAGGCATATTCCACGTTTGCTCGGGATGCGCGATCGGATCATAGGAGCCGACGCGTTGAGACGAGTTGGCGATCGGCGCCGATCGATACAACGAATCGAGCGTTTCGTCGGGAAGAATCTTGGCGAAGGACGCCGCTTCTTGCGAAATCATAATCGGAGTCGCTTCTTCGTTTTCTCCCTGACGAGAAGTAACGTGATATTGGAACCCGTTCTCCTTCGCAAAAGCCGCCATATCGACGTCTTGAGCTTGAACCGCGCCTTCTTTTCCTTCTTGAATGATCGTCGCGTGATAATACTTCTGCAAATCGGCGCTCAACGCCGCCATTTTCGCTTCAATTCGCTCGCAAGCAATACGACGACGAATCGTCGATTCGAGAACGGCTAAAGGCATATATTCGGAATCTTCCTCGACGATCGGAGTGGATTCCGCAGGCGCTTCAGTCACAGGAGCTTCAGTTGCCGTGGCTTCAGCGGCGGGAGCTTCAGGCGTGGACGTTTCAGCGGCGGGAGCTTCAGGCGTGGACGTTTCAGCGGCGGGGG
>JAZUGM010000210.1:0-31136 GCA_045641205.1 Thermoguttaceae bacterium
GTCGACGGAGCGATCGCATTCGCTTTGGCCGTTTACGCATTGACGTTGCCCAACACTCCGCCGTCCGGTGCGAAGAACAACGATCCGTTCGGCTTGAAGGCTTTGGCGCTCTTTAAACGATGGGATTTTGCCGTCTTTATGGTCTGTACAACCTTGGTTGGTTGTTTTGGTAGTAACTATTATTTCGCCTTCGTGGGGATGTGTTTCCCAGATAAAGGCGTTTTCAATCAGTACAGCGAGCTGGTCTTTATGGCGGCGCTTGCATTCGCCGTCGCTAAGATCGGTCTTAAGTGGGTTTTGACTTTAGGTATGCTTGCATGGGGCGTGCGTTATCTATTTTTTGCAACAGGAAACGACTCGTTGGCAGCCCTTGGAATCTTATGCCATGGATTAGCGTACAGTTTTTTATATTCAGCTGCAAATATTTTCGGCGACAAAATTGCGAGCAAAGAATTACGCGCTTCCACACAAGCGTTAATAGCGTTCTGGCTCTTAGGCGTTTCGCAAACGATAAGCGGGTTTCTCGTGGACATTGTATTACCCAAAACCCCTAATCTTGACGCGCAAATTGCCGTCGTAACGACCGAAACAGCGTATGCGCAAGAGTCTCCTATCGACAACGGCGCCGCGTCTGCAGACGAAGGCGTTGAAGTTACGACTAAAACCGAAACGTCCGAAGATGCGGAGGCCTCCTCTTCAACCGCGCTTCCCCATACTCTGTCTTTACCGCCAAGGGAGACCATCGAAGGCTCCGCGCCGAAAAGCAAGGTTTCCCTCGCAACTTGGTGGGACAGAGAAGTTTGGAACAAATATAATTGGCGCTATATCTTTGGCGTTCCCGGCATATTTTGCACGATAATAGCGATCATATTCGCGCTATTGGGCAAGGAGCCCGCCGTCTCCGAAGAAAATTCCGACAAGGAATAGTCTTCGTTGAACCTTTCGGCAACCTCCGCCGACGTTAGTTCATTATTGTAGCGTTCGTCTCGATTTGGATAGAGCCGAGGCGAACGTTTTTCTTTTTTTTGGCGTATTGACAAAAATAAAGTTCTGAATACAACAAAAAAACGCGTTGCGCCTACGTTTTTTTTTTTATTTCTTGACTCAAGTCAAAAGGTCGAAAAGAACGACAAGGGGCGTTGCGCGCTTGCGACTCGCGGCGCTTGGTTTTGAAAATTTTGCCGATCGTAAGGAGAACGACGATGAAACGTTTTTTGTTCTGGAGCGTTAAGGCGTGTTGCGCGTTTGCGCTGGTTCTTGCGTCGTTCGACGCGAACGAATCTGTTTACGCTCAGACTGGCGAGACCGACGTCGCGCAAAGTATGGGCGTCGGTATGCAGAGTCGTTTTGCGACCGGCGCGAAGCCGATCGAAATCGAGCGCACCGAGATTTCGCCGGGTACGCCGATGTCCGTTACGTCGACGATGAATAAAATGATTTCGACCGACGGCGGGTCTTTCGGCGGCATATTAGGGCGTTACGACACGTCGACGTTCGGAAAGTTCTTCGGCTCCGGGTCTCTGACGCCTCGGACTCCAAGTACGAGAATCGATTCGTTGGACGCTCTTGCGCAAGGCGACAACGAGGTTGAGAACGTAGAGACGGAGAGAATGTACCCTCCTCGGCTTGTTCTCGATTTTACTAAGTTTCCGATTCGAACGTTTAAGTCTAACGAGTCGCGTCTTCAAGTCGCTTCGCAGATAAAGAACGCGCTTGAGCGGTTTGATTTCGACGCTAAGACCGAGTCCGTCCGCGTCGCGTTTGACGGAAGAACCGTTTATTTGCGCGGACAAGTTCGTACGGTAAGATTTTCGCGTCTGCTCGAGAGCGTCGTCGGTCTGCAAGCGGGCGTCGATCGCGTCGTCAACGAGTTGAACGTCCTTGAGCCTAATTCGAACAACGTCGATTTGTTTGGCAATTCGAATATGTAACGCCGAATCGACGGATTTTGAGCGTCGTAGCGTCGAGAGCGCTTTCGTTTGTCAATAAAAAGGCGCCGGAAAGTTTGAAACGAACAAACTTTCCGGCGCCTTTGTTTGCTTTTGCTTGCGGCGTTTTCTATCTCTTTGTCGACTTTTTCTTCACGTAGACTTCGGTCTGCGGCGCCTCGTCGTCGGGCTGGAAATCGTCGAGTCTGTCGAATTCGCTCGCGCGTTCTTCGGCGCCGACTCTTGTCGACCATACCGAGACCGGCTCGTATTCTTCGTCGTTATAAACGTAAGGGGACGAGTCGATCGCCTTTTGCGGAGTCCGCCTTGGCGTTTCGTAAGAGACGCTTGACGGTCTAACTTCGTAAAATCCCGTCGTCGCGCGCTTGGCTCTTCCTGCGGAACTCTTTTTGACGTCGGGCGTTCTTTCCTCGCGTTCTTCTTCCATTTGTTCGTCTTCGTAATACGAAGGCTCGTCGTCGTAATATTCTTCGTCGTCTACGCGCGCTTGTCTTTTCGTCGACTTAACGCTTCGACGCGCCGGAAGTCGTTCTTCGTCTTCGTACTCGTCTTCATCCTCGTATTCGTCCGAATATTCGTCGTCTAATTCCTCTTCGAATTCTTCTTCTTCGTCGGCGTATCCGATCGCTTTGGGCGGGGTTTTACGCAACGTCCGATTACGTTTTTTCGCTTCTTGCTCGTATTTTTCTTCAAAGCCTGAACTTAACTTACTCGACGCCTCGACGAATCGATCCGTTAAGTCGCTTTGCATATCGACGTATCGGGAAGAAGAACGAACGTTGGATTTTGCCGATCGCG
Source organism: Thermoguttaceae bacterium (assembly GCA_045641205.1). Taxonomy (GTDB): domain Bacteria; phylum Planctomycetota; class Planctomycetia; order Pirellulales; family Thermoguttaceae; genus RUG369. The sequence goes on from JAZUGM010000210.1 coordinate 2,748, forward strand.
CGCTCCTTACCCCTTTCTTAACGGGCGATATTGTATCGCCGTTTTCGTAGTCTTCATATTCTCGTTCGATTTCGTCTAATTCACGACGTTTCTTGTCTCGATAATAATCGAGCTTCTCGCGATTTTTTTCAAGGGAATCGAGAAGCGCCGCGTTACGTTTCGAAACAACGCTTTCCATATAGGAAACGCTGTCGATAGAACCTTCTTCGCCGTCTATATCTTCAAATTGAGAGTCCGTCAAATCGATCGTATCGCGAAGTCTCGACTTTTTCTTGTCGACGTCGGCTCGACGACGTTTCGAAGTTTTCGCCGTCGGCTCGTCTTCTTCGTAATCTTCCTCTTCGTAATCTTCGTCGTTTTCGCTCTCTTCTTCGTCGTTTTCCTCGTCGTTCGCGTAACGTCCCTTGCGGATTTTTTCCAGACGTTTTCGCGTCCAGCTCTCGATTTCGTCTTCTTCGTCTTGAGCGTCTTGTTGCAACGGAGAAGAACCCATCGCCGTCGTATGTATCTCTTTCGAGAGCGTCGTTTGTCCCGTTTTGGCGTCTTTGAAGACCGATAGGATCGTAATTTCCTCTTCGGGCTGATCGTAAAGACCAAGGTCAAGATAAACGTGATAAGAATAGCCCGCGTCTTTGTCAAATTTTCGGTGTTTCTCGTTGAGTTCTTTCGAAGTAACGACGAGTTGCGAATCGGGCTCGCGCAACGAGACGCCCTCTTGCGAACTGTAGTAGACGTTGACCGTTAAATCGCCGTCGACCATAATCGAACGAGAATAGGAGTCTTTCTTAAAGAATCGAACGACGCCGCCCTTTCCGCGACGCAACGGCAAATTAGGATCGTCCGGCTTAAATGGAAAATCGCTCCAATAATCCTCGAACATCTCGACGCGTTCCGGCTGTGGATCGCCAAAAAAGACGTATTTGCGCGGTCCCACGCTCGAACAACTCACGGACGAGACGGCAAAAAGCGTCAAAATGAGGACGGTTAAAAACGGTTCTTTTTTCATTGTCTTGCTCGATCGATCGTTGGCGAATGACAAAGAAGGATAAAAAGTCGCGCGCCCAAACGGACGTCGGCTAAAATATAAAAAGTTCTTTCGATTTTATTCGGCGTCGCCCAAATCGTCGCTTGCTTGCGACGATTTGAACGACAATTTTAAAAGACGCTATCGAGTTTTGATCCAACGAACAGGCTTGAATTTTACGCTGTTGGCAATCAGTGAAAGCAACGGGGAAGGCTCCGTTTCCGCGTTTGGCGAGACTTGCCCGCGAATATACGCGTCGGCGCTGGCCGTTTGAACGGAGTCCTCGTCTTCCTCCATAATCTCGCGATCCTCCCTAGGACGAACGTATCCCGAAATTCCCTTGGCGTTTCCTCGCGAACTCGTTTTCCCTCTTGCGCGGCTTGCCGTGCGAGATTCGGCAAAATCTTGCGAATTAGAGCGTCGCGAATCGTTGACCGACGCCGTTTCACGAACGGAAGCGCGGTTCGAAGCGCCCTTCGACCTCGAAACGCTATTTCTAGAGGACTCGTATTCGTCTGATTCTTCCTCCCAGTCGCCCGTCTCGTCTCCCTCGATAATAAGAGGAGCTTGGTCGTCTTGCGAAGAATCCTTGACGCGTTTGATCGTCGGGTCGTCTGATTCGGAACGTTTGGACGAGCGATAGCCTTGTTTCGCGTTTTGATAGTAGTCGCTTGGGCGATCCTCGTAATCTTGCGCGGGCGAGTAAGGATGCGACGCCGTAACCTCGTCCATCTTGTCCATATGAACCAAATCGTTGACAAGCGAGCGCGGACGTTTGGAACCCTTTTGACCGGAACCTGTTCTAGGATCGTACAGTCCCATATTTCCGTTGATTCCCATCGCTTCGTCGAGATCGATATTGGTGCGATGCATTTCCAGACGGAGATTTTCGTGGAAATCTTTGGAATCGCGCATAATTCGCGGAGTCATTACGATCAATAGTTCCTTGCGTTGCACCGTTTCCGCGTCGAAACGGAACAGCCAACCCAACAGCGGAATATCGGAAAGGTAGGGCACGCCTTTACTAACTTTTTCGCGTTCAGAAGTCAGCAAACCGCCAAGCATAACCGTTTCGCCGTCGCGAGCGCTGATCGCCGTCATCGCTTGGATCGTATCGATCGTTTTTTGTTTGATGTTGTTGCCCAACGAAACCGCGTCCGCTTCGTTCCCTAAGTTTGATTTTTCCGCGCCAATTTCCATAACGACTCGACCGTCGTTCGTAACGCGGGGAGTAACGAGCAGAATCAACCCGACCGGCGTGTCGGTCGTGCCGTTCTGCACGCCGTAGTTCGTCATCGTCGAGTTGGTGATACGCGGAACGCGTTGCCCGACCAAAATAAAGGCTTGTTGGTTGTCCATTGCCGTTACTTGCGGTCGGCTCAAGACTTGAAGACGGTTCTTTTCACGCAACATTCGGAGCGTCAGCTCGACGGAACGACTACTTGCCGAGACGACGAACCCTCCGTAACCAAGGGACGTGTTGGACGTTCCCATGCCAAAATTGTTGAGAACCTGACCGGCAATATTCGTTGGGTTCGTATCGCTGTCGTAATTTTTCCCGACTCCTCCGCCGTTGATAATATCGTAACCCGGTTTATAAGTATTTCCAGCGCCGGAAACCGACGTAACCGTAGAACGGTCGAAGGAAGTTTTGTCTTGCAAGCCCGTTTCGATGCCAAATTCTTCGGCGTTCGTCAACGTGACTTCCGCAATGAGAACCTGAATCACGACTTGCGGAGGGTCTTTGTCAAACGTCTTGATCATCTCAAGAATGCCGTCCATCTGTTCGGGCGAGGCGCTCACGATGATCGAGTTCGAAATCGACTCGGGAATGACGATAACTTGCGATTCGTATAGCTGATAGGTCGACAAAACTTCGGAAGTCGTTTCCAACGCTTGCTTTTGCGACAAGTAATCGTCGATGGCCTGCGCGACGACGAGCGCTTGAATATTGCGAAGTTGAATAACGACCTCTTCGCGTTCCGATTTGTCTTTGACGTCAAGCGCGACAACCAAGGCGTCGACGATCGCCAGTTCTTTCGGCGCGGCAGCGGCGATAATCACGTTTGTTCGCGTGTCGAGCGCAAATCGAACCGGCACGAAGGTTTCTTCGCCTTCCGCTTGTGGAATCGTCGGCGTCGACAAATTTGAATCTGAAGTCGCCAGCAAGGACTGCAACGTCTTCATAATTTGAGACGCGTCGCCGTGTCTCACTTGGAAGAATCGAATTTGCGCTTTCTTCGGAGCGACGTCGAGCAACTCGATCAATCGCGCCATAAATTCCATACAGTCGTCGGGCGCGTTGACGATCAACTGATTATGATACACGTCCGCCGTGACGTCGACGTCCATCATAATGCCCGACTCGACGAGTTTTCGCCCCGACGCGTCGACCGACAAGAGTTCGAGGACGGGGAACTTCGCGGCGCTAGTGTCAAGCGTGCCTTGCTTAGCGGGCAAAATGGCGTTCATAATCGTCGTTCGAATATCCTCGGCCAGCGAATTCTTGAGCGGGAAGACTCGAGTCGACAATTTCGTCGTCGTTTGATTGACGTCCAATTCGAGGAGAATCTTTTGAATTTCCTCCCAATCGTTCGGCGAGGCTTGAACGACGAGCGAATTCGTTCGCACGTCCGCAAAGGCGCGAATACGAGGCGCAAAACCGCCCGTCCCGGTAGTCGCGGGCGTCGTAAAGGTGTCCGTCAACAACGCCGCGATCTCGTCGACCGACGCGTACTTCAACCGAACGACGCGCATTGTGCCCGCGCCTTCCTTAATCGGCTGGTCGAAAAGTTCGATAAGGTTCTTCATATCTTCGAACGCTTGCCCCCAGCCCGCGATAAGAATCGCGTTCGGATTCTGCAACGCGTAAAAGACGACTCGACCTTGCTTTGTCGTGAACATCTCGGAATAGAGCGTCGTCAAAACGCCGTGCAACATCGTGCAGTCGACGTGTTCCAAATTGTAGATTTCCGTCGTAATTTCGGCAATTTTCGCGAGTTCTTCGATTTGTTCGATCATCTGCTTGATGCGTTCGAACTCCGCGTCGGTCGCGTTATCCACAATCACGACGTCCAAATCGGTGAGAACCGTCGGCGTGAAATCTTGAACGACTCCGACTCCCGTTCCTATGCGACGTCCCTCCGGCGTCGTCTCAATTCCGCTAAGAGAACCCAAGCCCTCGTCTTCTTGATAGGCTACTTGACGCACGCCTTTTTTCACGACGGACGTTTGCGCTTCGCTTGTCAGCGCGTCGATCGCTTCGAACGCCGACTCGAGCGCGCTTTCGCCCGTGAGACTAGGCGAACTTGCAATATCGAGCGCTTTGGCAAAATTCGGATCAAAAGCCGTCAGTTTCGTCAGACCGTCGAACAAAGAAGCTCGATCTTCGTTTGTCGGTTCGAGGTAATTGACGAATGCGACGCTTTTTCCTCTCTTGGGCGAATTTGCCGCGTTTTTCTTAGTTCCATATTCGAAAATCTGGCGTAATTTGCGCGAATCGACGTTTCTAATCGGAATGAAACGTCGAACGTTGCCGTTGCGCAAGGGCGGCTGATCCATCGCGCGCAACAGAACCAGCATTTGCGAACAGAGCGCGCCGTCCCCTTGAACGCTGATTTGATTGTGCAGTCCGTCGATGGAAACGTCGCACGAACGATCATATTTCTCGCCTTCGAGCCTTTGTTTAACAAAACGATACGTCGCCACTTGATTTTGACTGTAAGACGCCTTCGTCTTGGAAGAGAGGCGTTGGAGGCGTTTTCCGAAAAGTTGCAACAACGTCTCTTGTAATTCGACCGCTTGACGGTGTTGAGGACGATATACGTCGTTCAACGAGCCGGAACCGAACGATCCGTTCGACGGTCGAGTTCCAAAGGCTTGAAGCGCGTCCTTTGCGTCGTCGCCTTCGATCGGGGAAACAACTCCGGTCGCAACGCGTAAATCGGGTTCGCGCGAAGAATTCCGAGCCGGGTAGATTTCCAACAGCGCGAGGTAGTTTCGAACTTCTTCTTGTCTCTTGAGATTAGCGTGGACGACGATCGTTCCGAGCCGACGGTCGACGCTAAACGCAATCTCCGAATTCTGTCCAAATTGACTTTGCAACAGTTTTTCAACGCGATCGCTTGCGCTAGGCAGACAACGATAAACGACGACGTCCAGCATCGTCTCGACGTCTTGCGCGGGCGAAAGCATAAATTCCGAAGAGTCGTCGGGTTTGGCTTCCGCGTTTTCCGCAATGAAATCGCGCGCGTTTTGAGCCGTTTGATCGTATCTGTCGCGCGCGGCGTCGACGACGGCGGCGGTTTGTTCAACGTCGCCCGCGCCAAACGTTACGGCGTATTCCTGTCGATCGGGTATGATAGCGCCTTCGGCTTCATAGGCGACTTTCACAACCTCGTTGCGCTCCGCGTCGTAGTACGTTTCGTTCGGCGCGTTTCTTTCGAGGGGCGCTTTGGCGACTTTCGGTTCGTTCCGAGGCGCGACTCCGGCGATTCCCACGAATTCGCCCGATTCTAAAAAAGATTCGTAGAGCGGCTCGCTAAAATCGGAAAGCAACTTTTCGGAAAGTTCCAACGCGCGTTCCGGACCGTAAATCGTCAGCGTGTTGTTCTTTTCGTCGTATCGCCAAGAAGTTTGTTCGCGCAAAGCGTCCGGCAGTAGTCTGAGCAAAAAAGCGCCGACTAACGCCGCGTTCTTATCGGTAGGCGCTTGAAACGTCTTTTGAGCGTTTCGTTCGTTTTTGGTCGTTTCGCTAATCGCGGGCTGAGTCGGCGTCGCGGGCGCGTTTGCATCCTCGAACAATCCTTGATCTTCCGCGTCGAAGTCAAACTGTTCAAGCTCTTGCGGTTCTTCCATAGAGACGGCGCGCACGCCGGACGCTCGCATCTTTTGCGACGGTTCTATCGCTCGACCGAACGTTCCCCAAGCGAAGACGGCGAAGAAAGCCGAAATCACGACAAATAAACGGAATAACGTCGCTTGCGAGAAACGACGCTTACAGTCGAAGCTCGGAATTTGACTGTAACGTGACAACTTGCGCGTCTGATGAAAATTTAACATAACCGTACTCTTTAGGTTTTAACGTTCGCGCTTCCTACGCGTCCCTGCGCGAGACTACGCGCGACGTAAACGAGCGGAAATTCACGGCGAGACAAACGCTCGATCGTTTAATTTTGCGCTAGTCGGCGTCCCGGTTGTTTGCCGACGTTATGCGTTTAGCGACTTTACGCGCCAACGCATGCGCCTTTGCCTTGCAATATTAGAAGAAAACGCGCAAAAGCTCAAGAGCAGTTTGACGCATAGAAGATGAAAAAACAGGTTTTTTTGATTTTGTGGATAATGCGTAAAAAAGAAGTCGTTTTAAGAACGATCAGGGGCGGAGACGTAATCTGAAATCGATCCAACCGCCGTTCTATGGAAAGCGACGGTTGGAAGTTAGAACAAGTCGTCGGCTTTTATCATTCCCGCCCTAGGGCGAAGACCGTCAATTCAGGATCGTTTACGGGAAGTTCGACGACGCCCGCGCCCGAGAGGAACGAAATTACGGCGACTCGAGCAAAGGAGGGACCAAATAGTTTTTTGACGACGCCCACGCCGTATTTTTTATGACGAACGAACGCGTTGAGCGCAACACGACGAGTCGTCTGGCGCGATTCCTCGGAAGACTGAACGGAACCGGCGTCGTTCCGTTTTGAAAGCGCGTCCAATTCCGAGCCCGTCGAAAGCGCACGGGGCGAGATGGAACGCGAATACGTCGGTTTGTCCGGCGTTTCGCGTTGCGGACGAGTCGTCGGCTTATGATCGTCGACATAAATAATCGTTTCGCCTTCAAAATCGGACGGCGCGTCGACGTATTCTTCGCCGGGCGCGTCGATTCCTTCGTAAGCGTCGGGGACTGCCTGCGAATAATCGTCGCCGCTTTCAGGATCGATTCCTTCTTCCAACCGCGCTCGTTTTGCGAAAGAAACTCGCGTTCTCGTTTTATTGGCGCCTCGCGTCGCAAAGTCGTCGTCGTGTCGTTCGTCGTCAAATTCCAAATTTTGGGGATTTTCCGCGTTCCAAAGCGCTTGACGTTGAGATTGTCCCTCCTTGCGGTCGAATAATCGCGGCTTTACGACGTCCGCTTTGGGGTCGGCGTCTATTTTTTTTGCGACGTCGTCGAACCATTGATCGATCGTAGAAAATTTGTCGACGCCCGTTTTGGGAAATTCAAACAAAAATCGACTGGACGTCGAAGGGGAATAACTCCCGCGAAATTCTCGAAATCTCGTGTGAGAAACGCGCAAATCTTCTTTGGCGCGCGTCAGACCGACGAAAAGCAAACGACGTTCTTCTTCCAGTTGTCTTTTGTCGTATATCGAACGTTCGTGGGGAAGAACGCCGTCTTCAAGCGCGATCATATATACGACGGGAAATTCCAATCCCTTCGCCGCGTGCAACGTCATCAGCGAAACGCGGTCGTCGTCGGCGTCCCAAGCGTCGACGTCGTTTACAAGAGCGATTTGTTCAAGGAATCGTCCGAGCTTGTCGACGGGCTGGTCGCGTTCGGGAAAGAGCGAAATTTGTTCTTCGCCCTTTTGAATTTGCGCAAAATCGGCGTCAAATTCACGAACTTCGGACAATAATTCTTGAATATTAGCTAGTCGCTGTTCGTCTTCTTCCGTTTTGACTGAATTTTGCAAGAATTCAACGTATTTCGTTTCTTTGAGCAGGAGGCTTAGAACGACTTCGAGATCGTTTCCCTCCTCGAGCGATTTGCCAAGACGATCGATTAATTCGACGAATTTGCCAAGCGATTTCTGAACGCGTTTTGAAATTCCGTCGATTTTTTTGGCGTCGCGCGCCGCTTCAAAGAGCGAGACGTCGCGTTCTTCCGCGTACGTTTCGAGGCGAAGCAACGAGACGCGTCCGACGCCTCGCGCGGGGAGATTAACGACCCGTTTGAAAGAAACGACGTCGCTGGGATTGTAGACGAGTTGAAGATACGAACAGACGTCTTTGACTTCTTTACGGTTGAAAAATTCCAGACCGCGAACAAGTTGAAAGGGCACGCCGTATCTTTTTAGCGCGTATTCCAAATTGCGCGAAAGCGCGTTCATACGATAAAAAATCGCATAGTCGCGCGGTCGTCTCTTTCCGAGAGCAATTTCCGTCGCGATTTCCGCCGCGATCGTTTCCGCTTCCTCTTGTTGGTCGTAACATTGAACGACGCGCGGCGGCTTGCCTTCGGGGTTGTCGGTAAAGAGCGCTTTGTCTTTTCTGTAAACGTTGCGCTTGATAACGGAATCAGCGACGCGTAAAACGCTCTTGACGCTTCGATAGTTCTGTTCGAGTCGCACGACTTTGGCGTTTTCAAAATCTTTTTCGAAGTTCAAAATGTTCTGAATATTGGCTCCGCGCCAACCGTAAATCGATTGGTCGGGATCGCCCGTCGCCGCCAAATTCGGATAGTCGATAGAAAGGGCTCTTGCGATCGCATACTGAACCAAATTTGTGTCTTGATACTCGTCGACTAAGACGTATCGGAAGCGATCGTCTAACCTTGCCCGAATTTCGGGATTGTTTTTCAACAACGTCGCAATATGAAAGAGCAGGTCGTCAAAATCGACGGCGTTGGCTTTACGCAGGGCTTCTTGATAAGCCGGATAGGCGTTTTCGACGACTTTTCCGAGCAAACTTCCTTCCGTCGCGCAATAATCCGACGCCGAGACGAGCGAATTTTTCGCCCAACTAATCGCCGAAGCGATTTTTGCCGCGTCGACTCCGTTAGGAAGCGCGTTTTTGGGGACGATCGCCTCGAGAAGTTTCCGACTTTGGTCGACGTCGTAGATCGCGTAGTTTTCGCGAAGACCGACTTCAGCCGCGTAATAACGCAACAAGTAGGCGCAAAATCGGTGGAACGTCCCGACCCAAACGCGATTGCCGGGCGCTAGCGTCGCCAAGCGCGTCTTCATTTCGTCCGCCGCCTTATTGGTAAACGTCAACGCGGCAATTTGCGAATCGCGGACGTTTTGTCGAAGCAACCACGCGACGCGATGCGTTACGACTCGCGTTTTGCCGCTACCCGGTCCGGCTAGCACAAGCAACGGTCCGTCCTTATGAGTCGTCGCCTGACGTTGCGCTTCGTTTAAACCGACAAGCAACGGATCGGCAATTTCTTCCAACGAATTATTTATGGGCGAATCAGGAGCAATGCGCATTAATTTCTCTTGTCTTAGGAAAATTTTGGGCGATTTTTTCGCCGTCCTTTCGTAAACGTCAAAATTTACGACGACGCGGGCAACGTCGCAACGACGTGTGAAAAACGATAAAAAAACCGCCCTTTGACGTTTTTAAACGCGACGTCGCGTTTGCGAGGGAGCGAACGTCTTGTTTCGAAAAAACGTCAAACGGACGGTTTTACTTCGCGACTGTAGCGCAAACGTCCTAAGAAATTTAACACGCCCCAAGAAGTTTAACGTAGGGGCAAACGATCCGAAGTCAAACGAGACGTTTTGGGCGACGTCTGATACGAATTACTCGAACGAAATTCATTGCGAGGAACGTATCCGTTAGGGGAAGAATACCTTGAATTTACGCGACTTTCAGACCGTTGAAGTTCGGAATTTGTCTCGGATTCGCGAACCGTCGCGGAAGCGTCGACTATTCTGACGTCGTTCTTTCCCTTCGACGCGAAGTTAGTCGCTCCGACGCCCGGCGAGACTTCCGATTTCTTTTCGTCTGCAAACGACTCGTCTATTTCCGGCAAAACCTCGACCCTTTGAACTAAGCCGTTCGCTTCAAAATTGCCGGAGGATATTTGCGCGTCAAGACTGAGCGCGCGTCCGTCGGTCGTTTTAACTTGGATATGCGCCAAACCCGTGCCTTCGCGCAATTTCGACGGATCGAAAGAAATTGGAACGACGCAAACCTTCGACGCGCGAATCGATTTTGCCGAAATATTAACGCCGATCGATTCCGTGTCGCTGACGACCTCCTTTAACGTGAAAGGATTCGACGCCGAAACGACGATGTTTTTCACGACTTTCTTCCCGTCGGGCGAAGTGAAAAACGTCAACGTAGGGGGAGAAATCATCAGCGGGGCGCGAACAACACCCGAGACGTCGAGCGTCAAGGGCGTCGCGCGCGAAGCTCCGTTCGACCATATCGAAACCGTCGCGTCGATATAACCGGCGGGCGCGTCGTCGGCAATGGAGACGATCAACGGAATTGTCGAACCGTTCCTGTCTTTGACCGTCTTGCCTAGTTTAACGTCGACATAAGGACTTGAAGAAGTCGCTTTTACCGCCGTTTCGTTCGAATGAAGATACTGAACCGTAACGACGCGCATACGAGGCTTGTCTTCAAGTTGCGACGTCTTCGAGCTATCGTCGGAAGTCGCGACGCCGTTGTGGAGTTCGCCGTTGTTGAGTTTACGGTCGTTAAGTTCGTCGACGATAAAATCCAAATGAGTCGGCGTTAGTTTGACGTTTTCGACGACCATTCCGACGACGTTAAGAGGAACCTCAAAAACGCGCCCGGAACGTTCAAAAGTCAACGTAAGCGTGGCGTGTCGCGCGCCGGTAAAACGAACGGCGTCTATTTCCGCGACGACTTCGCCCTTTTCGCCTTGTTTGTATTCGCGTTTGTCTGGAACGTAAACCTGCGTGCATTGACAACTTGTCCGCGCGGCGACTAAACGCAGAACGTCTTCGCTATGATTCGTGAAAATAAACGAATGACGCGGTTTCGTATAACGTGGAATCCCTTTAAAATCATAACTCGTCGAATCAAAAATATTCGACTCGACCGCAAAGAGCGACGTTTCTGGAAAAATTGTCAGGGACGTCGACAAAACAAACAACGGCAGAAGAATCTGCAAAAACAAACGACGCATCGTAACCTCGCATTGGAACGTCGATCTTTTAACTCAACAAAAAAGACCTTCGTCAAAACCTTAATTTGCGTTGCGCGTCGCGACGAACGAACGCCGACGTCAGCTCAAGGCGTTCGTTCTTTCGCGCAATCGACAAATCCTGCGCAATTATACGTCGCGTTCGTGTTTTGACAATTAGATTTTTCTTGTTTTGTCTATTTTGTTTATTTTAGCACGAGCTACGCTACTCATACTCCTTTGGAACGCGCTTGCCGCACGCCCCGTCGGCGTATTGTAGCTTTTCTTGAAAATCAAGTAAATAGTGAATTTTTTGCTAGACGCTTTCTTTGACCTTTGTACAGATAGGAGGATTCTGATTTACGCCTTGATTTAATTCGTTAATTCCGACGGCTTTTTTGCATACTCGGAAGGGACGTCGTGTTGCAACCTGACGAATTAAACTTTTTTTCCAGCGGTGATTTGACAAGAAAAAGTTTGTTATTGTTTCTTATGAATTTATTTACTTTGCTCTTTGTGAAAGTCGGCTTTTTTGGTATAATGGGCGAAAAAGGAACTTTTAGTTGACAAGTTGACTAAAAATTTTCTTTTTTTATGAATTTCACGCCCCAAACGGCGTCAAAGAGTAGGGAAGTATTGGTTATGGAAGTTAAGGGAGAACGCGCGTCGTCGTGTTTCGGCTCGTAACGGATATTATCGAAATAGGGTAAGGAAGTCGCGATTTTTTTCATTCTTGCGCCCTTTAACTGTAGAGACGCGCTGAGAGAGGTCGAAAAAAGCGACTACGCGTCGATCTTGATTTTTGTCGAACGACGCGTTTAGAACGACAAAGTTCTTGCGAGCTTGCGTTCGTTTGTTTGAAAACGCTCTTCGCGCGTTTTCGTCGTTGAGGAATAAAATCGGAGAGCCTCCTCGCTCTCCGAGACGGGAGGCGCTTCGGGTCTTAGCCCGACGTTGCGGTTGGCGCGGTCGACGCAGTCGACGCGTCGTTTTAAAGTTCGGCTGGTCTTTCGCGTTCGTCGTCGGTCGATGCGAGCGTCGTGCGGAGCGGCTTCGACGTCCCGAGTCAAAATAAAAGGAGAACAGGATGACGTCTGGTTTTTTCCACTTTTTCAATACTAACGCCCAACGTGCGCAAGGTCGAGCTGGCGCGCCGAAGAACGCAAGCGCGTTGAAGAATAAACGCTCGGGACGCGTCGACGGTTCGTTGAAGCCGCGTCGGCTTTTGACGGAAACGCTAGAAGAAAGACAGCTCCTTGCCGTCGATTCGTTCGGCGCGCTTTTGGGCGCCGCCGCCGAGGAAGCGAACGTTATTAGCATTAGCAAGCAAGAACTTTCGATCGACGCTATTAAAGCGGCGATTCAGGAGGCCGCTAGCACCCCGGAAAACGACGTTATTGAAGTCGCGTCTGGAAATTTGAAGTTTGCGTCCGCGTCCGACGAGATTACGATCGACATTGACGAGGACGATTTCGGTTCCGTGACGATCGTCGCCAAAGGGGGTGATTTGAATATTGACGCCAACGGTTTGGCGCGTGCTTTTACCGTAAAGAACGGTTCCTTGAGATTGGAGTCCGTCAATATTTCGAACGGTAAGAGCGACTACGGCGGCGCGATCGCAAACGGCGGCGTCGTTATGTTGATCGACGTCGAGTTGACCAACAACGAAGCGACCGTTTCCGGCGGCGCCGTCGCTAACAAGGGCGGCTTTTTGGCGCAGAACTCCGTCTTTAAAGACAATATTGCGGTCGACGGCGCCGCGATTTACGAGGGTGATTTCGCTTGGCCTAAAGAGTCCGCCCCCGAATGGATTAAGGAAATAGCGGACGTCAAGGGCGGCAAGGGCGCGACGGTCGTAATCGATTTAGCCGACTATTGTTCCGAGGGCGCTTGGACGTATAGTTTCGACTGTTCCAACGTTGATTCCGCTATCTTTGCCGAGATGCCGACGATTGAAGACGGCAAGTTGGTTCTCAAATTCATCGACTCCGACAAGTATTTCGCCGAAGACGACTACTCCGCCGTTACGTTTGATTTGTTTGCTTCCGACGGGAAGACGACCGCAAAGACGAGTTTTGTCGCCGCGCACGAATGCCAAACGTCCGCCGTTTTGAAAGCGACGCTTACGAATATGTCGTTGGACGACGTCGACGAAGCATATTGTATGTCTTGGAAAATCGACGGAGCTAGACGGGGAACCGACGTTTGGGTCTTTGTCTCTGAAGACGAAGAAGAAACCGCTCCAAAATCCGAGATCGTCGATCTTACAAGCGAGAATCTTTACGCTCAACTCTGGTTTAAAGACGCCGCGCGCGCGGAATACGACGTTGTCGGCGACGGTTACCTTGGCGAGAACGTTTGGGAGGACTACGACGAAGACGAATACGTTATCACGACGGCTTGCTTCTATTTAACCTTGGACAACGCGACGCTTAATCTCGAATTTGACGAGAACGCGCAATGTTGGCAAGGGGATATGTACGACAGCTGGTTCTACAACGGAGACGAAGGCACGACCTACGTTGAAGACTGCGGCGAAACGGAGACCGGCGCGCATTTGTACAAGATCGTATACGGCGGCGGTTCTTCGGGCACGAAGATTTTTTGCGGACAGTACGGCTTGCTTGGTATGTTGCAGATTACGCCGAACGACGCCGCGCAACCCGTCTCCGCGACGCTTTCTCAACTTAGCGTCGACCGCGACGACCCGTGCATCGCGCGTTTTTACGATCACGAAGTTACTCGCGACGGATCTGGACTGAATTATTTGCGCCTTGATCCTTCGCAGACGCTCTTTGTAGGCAGCGTTTCCGATTCGACGGATCCCGTTTCAGAGATTCCAGGTCGTCCTTTCGAAAGAATTTTCGCAACGTCCGGCGCGGACTTTGTGAATTCCGACGTCGCCTTCTTCGCGCAAAACGATTCGGACGACCCGGAAGACGAAGATTGCGGACTTTATCTTGCGAACGTCCTGATCGTCGGGAACGTCGCGACCGGCGTCGGCGCGATCCACGTCGCGGATGGCGCCGCGTTTGTCGCAAATACGACTATTGCCGACAATACGGCGTCCGGCGCCGCGTTCTACGTCGCTGGAAGCGGTCTTCGCGCCGTCGCGAACTCGATCCTCGTCAACGAGGGCGTGAACCCCGTCTCCTCGGACGTCGTGTGTATGTATAACTTGCTTAATGGAGACCCCGGAACCGACGCGCGAAGTACGCATAACGTCGCGTATGATTCTACGAAGCCGCTTTTCAAGCAAAACGATTATACTTTGGCGACAGGTTCGCAAGCGCTCAACATCGGGAAGAACGAATACGCGCAAGACTTCCTCGCAACCATCGAAGGAGACGAGGAAGTCGCCTTGTTAAAGACCGACTTGGCGGGTTCGGCTCGTTTTTCCGCGACGGTCGACGTCGGCGCTTACGAATATCAAGGAACCGCGCCGAGCGCGCCGACGAACGTTGCGGTTTCCGATTACGTCGATTCCGGGAAGAAGCCCGCGATCTCTTGGAACGTCCCGACTTCGATCGACGGAGTCGAGGGATACCGCGTTTATTACGGTTCCAATCAGAAGACTACGACCGAACTTGTCTTTAACGTTACGGATTTGACCAATTTGGTCGATAATTCGACCTACGAGTTTAGCGTTTCCGCGTTCAACGCCTATGGAGAATCCGCCGCCGTTACCGTGACGCTTGACACGCTCGTCGCGCCGACCGTGCCGACCAATTTGACCTTTGGCGAGTATGCGGACGGATCCGCGACCCTGACTTGGACGAGCGTTTCCAACGCCGAGTATTACCAGATCAAAGACGCGAGCGGCGCCGTCGTCGCGAATAATATCGCGAGTAATTCTTACACTTTCACGGGACTTGCCGATTTCGCGACTTATTCTTATACGGTAGTCGCCGTCAACGCGAAGGGAAGCGCCGCGTCGGAAGCGATTTCGCTTGACACGACCGTCGCGCCCGCGACGCCGAAAGGCTTTAAAGTTGGAACGAAGTATGCCGACAACCAGTTGACGTTGACTTGGAACGTCGTCGATCACGCCGTCGGTTACGTCGTCTATCAAAAGCTCGACGGCGCTTGGCGCGAAATCGGAACCGCGACCGCGACTGCGTGCGTTGTTACCGGCTTGAACGATTTCACGAACTACGAATTTGCCGTCGCTTCCTATGCGAATAAAGGCGACGAGGTCTTGAAGTCCGAATTGGCGACGCTTTCTACTTATACCGCCGTCGCGCCCGACGCGCCTACGAATTTCAAATTGGCGTCCGAGTACGCGGGCGAAGGTTCCGTCGCCGTTCAGTGGGACGAGGTTGCGAACGCCGACGGATACCTCCTCGCGAAACGTGAAGCGACCGGGTGGAGCGTCGTTGCGACGACCGACGACGTAAGTTATACGATCAACAATTTGGCGAACAACGCCGAATACGAATACGGAGTCGCCGCTTACGCGCTCGACGACGACGGCGTGAAATTGTCGTCCGATTATACGACGTTGACGATCAACACGATTATAGCGCCCGACGCGCCGACGAACGTTAAATTTGACGAATACGTCGGCGGAACGAGCGCGACTTTGACTTGGACCGCAGTTCCCGGCGTCGCGGGTTATCGCGTCCAGTTGCAAAACGCGCAAGGCGGTTGGGACGTCGTCGAGACGACGACGGAAACTTCGCTCGTCGTTACGGTTGCGGAAAATTCGGAATATCTTTATCAAGTCGCCGCGTTCAATACAGTCGGCGCCGAAACGAGATTTTCGAGTTACGTCGACGCGCCTCTCGACACGCTTGTTCCTCCGATCGGTCCCTTGAGTTTGAGCGTCGTCGATTACTCCTACGTCGACGCGACTGCGAAATTGACTTGGAACGCTTTGGATAAGGCGGATTACTACGTCGTGGAAGTCAAGGCGGGCGAAGGCGCTTGGACTACTGTCGAACAAAAATTCGTCGGTTCTTCTTACGACTTGACCGCGCTTCAGCCGAACGCGTACTATTCGTTCCGCGTTACGGCCGCAAACGCAAAGGGCAAGGGCGCCGTCGCGAAGGTCGAAGGTTACTTTACCGCCGCGCCGCCCGCGAAGCCGTCCGTAAGTTATAATTACGACAAGGACGCCAAGACTGCGACGATTTCCTATTCTTCCGAATTTGCTGCGAAATACTACGTTTACGAAGCGGGCGAATTGGTTTACGAAGGCGCCGATACCTTGTATCAAGCGACGAATCTCGTCGACAACGAATCCTATTCGTTTACGGTAATCGCAAGCAACGAACAAGGAGATTCGGAACCGGCGTCGATTACGTTTACCGCCTCCGCCGCCCCGCAAGCGCCCGTCGTTTCGATTAGCGAGTATGAGGACGCCGCCGCGACGTTGACTTGGAACTCCGTCGAGTTTGCGAGCGGTTATCGCGTTTATCGACAAGACGGAGACGTTTGGACGCAAGTAGGAACCGACTTGGGCGCCGACGTTGACGAATACGTTTTGACTAATTTGGAAGATTACAAGACGTATACTTTTGCCGTCGTTTCCTTTAACGATCAAGGCGAATCCGCTTACTCCGGCGTCGCGGTTCTCGATACGACAGTCGCGCCCGCGACTCCTACCGGGTTGGCGTTTGCCGCCGATTACGCGGGCGACGGCAAAGCGACGCTTGTTTGGAACGCCGTTGATCACGCCGCCGGTTACACGGTTAGATACGTTCTCAACGGCGAAGAACAAGTAATCGTCGTCGAGACGAACGCTTACGACGTCGAAGGTCTGGCGAATTACGCGGAATATGAATTTAGCGTCGACGCCTTTGCGTATCGCGGCGAAGAAAAGTTGGCTTCTGAAAGCGCGAAGATTACTCTCAGCACGAGAATCGTTCCTACCGCCGATTTGATCGTTTCCGTTTCCGAATACGATTACGACAATGACGAAGCGACGTTGAGCTGGAACGAAGTCGCGTACGCGACCGGCTATAGAATCACGCTGGTTGAAGTCGGTAAAGCGACCTCGACGTTCGATACGACCGAAACGAGTTATACGCTTTCGTTGAAGGACAACGCGAATTATACGTATACGGTCGTCGCGTACAATGAAAAAGGCGACGGCTCGACGTTTTCCGACAAATTCTTTACAGCGGCTCCGCCCGCGACGCCGAACGCTTCCTTCGGCGTATACGACGACGTAGCGAAACAAGCGACGCTTATTTGGAATTCCGTCGATTATGCGACGAGCTATAAGGTTCAAGTCTACGACGAGACTATCGAAGACTGGGTAAAGGTCGAGCTTGAAGACCCGCAATTCAACCAGTACGTCGTCAAGAATATGGTCGACTTTGCGGAATATAGGTATCGAGTCGCGGCTAGCAACGCGATGGGCGATTCCGATTGGAGTTACGCTTCCATTACGGCGACGACCACGCCTCGCGCGCCGCAAAATATTGAGTATGTCTTTGACGGCAGTTTGGCGACTATTACTTGGAAGGACGTCTTGAATCCGAGCGACGTTGGCTACAAGGTTTACCAATGGAACGAAGAGACTGCGGCTTGGGACTTCAAAGCCAGTACCGCGTCGTTGACTAAGACTTATACGTCCAACGCGTTGGGACGTTACTCCGAGTATCGGTTCGCCGTAACCGCTTGGACGAAAGACGCCGCCGGGCATACGCTTGAATCGGCCAAGGAAGACGGCGAAATCGTCGTTTCGACCGATTGGACTCCGGGTAATATCGAAAACGCGTATTTTGTTGATGCGGAAAAATACGGCGGCGACGGAACGGCGACGCTTGCGTGGACTCCGGCGGAAGGCGCCGTTTGGTATGAGATTTATCAAAAAATCGACGGCGAAAACGTTTATGTCGACTCCGCGACCGAGACGACTTATTCCTTTAAGGATTTGGCAAATTATACAAGTTACGAGTTCGTCGTCGTTGCGTTCAACTTTTACGAAGGCGAAGGAGAGGATGGTCGCGGAAATCGTTCGCTCGAAAAGTCGGCGAGTTTCAGTACGATGATCCCGCCGACCGACCCGTTGAGCGTCGTCGCTGGGGACTACGATTACGATGCCAAATCGTTAAAGTTGACTTGGAACGAAGTCGGTTTCGCCGACGGTTACAAGGTCTATTTGACTCAAGACGGCGAAGAAACGCTCGTTGAAACGACCAAGAATCTGGAGTATGCGTTTACTGGTTTGAACGACAACGCCGAGTACGGGTACAAAGTCGTCGCTTACAACGCGAAGGGCGACGGTTCCGTATGCGTCGGCGATTTCTTCACGACCGCGCCTCCGGCGGCGCCGACCGAAGTCGCTTTTGGCGAATACTTCGCAGAGACGCATAAGGCGACTCTTTCTTGGAACGGCGACGAGTTCGCGATCGGATACGTTATCCAAGTCAAGGACGGCGAAGATTGGAAAGACGTCGAGAAGTTCTGGAAGACGACTAATTACACCGTTTCGGATTTGGTCGACGATTCGATCTACGTTTATCGCGTTTGCGCGTACAACGACGCCGGATATTCCGAATACGTCGAGGCGGAACTCGACACGTCCGTCAAGACCGCGCCGAAAGCGCCGAGCGATTTGACCGTCGCGTATGATTTCGCGACCGACGGCGCGACTTTGACTTGGATCGATAATTCGAGTAACGAGACCGCTTTTGTTTTGCAACGAAGCTACGACGGAAACGCTTGGAAAGACTTGGCGACTTTGGACGCCGACGTCGTTGCTTACGACCTTGGAACGTTGGAAGTCGGCGTTACTTACTTCTACCGCGTCGCCGCGACGAACGTTTACGGGAGTTCCGATTGGGACGTCGTCAGTTTTGCTATTCCGACTCCGGAAGCTCCGACCGACTTAACCTTTGGAGAGTACGACTCCGTCAATTACTCCGTCGATTTGTCTTGGGTCGACAATTCCGACAATGAAAACGGTTTCAAGATCGAATGGTCGAACGATCAAAAGACTTGGTATTCCGATGTCGTCGCCGCCGATCAAACCTCCTATGTTAAGGATAAGTTGCTCGAAGGACGAACGTATTATTTCCGCGTTTCCGCCTTTAATAAAGCCGGTTCTTCCGAATACGCGACGGGCTCGTTTGACGTTCCTTCCGTCGAACGCAAGAAGCCGAACGCGCCGTCCGACGTCGAATTCGTCGATTACGACGCCGATTCCGCCTCCGTGACGATGACTTGGAAGGACAATTCGAGCGACGAAGAAAAATTTGTCGTTCAGTTCAGTTACGACCAAGCGAATTGGTATTCCGTTAAGAATGTCGGGTACGACGTCGACTCGCTCAAGATCGAAGGTCTCGTCGAAGGTCGAACCTATTACTTCCGCGTCGCCGCGTACAACGCCGCAGGTTATTCCGATTGGTGCGAAAACTCCTTTACGGTTGAAGCGCGAATAATCGATCCGCCGAGTAATTTGAGCGTCGTTCAACAAACGAACGAGTCCGTTAGACTTACTTGGACGGACAATTCGACCTTTGAAGACGGGTACGTCGTTCAATATAGTTACGACGGCGTGAATTGGTCGCGCGTGAAGTATTTCGACGCCGACGCGACGAGCGCCGATTTCGACGTCGTTTACGGTCGTTCGTATTATTTCCGCGTCGCGGCATATTTCGGAAGTTCGATTTCCGAGTGGCTTTATTCCGAAAAATACGTCGCGCCTAAGGGTACTCCTACCGCGCCTACGGATTTGACCGTCGAAGGATTGGAGACTAGCGCTAAATTGAGTTGGGTCGACGCTTCGAACAACGAAATCGGATTCAATTTGGAATACAGCGTCGACGGCGGTTCCACGTGGATATCCCTTGGAAACGCGAGCGCCGACGTTACGACGCAAGACGCGTCGAAACTGCGTCCCGGCGTGAGTTACACGTTCCGCGTTCGCGCCTACAACGCCTACGGGCGTTCCAATTGGACGACAAGCGCCCCGTATACGTTTGAAAACGAGAACGCGCCTCTCGCGCCGACCTCGGCGACTCCGGGCGCTTTCAGTTCCGATTCCAATTCGCTTGTGTTGAGTTGGGCATACGAGGCTGGAGAGCCGGAAAACGCATACGGTTACCGCATCCAATACAGTTACGACGGCGGAGTCGCGTGGTATTCGGCGGGAACAACTTCCAAAGGCGATTTGGATTCCGTCGTTTCGGGCTTGGTCGGCGGTCGAACTTACAAGTTCCGCGTCGCGGCGTACAATGCCGACGGGGCGTCCGCGTGGGTTGAGAGCGAAGAAGTCGAGATTCCTGTTTCGGATTCCGCGCCGCAAGCGCCTTCCGCGTTAGCGTTCGGAGAGTACGATGCGACGACTAAAACGGTCGAATTGACTTGGAGCGACGATTCCGACGTCGAGAAGGGTTATAAGATCGAATACGGCGTCGACGGGAAAAATTGGAGCGACTACGCGTATTTGGAAGCGAATTCGACTGCGCGCGACATAACAGGCTTGAACGCGGGCGAAACGTATTATTTCCGCGTCGCCGCGTACAACGCTTTCGGCGATAATTACTCCGACGCGGTTAAGATTACGCTCGGTAGCGAGTCCGGCGTTGTCGCGCCTGAATTTACGGCGATCGAATACGCTCCTTCTCGTCGTCAGATCGCTCTCGCCTGGAACGGAAACGCCGCGAGTTACAACGTCCAATATCGTTATTGCTGGGAAGATTCCGTTTCGTCTTGGTATTCCTTGACGAATGGAACGACTTCCAACAACGCGACTTTGAAAAACGTCACCGCCGGCGTCAAGTATGAATTCCGCGTTCAAGCCGTCGCGGAGAACGGCGATCTTTCCGCTTGGAGTCGCGTCGAGTCCTACGACACGGGTTCGATGACTTCTAGTCTGGTCGACGAAGAAGTCGTGCCGACGACGGGCGCCGACTTCTTCGACGAATTGGATTCCGACGCCTTAGACGCGATCGCGACGAGCTTGTTGCAATAGGAAATTACGGTTTTATGAAACGTTTGACGCGCGTCGAAAGGGACGCGCGTAGGCGTTGACGTTTTGCTGATAAATAAAAAAGGGCGTCTATTTTTAGACGTCCTTTTTTGTCGGAAGCCGAAGCGGCGATTTAAGAGGGTTGCAATAGAAACGCTTCGAGAGGGAAAAGCGCGCTTTAGAAGTTGCAAGACCCGTCCCAACGAACAAACGCTTCAACCGCGTAGAACTCGGGCAGTCCAATGCGATTATACGCGTCGGCGGTCGCCAAGTTCCTATCTTCCGCGCGGCGCCAAAATTCTCGCGCATCGGAACCGAGGAAGAGCGCGCCGTCCTTTTGCGACGCGTGCCGGAAAATCGCTTCGCGTTTCTTTTCGGAATCTCGCGGCGTGAGCGGCACGGCGATTTCTATCTGATCGAGCGGCCACTCTTGCCATGCGCCTCGATAGAGCAACGTTTCGGGTATTTCTTTTCCCTCGTCTTGCATTTGCTTCAGAACCGAAAGAACGACAAACGCGCAGACGCGGTGCGTTCCGTGCGGATCCGAAAGATCGCCCGCCACGAATATTTCTTCCGGCTGTATTTTCTCAATAAGCTCGCGAACTAAACGGAAATCTTCGTCGGAAGGCGGCAATTTTTCAACCAGACCCGTGTTGTAGAAGGGCAAGTTTAAAAAATGGACTCGTTCGACGGGAATGCCGCAAACTTTGTCGGCCGCGCGCGCTTCGCTCCAACGAATAAGACGCTTGACGAGTTGTACTTCGGGCGAGTCGACTTCGCCGGGTTTCTTTTGGCGCAAAGGTTCCGCAATTTTTTCTTCGATAATCGACGCGACGCTCTTTTCCGGGCTGAACTGTCGATCCATTTCCATCAACAAATCGGCGATTCGACAGGCGTCGTAATCGTTGACGGCGATATTGCCGCTCGTCATATACGCCATATTTAGGTCGTGTCCGTCGGCGACGAGCCGAATCATTGTTCCGCCCATACTGATGACGTCGTCGTCCGGGTGAGGACTAAACGCCAAGATTCGTTTGGGAGTCTTCCCGCAGGGATGAGGGGAAATCGTCTCCATCATCCAGTTGAAAACGCGTTCCGAGACGACCGACGCCGAACCGACGGAGCGAAGAAGCGAATGAAGTCCGTAAGCGCGAAAATCGGAGTCCGTCAATTTGAGCAGCGACTTGCCCGAGCGTTCGCAAAGCCAGAGAACGGCGCGTTTGATCATAACGTCGGTCCAGTCGACGGAACGAACGCGCCACGGCGTCGCGACGTCTTGAAGCGCGGACGCGGCGTTTTTGTCGACTATGAAAGAGACGTCCGGATGTTCGCGCAACCAACCGACGGGCGTTTCGTCCGAGATTGGTTCCTCGAGCGCGCGCTGTATCACGGACGCTTTGCCGTCGCCAAAAGCAAGAACGACAATTTTTCGAGCTTCCATCATCGTCGCGAAACCCATCGTCATACCGTGCGTCGGAACGTTCGCCTCGCTGAAAAAAAGGGAAGCGGCGTAAAGACGCGTTTGAGGATCGAGCGTTACTAGGCGCGTTCGGCTCTTGCGCGACGTGTACGGCTCGTTGAAACCGACGGAACCGCTTGGCGCCACCCCGAGTAGAAGAACGTCGATTCCGCCGGATTCCGCGATCGCCTCTTCGTATTGGCGACAATAAGCGTTCGCCTTGTCCGGCGAGAGGGACGCGTCGAAAAAGTGAACGTTTTCCGGCGCTATGTTGACTTTGTCGACAAAGTTTTCCTTTAACCAACGGCGCAAACTTTGAATCCTGTCGGGCGCTAGACCGAAATACTCGTTGACTATAAAAATTGAAACTCGCGAGAAATCAAGTCCTTGTTGTTGATGAATTCGCGCGAGTTCCTGATAGACGCCGATGGGACTGGAACCTGCAGAAAGCCCTAACGTCGCCGTGCGCCCTAGAGAATTACGATCGCGCACAATGCCGGCAATCTGTTGAGCCACGTGGTTGCATGCGTCGGCGCCGGACTCAAAAACATAGGTCGGGGCTTCGACGTGCGTCGCCGGAAGCGCCGTTCGGGACGAGAATTTAGAACCTAACATAACGGTAATCCATAAAACTCTAGTTGTAATAATAACGAGGATTGCAAGGGTTAACGACAAAAACGACGGCGAAGGGTTAAGGAAAAAAACAAATCAAAGCCTTTTTACCTTGCGCCCCCTCGAAAAAATCCTCGACTTTATTATAATATTTTTTCTAACGTCGGGCTAGGTTGACTTGGCAAGATTTACGCGTCTTGTTCAAGCGGCGTTCCTTAGACGTTCGAATCGAGAACGATCGACGACGAATTTGGCGTCGTCGCAAAGTTTGGCGAATTTGCGGTTTTGTTTTTTGGGGACGTCGTTCGACGTCTTACGGCGCGTCGAGGAGGAGTCTGGAATCAGGCTCCGAGCGCGATAAGACTAAGGATAAAAAAATGAGCAAGTTGTCTTTTTGGGGGCGTTCGGTTAAATTCGGCGCCGCGTTGTGTTTGATTAGTTGCGTCGGATTCTTAGGTTGCGACGGTTCTCAAGAAATTGTTATCGACGACGAAGAAACAACCGAAATCGCAAACGAAGACGAATACGCGTCGTGGGTGAAAGAATTTGAACAAAAGGCGAAGACCAGCGGCGCGCAAGTCGCCGGTTCCGCCTTTGCCGCCGCTGGAACGACCGGCGCCGCGCCCGCGTTCAATTTTAACGCCGCTGGAACGACCGGCGCCGCGCCCGCGTTCAATTTCAACGCCGCCGCTACGACCGGCGCCGCGCCTGCGTTCAATTTCAACGCCGCCGCCACGACCGGAGACGCCGCGCCCGCGTTCAATTTCAACGCCGCCGCCACGACCCGAGACGCCGCGCCCGCGTTTAATTTCAACGCCGCCGCTACGACTTCCGACGCGGCGCCCGCTTTTGATTTTGCCGATTTTGCTAAGAAAGAAGCCGAGCGCAAGGCGGCTGAAGAACAAGCGGCTCGCGAAGCGGCGGAAAAGGCTGAAGCCGAACGTAAGGCGGCTGAAGAACAAGCGGCTCGCGAAGCGGCGGAAAAGGCTGAAGCCGAACGTAAAGCGGCTGAAGAGCAGGCGGCGCGTGAAGCGGCGGAAAAGGCAGAAGCCGAACGTAAAGCGGCTGAAGAAGCGGCGAAGAAGGCGGCTGAAGAACAAGCGGCTCGCGAAGCGGCGGAAAAGGCTGAAGCCGAACGCAAGGCGGGTGAAGAAGCGGCGAAGAAAGCGGCTGAAGAACAAGCGGCTCGCGAAGCGGCGGAAAAGGCTGAAGCCGAACGTAAAGCGGCTGAAGAAGCTGAAGCGGCTAAGAACGCCTCCGAGTCTGAGCCCGCGCCCGCCGAACCGGCGCCCGCGCCCGCGCAAGAACAAACCGTCGCTTTTTTTTTTCTAAAATAAACGACTCTTACGGGGCGGCTTACGAACCAGAAGTTCCCGCCGCCGACAATCTTGATTCGGCGGCGAAGTCTTTGATCGCCGCCCTGCAACGCGACGTCGACGATCTTGAGATGATTCCGAAATTCGAAGACGGAATGGTCGGCGTTCGTCGCGACGCCTCCGCGCTTGCCGTCGTCGCTCTTGCGATCGGCGCGTCCGATGCGGCGGATTCTTCCTTTAAAGGTTCCGTCTCCGGGCTAATCCAAGCCGCCGATCAAATTTCGAACGCCAAAAACGTCGCCGAAGTTAAAAAAGGACTTCAAGCGCTAAAAGGCGCCGTCGCCGGTAAAGGCGCCGACGAAAAGCTCGTTTGGTCGAAAGTCGCTTCTCTCAAACCGTTGATGAAGTACGCTCTTCCTTCCCTGTCTACGGAAATTAAACGCCTTGCCCGTAACGAAAAGACCTTCTTGCGCGGTTCCAACGCTAAAAAAGTAATCGACGATTCGACGATTATGGTCGCTATCGCGTTAGGCTGTCGCGAAAACGTCGACGAAACGCAAGCGCCCGACGAAGAGAAAATCTGGCGCCAGTATTGCGAACGACTCGCCGAATCCGCGCTGGAATTTAACAAGCGAGCGAATGAAGCGGCTGCCAAACAAGGGGCGTTCGACGATATGAAGAGCGCCTTTAAAGAAGTCGAAGAGACGTGCAGTTCCACTTGCCACGAGAAATTCGGCGGTCAAGCTGCGGAATGAACGCGCGTTGACGAAGAGGTTGGGAGTGTTTGACGCGTCGCGAGATCGTCGCGCGCGTCTGTGAACGCTCCGTAATTTGGCGCCGCGGCGCTTATGTTAGGCAAGGAGGCGCGCCAATGCGACGCGTTAAACTAGAGCTTTGTTACGACGGTTCGAACTACGCGGGCTGGCAAGTTCAACCGAAGCAACCAAACGTTAAAACGATCCAAGGCGAACTCGAGAAAGCGGCGGAACGCGTAGTCGGCGAGCGCGTCGAAGTTCTCGGAAGCGGTCGAACCGACGCCGGCGTTCACGCGCTTTATCAAGTCGCCGCGTTTTCTACCGCGTCCGCGTTGCCGCCTGAAACGTTGGCGCGCGCGTTGAACGCTTTTTTGCCGCGCGACATAAGAATATGGCGCGCGACTGAAGCCGAGTTGGATTTTCATCCGATTCGCGACGTTCTGCGCAAGCGTTACCGTTATTTAGCGAGCGATTCGCGATCCGCGTTTCCTTTTTTTAGACGAAACGTCTGGAATTTGTTGCAAAGGACGGACGTCGAGTCGATGCGCGAGGCGGCGAGTTTTTTGATGGGAACCCGCGATTTTAGCGCTTTTCAGACGATCGGATCGCCGCGAAAAACGACCGTGCGAACGATTTACGACGTTCGAGTCGAACGTTTGACGTTGGATCAAGCGTTGACTTTCCCAAAGTTAATTGCGCAACGTAATTCAAACGAACGTAATTCGAACGAACGCACGTCGGCGCTCGTCGGCGCTAATTCGCCCTTTATTGAAGAGCCGGGGCTTATTTCCTTTGAAGTGGAGGCGGATGGTTTTTTGTATAATATGGTTCGCGCGATCGTCGGCACGCTATATATGTTTGGACAACGACATAAAGGTTTTGAAAATCCCGAAACTATGGAGCGTATTGTGGAACGCGCCGATCGTAAGTTGGCGGGGCCGACGGCTCCGCCTCACGGTTTGTATATGATCGACGTCGTTTATCCGAACGACTATAGAACGAAGACGACCGACTCGCGCGCTATTTGAGACGCGCCGTCGACAAGACGAACCCGTTTTATTAATCGCGTCGCGATCAGTAATTTCACAGATTCGAGGTCGTTGACCTACGCTTTTAGCAAACGTTCGTTTTTTTTATCGATTTGGAAGAGCGCTAGATTCGTTGAAAGAAGGTTATGGCGCGTTTACTCGTTTATAATTCCGCCGAACAGACTACGAAAAGCTTCCCGTTGATTAAGGATCAGACGATTATCGGGCGTCAACCGGGTTGCGACGTCGTATTGAACAACGCGGCCGTAAGTCGCGAACACGCTAAAATATTCAAAACAAGTTACGGTTGGGCGATCGAGGATTTGCGAAGCCTGAACGGCGTTTGGGTCGGAGGTAGACGCGTCGAGTCCAAGCCGGAACTTTTGCGCGATAAGGACGTCGTTCTTATTGGCAAAGAAAAAATAGAGTTTTTGGACGACGATTCCGACGGAGCGACCGCTTCTTCGTCTGAATTTAATCAGTTGTTTTGGCGCGAGGGGGAAAAGGATCTTGAAAGCATCGTTTCGCAAGTCTTAGTTAAGCCTTCTTCTTCGTCGGTCGATTTGAAGTCGAACGGGCGTCGTCGCGTTTCTCGAGAAACGGCGTACAAACGCGAGATCGTCTTGCTCGAGGAACGTTTGCGCGTTATGTTGGAATTCGCGCGAGATTTGGGTAAAGCGGAAAATTTTGTCGATTTGGCGCCTCGCTTTTTAAAAAATCTTCTACGACTCTTTCCAAGCGCGGACTCCGCCTGTATTTTAGAGCCCAATTCCGACGATGCGGACGCGAGTCGCAAGCCGTTGCGTCTGTTGAATTATGCGCGTCGCGACGAAACGAACGTCGAAGCGTTTCACGTGAGTCGCGCGATTATTGGACGCGTCGTCGCGACAAATTCCGCCGTGCTTTCCAACTCGCCGTCGGACGACGTTCGGTTTAACTCCTCGGAAAGCGTGGCGCTTTCAAAGATTCGTTCCGTAATGGCGGCGCCGATTTACGACGTCTCCAACGATCGGTTGCTTGGAGTAATTCAAGTCGATTCGCGGGGAAGAGGACGTCCCTTTGAGTCCGACGAACTTAAAATGTTGGTCGCCGTCGCCAACCAAATAGCCGTATATTGGGAAAACCAATATTATCGCGACGCGTTCGTTCAGAAAAAACTTGCGTTTCAGGAAATGCAAGTAGCGAACGAAATTCAGCGAGGTTTTCTGCCTGCGGCGCCCCCGCAAATCGAAAATTACGAGTTTTTCGACTATTATAAGCCCGCAAAATTTGTCGGAGGGGATTATTTCGATTACGTGTCGCTTTCAAACGGTTCGATCGCGATCGTATTAGGCGACGTCGCGGGCAAGGGCGTCGAAGCGTCGCTTCTGATGGCGAAATTGTCTTCAGAGGTTCGATATTGCCTAGCCTTGGAAAAGCGCTATTCCGACGCTATCGCAAGATTGAACGACGTTTTTGCTGAAAATCATTGGGGCGATCGATTCGTCACGCTGGCGTTGGTCATTCTTGAACCTTCGTCGGGCGAGTTGAAAATATTCAACGCGGGACACCTTTATCCGATCGCGTCCAAAGTCGACGGTTCCGTCGAGCAAATCGGAAAGGGATTCAATCAGACTCCGATCGGCGTTATTTCTGGCGTCGACTATCCCGAATTTGTTTATCGTTTGCAAGAAGGAGAAGCCGTTTCGTTGATGAGCGACGGTTTGACCGAAGCGATGAACGACGCCGGGGAATTGTTTGGGGATAAACGCGTTCTTGAAGCGTTGCGCAACGACGATTACGCCGACGCGGAAAAAATTGGGCGCCGTCTTATCGAAGCCGTGCGACGTTTCGCCGACTCCGACCGTCAGACCGACGATCAATGCCTTGTCGTGTTTCGACGTCGTATCGGTAAAAAAGCTGCGTCTTCTTCGAGTAGTAAATAGGCGCAAGGGAAAGAAAAAAGGTAGGCGTTCACGAAAAGCCGCCGCACGTAAGCGCGTCAGGTAAGGAAACTACTGAAAAGAATCGGTAAAGATCGACTGTTGTGAAAAGTCGTCCTACAAACAAATTACGTTTTTTCAAATAAAAAAAACGTCGCATTCGTTTCGTTCGACGTCTGATGCGTCTAGGCGCGTTGGCTTTTCGGAGTTTTCTGCGGACGATTACAAAAATGGGAGGGAATTTTATGAAGAAAGACGACGAGTTTTCCGCAGGACGCGCCGACGAAGAAAAAGAGTTGGAACTTTTGCGCGAGTATTTTAGCCAACTTGTTCAATTAGGAATCAATTTTCGTCAAGACTGGGTTTTTCGCATAGCGTTTGGGCGCGTCGAATCGATTCCGTTTTTGCGCGGGATAATGAACGGCGTCTTTCGCAACGCCGACGAGCCGCTTGTCGACTCGATCAAAATCAAGA
>JAZUGM010000211.1:0-2594 GCA_045641205.1 Thermoguttaceae bacterium
AGAGTTCGTGTTCTCATTTGACTTCTCTCCATAGAGTTTTTTGTCCTTTGCAACGAGTTTTATTCTTCTTGAAGTTTCTAATTAAGAATTGTCTCTGTAAATAAGCCTTTTTGTCGACTTTGCGGTTTACCGACGGCATAGTTCGAAAATTTCCTCGAGCAAGTTGTATCGGCGTAATCTCGGCGACAAGTCTAAAGATTCTGTTTGTCTACTAAGACGACGTCTTTTATACGTTTGTAAGCGTTCACGGAAAAACTGCGCAATTTTGAATCGCCGCGTAACGACGCGCGATAAACCGGGTATATACGAGCGGACGGCGTTTGACGTCGCGTTGATTCCAAACAAAAGTTTAAGGTGGGAACGACGTAACCGCGGCGCTTCTTGCTTTAGCTTTTTCAGAATCGTCGTTTTATCGTAGCGCCGTCCGAAGGTATATAATCGGAGGCTTGTCGCGCGGCGGCTTACGTCGCCGGTTCGTCCACGACGCTTTTCGTAAACGCTTGCATACGTTTTAAGTTTGCGTAGACGTCCTTTGCGTTGTTTCGTTATATTTTAAAACGCGGCGAATAACGTAATGATTAGTAACCGTTGCAAAAAGAGTTTTGCGTTTGTTTAAACGCTTTGCATGTGACAAATTTCCAAAAATGAAAGGAAACAAAATGATTATTTTTGAACCTTATCACTTCGCATACCTTGTCGACAGGTTTTTGCGCAAAGCAAATTCATTTTTTGACTCGAGTAGCGAGAACAAAA
This sequence comes from Thermoguttaceae bacterium, assembly GCA_045641205.1. Lineage (GTDB taxonomy): Bacteria > Planctomycetota > Planctomycetia > Pirellulales > Thermoguttaceae > RUG369. The sequence continues at coordinate 754 of JAZUGM010000211.1, forward strand.
TCACTAATGGAGTAGCGAGAACAAAATCACTAATGAACAGGAGCGATCCTCCTGTTATGTCGTCGATTTGACCTTACGCGAAGATTCCCTCGACGATACCAAGGAAAGCCGCCGATGAAACTCGGAGGCTGGGTTGGAGCGAGTCGGCGTCGTAAGGTTTTGAGTATTCGGTCAAAAACCTCCAAGGAAAGGCGTTGATTGCGGGTTGTAAACTCATTAATCGCGCTCAGACGCGCTTGTTAGTTTTGGAATTGCTTTTTTAGCAATTCCAACCGCCGAATTTCATTTGGTGGTTTTCCGAGAATGCTTTCCGTGAACATTTACAAAATTTACGTTACGAGTTTTCTATTCTTTCGACAAATTATGGAGGTAAAATAATGGTGCTTGAATCTATTGGTTTTTTGGGGTGGACCCTTACAGTGTTGTTAGGGCTGTTGGCGGTGTTAACGTACGAAGGACTCCGTAAAATCGCTCGCTCCATTTTTGACGGAGAAGCGGATGCTATTCGGGTTCGTTTTTTCAAGAAAAATACTAATGAAGTCGTAAAATATCTTCGAGAAAATAGAGTGCCCGAAAAACAAATCGCAGAAATTGTTGCTAAAAGGGCAACTATGTATCTCTTTGAAGAACGTCGATCTTCTAATTCGTTGTTGTACCGTGTACTTACTAATGATCTAAGTGGAGAATTGGATAGAGACAGCTACTGTTTCGACCGTTTTTCCTACTGATTTAGTTATCGTTCACGGAAAGTTATGCAATGTTCCAACCGACGCTCTAATTTCCGAACAAACGACGTGTAGGAACCGCCGCGAAAGCGGCGCGCGATAAGCCGTTCGTCATTAGATGGGCAGACGGCTTATCACGCTTGCCTTACGGTGTGATTCCAACGCGACTGCGGTCAAAATATTGCGTGAACGCTTACGATATGACTCTATTCAGTAGAAATTAGGCGTGTATTGCAAGGATAGCGGCAGTTGAATTGTAGCTATCCTTGCATCTATTGTTATTAATTCTCGAAACGATGCGTAATTATTTTGCTTTGCCAAAGAAATAATGGAAAAAAAAATAGAATTTCTTAACTACAGTAGAGACACGAACGTCAATTCGCCAGAATTTGGTAAACTTCGAACATCCGTCTCAAAATTGATCGCAAAGTATATGGCGACTTCCGGCGATGCTACGCTCGACCTTGGAATCTTTTGCGGCGCTTTGAACGAATCAAGCAAAGGCAAAAGTTTTCGAACTCGAAAGGAAGAGACAAATACGGAAGAAGATATGTCGCGACGTCGCGCGCTTTTCAAAGCGGTCGATCCGTCCTATCCTGACATTCTTGTTTTGCCGTCAGAGACGGAAAAGTTGATCGAAGATTCGATCAATATGTTCCAATATTACGACAAAATCTTCAAGGACTGGAATTTAGGTTCGATCATTCCTTTTCCTTGCGTCGCGTTGAATTTTCACGGACCGGCAGGCACAGGTAAAACGTTGGCGGCGCAAGTTTTTAGCCGTCGCATTGGAAAGAAAATCATTCTCGGAAGTTACGCCCAAATCGCTAGTATGTACGTCGGCGAAGGCGCTAAAAATCTCGAGGCGATGTTCGGCGCCGCCGAAGAACAAGACTCCGTGTTGTTTTTAGACGAAGCGGACTCGTTATTGTCAAAGCGAATTCAAGGAGAAACGACCGGCGCAGAAGCGGGCATCAACGCGATGCGCGGTCAGTTGCTCATATGCTTGGAAAAGTTCAAGGGCGTCGTGATATTGGCGTCGAACTTGATCAAAAATTACGACAAGGCGTTTGAAACGCGTATTACAAGCGTTGAAAATTCCCTTGCCGTCCAAAG
>JAZUGM010000212.1:0-2432 GCA_045641205.1 Thermoguttaceae bacterium
CCTCCGACTTCTTCGCGCGAAGCCGTCGACGAAGTGAAAAAAATTGTCGACGATTTCCCAAGTTGGAAAATCGACGTCAAATTATATCCCGAAGAAAACGACGAACTCGAAGGACGTTGGCGCGGAATCGTCGTCTTTTCGACGATTCAACTTCAAAAAGCCCCTGACTTTGCCGCAGAATGGGGAACGCAAGCGCTAATGGGAACGCCAGTGCGCGTGATAAAAAAAGCGTCGGGCGGGTGGTTGTTGATCCAAAATTTTGACGGATATTTCGGTTATACGCCCGCTGGGAACGTCGTAAGAAAGACGCGCGAAGAATATAACGCGTGGCTTGAATCCAAGCGACTCGTCTTCCTTCCCTCCTTCGGCTTTATATACTCCGCGCCCGACGGCGATTCTCAAACGATCTCCGATCTGACGGCGGGCTGCGTTCTCGTATGGAAAGACGAAGAGACGACCGACGATTTTTACCGTGTGGAAACGCCCGACGGACGACAAGGCTGGGTTTTAAAACGCGAAACGCAAGAATGGAACGATTGGTTGTCGACGCGCGAACTGAACGCGGATAATTTGATCGCGTCGGCGCGGCGGCTCCTCGGCGCGCCCTACGTTTGGGGCGGAACGTCGACAAAAGGCGTCGACTGCAGCGGGCTGGTTTCCGTCGCGTTTCGATTGAACGGCTACAATATTCTGCGCGACGTCAGTCAAATTCAACGCGAAGGAATCGACGTCGACTTGTCGCAAGGCTGGCAAAATTTCCAACCGGGCGATCTGTTGATTTTCGGCAAAAAACGAGCGAACGGGTCGACGCATTGGCGCCACACGGCAATTTACATTGGCGACGGTCGCTTTATTCAGTCGGCGACCGGCGTTCATGAAAGCAGTCTCGATCCTAATTCGCCCGACTATGACTCTTATAACGCAAAAGAGTTGATCAAGGTCGTGCGAATGATAGGCGCAAACCATACGAAATACTTTCGACCAATTGCGGAAAATCCCTATTGCCAACCTCAATAACGCGATATCGCGTTTTCTCAAGATTGTCAAAATAAGCGTCGCCGTATAAGCGACGCGAAAAAACGTCTTCATAAGTCGTCTGAAAATTCATCTTTTTTTTCTAATTCGTTTGACTTTATTATTCTTACCGGGTAAAATCAAGAGTCAAGGACGATTTAGACGTCCTTTGACTTTTCCTCAATACGTTTTACAGGTATCGCGCTATGACGACTAAAGACGAACGATTCGAGGCGTTGAATGAAGCGGAACGAGCGCGCAAGGGTATTCTTGCACGGCGCCAAGTTCTTGAAAACGCGACGGACGACGCAAGCGCTTTTCAACGTCGCGTTTTCGATTTCGTTTTATCGTGGAACGCTTGGGATTCGCCCGACTTGTTCGAGACGGCGTTACGTCGTGAAACGCTCTTGACGCGCGGTTCTCTTTTCTCGCCCGACTTGCAAGAGTACGAAGTCAAGTTCAGTCGGCATAATAATCTTGTCGTCGCCGCGTTGACCGATCTCACGATCGCCGCCGATCTTCTACGCGTTTCGACGCGCGCGACGGACGTCGACTGGAGTACGCTTCAGCCTGTTCAACAACAGCAGGTCGATCGCAACGGAGTCGCGCATATAGCCGACTTGATCTACAACGTCAAAGGACTTGCCGACGCAGAAGAACGAGATTACGCGTTTTTTTTCGAACATAAGTCGGAAAACGATCCGTTTCTTGCCGTTCAGTTGCTTGAATATGTTGCGTTATACTTAAAATATCAGTTAATCAACGCCAAGCGTGCGAACGTTGGTCTGAAAAAATTAGTTTGTCCCATACCCGTCGTGATCGGTTGTTACGAACGCGTCGGAGCTAATCCGAAGAAATTAAGGGACGTTTGTTCTTTTCCTAAAGAATTAGAACGATTTGTTCCTGATTTTGACATAATTTTCTTCGACGTTCAGGGGACCGACGTCGGAAAGTTAGACGTTCAACCAATGACGAAAGCGTTCCTCAAAGATTTGCAATTCGGCAAGAATCCCAAATTGAAAAATTCCGATATCCTTGACGTCTTCGGAGATTTACGCGACTTCAAATTAGATTCTTCTTCGTATCAACTTTTATTGGCTCTTTTGGGTTATTGGTCGAAGGCTTGCGTCAGTTGGAAACGCTCGCCTAAACAGGCGGAATTCAAACGACTAGCCGACGAAATGAAAGACAAGGAGTATGAAAAACAAATGTTGGAACTATTGGATCAAGAATATTACGAAAACGCCGTCAAAAAATATAGCGCCAAATGGGACGAAAAACTGACTAAAAAAGCGCGCCAAAAATGGTATGACGCAGGGTGGAAAGAAGGACGCGACGACGGTTGGAAGGCGGGACGCGACGACGGCTGGAAAGCGGGACGCGACGACGGATGGAAAGCGGGACGCGACGACGGCTGG
>JAZUGM010000213.1:0-5508 GCA_045641205.1 Thermoguttaceae bacterium
GTCCGTGGCGCGAGACTTCCGGGATTATCAGTTTGGGCAAAAACGCGGCGGAAAAACGTTATTTCGGACTTCTTTGCACGACTTGGCACCATTTCTATGGAGAAGACATGCGCAACATATTGACGCTCGGAGCCCAAGCGACTTGGGGAACGCCTTATCGCGGCTCGGGCTTCGACAAGCAACGCGCCGTCAACCGTCATCTCCAGCAGATTAACAACGAAATCAAGAACAGGAAATACGAAGACGGCGGAGTCGACAAATACCAAGTTATCAAGGATACGAACGGTCCGCAAGGTTAATTTTCTTTTTACTCGTTAAACGTATTTTATATTATTGACGCTTAATTAATCGTCGTCAAGGAACGCGGCTATTTTTATACTAACGGAGTTATCCAATATTAGAAAGGCAACTTATGAAAAATTCAAGTTACGCTTCAATCGGCGCTCGCGGTCGCTACGGCTTTACGCTCGTCGAATTGTTGGTCGTTATTGCGATCATCGGGATTTTAATCGGACTTCTGCTTCCGGCGGTTCAAGCGGCTCGCGAAGCGGCTCGTCGTATGCAATGCACTAACAATTTAAAACAGCTCGGCTTGGCGATCCAAAACTATCACGACGTCAACAATAAAGTCGTCGCGTTCGCGTCGGGTTTCAACGCGGATCGTTACGCTTATCGCGCTTACGGAAACGCCGGGGCTCAAATTATTCCCGGTCGAACCGCTTGGAGTATGAACATTCTTCCGTTTATCGAACAGTCGGGTCTTTATCAAACCGTTTGCCAAACCGGTTTTGAAACGACCGCCGACGGAGCCGCCGACTATTTGGAATGGTTCCCCAAAGAACTCGCGGCGCAAATTCCCGGCTATCTTTGTCCTTCCGAATCGGAAAGCAAAGACGGAAACGCGCCCTGTATGATCAATTACGTCGCTTGCAACGGCGATTTTCCCATTCACGGATATTTAAACGATCCGTCGCACGTGCGCGGTATGTTCTTCCGCGACGCGTGGACGGGGTTCGAATCGATCAAGGACGGAACGAGCAACACGCTCGCGTTCTCCGAAAGATTGGTCGGAATCAACAACAGTCGCGAAGTGAAACGAACGTACCTCGTCGTCGACAGCGGAGCGTTCGAGTGGGAATACGGCTACCTTGAAAATCCGTCGATGTGTTTAACCTATCTTAACGGTCCGCGATACGCCGACGACGCGCCCGTCGACTCGTGGGGACGCGGAGGACGCACGATTTTCGACGCCGTAAACGCGTTCGCGACGTTCAACACGGTCTTCGCCCCGAACAGCGTCAGTTGCGCCGATAGTTATAGTAGCGACCACGTCTGGAATAGTTGGGATTATTGGTATTATTCCGGGTGGATCACCGTAGGCGCCCCGACAAGTCATCATTCGGGCGGCGTCAACGCGTGTATGGCGGACGGAAGCGTTCGATTCGTCTCCGAAACGGTCGACACGGGCAACTTGACGGCGGCGGCCGTTCAAAGCGGCAAGTCTCCTTACGGCGTCTGGGGCGCGCTGGGTACGCGCGGCGCAGGAGAAACCGTTTCGTCGCTCTAATCAAACGAGAAGTAAAATATGAAAAAAATAAACATTCTCCCTTTTTGCGCGTTGACGCTTCCGCTAATCGTCGCGTTCGGTTGCGGTCCGAAACGTCCGGCGGAAATGCCGAAAACCTATCCGTTAAGTATCGTCGTGAAACAAGCAGGCGCCCCTATGAAAGACGTCGCCGTTTCGTTGGCGTCTGAAGAAGCGCAAGGACGCTGGACGACCGCAGGAACGACCGACGAGAGCGGAACCGCCCAAATGCGAACGATTTGTCGGGGATACGTCGAATCCGGCGCCCCGGAAGGCGAACATAAAGTCTTGTTGTCCGCCAAGTTGGAAAAGCCCGACGCCGCAAAAGCCCCTTCGGAAACGGAAATGAGAAATATGTCCGAAGAGGAACGCAAAGCGCTCGCGGTAAGTCGCGACGAATACCTCAAAAAACGCAAAGAAGCCGCGATTTTTCCGCGCGAGTTCTCGAGCATTAAAGACACGCCCTTCAGCGTAACCGTCGAAAAGGGCGCCAAAGTCGTTGAAATTGAAGTACAAGACGCCGACTAACCCATAAAAACGTTCGTTTTAACGCCAAGTCGTCGACAAAACGTCCGATCGTCGTTAGTTCGTCGTTCGAACGTCTTTGAACGATCCGGCGTTAAAACGCGCGTTTTGTCTCAAATAGGAATCAATATGTTAAACAGTAGCTTTAAAGGGCGATTCGTCGTCGCGACGTCGTTGTTTTTCTTGGCGGCGAACTATTTAATCGCGAACGTTTACGCGGAAGAAACGCAACCGGCAAAACGTTGGTATAAATGCGAGTTCCATTCCCATTCGATGTGGAGCGACGGGCGAGCCTTGCCCGAAGTTCTAGCGCATACGTATCTTCAAGAAGGCTATAATTTCGTTTGTATGACCGATCACAACGTGATGCAGACGCCCGAACTGCGTTTTTCAAGTTGGGGGTACGGTGGTTCGTGCCCGGACGAAAAAGCGTTTGAAGGAGAAAATTCCTACTGGAAGCCGATCGTCGGAAATATTTGGAGTCATTTAGGTCAAGCGGAAGTCGACGAAGCGATCCGAATTTTCGGCGCGGATTCCTTAAAAACAAAGGAAATCGGCGGACAAACTTGGGTTCGTTTGAAAACAAACGAAGAATTGAAAGCGCAGTTCGACAAGCCGGGCGAATTTCTGTTGACAATGGGATTTGAACAAACCTCGCAAATCCCAAATTTCGGGCATTTGCATATGAATTTTATCAACGTGCCCGAACTTATGCCCTGTTACGCGGAAAACAGTTCGCTCGAAACTATTCGTAAAAATTACGAAGAAGGCGTCAAAAAATACGGCAAACCCGGTCGAAACTGGATTTTCACCGTCAATCACCCAATGTGGCAATATTATAGCGTCTCGCCTTCCGATTTGATCGCGCTTCCCGAAATTCGGCTTGTCGAATTGACAAACAATTCGACCGATTACGTGTTAACCGATCCGAACGTCTATCCTTTCCACCCGAAAGGATGGTCGCCCGAGAAATTCTGGGACGTCGTGAACGCGTTTCGTTGTTCGCGCGGTCAACGGCTTTTGTTCGCCGTAGGATCGAGCGACAGGCATTTCGACTACCCGGAGCATCCTGAAATGGACGTCGTGGGCTGGACGAACGTGCTTGCCGACGAGCTGACGCCGGAAGCGATTCTCGAAGCGACGACGCGCGGCGACTGTTATCCGTCGAACGGGCTGAACTTCAAAAAACTTGAATTTGATCGCGAAACGAAAACCCTGACGGTCGCGGTCGACGCGCAACCGGGCGCGAAATATCGAATCGACTTCATAGGGACGCGTCGCGGATTCGACGAAACGTGTGAAAAAGTCGTCTCGCCAGCAGGACTCTTCCCGAATTCGCCCGAAAGAACGATCGAAGTTTATTCGGACGATATTGGAGTCGTCTTCAAGACGGTCGACGGCGTTGAAGCGTCTTATCAGTTGCAAGACGACGACCTATACGTTCGCGCGCGAGCCTACCAAATCGACGAACAAGGAGCGCCCATTCTTGCGACGCCCCCGGAGCCGGAATACGGAGAACGCTGGCCGGTCCCGAAACCGGCCGCGTGGACGCAACCGTTCTCGACGATTTCGCGTTAAACAAGCGGAAAGACGCGCAAATCCGCGCGCTTTCGTCGCGCGCGGATTTCAGAAAAACGTCGGAGCAAAAGTCGCGTTTTGCGCGTCGTTATTTGCAATCAACGCGCCGTCAAATACGACGCTTGACCAATTCCAAATACCGCGTCAATAAAAACGCGACGCGCTCCTCGTCCGAATCGAATTTTTCTTTCCGATAGGCGCGTTCGACCGCCAAATCAAGCGCGCGATGCGCTTGCAATAGTTGCGGCGGCATTGCGTTCGGATCGTACAAATCGGCGTAAGTCGCCTCGGGAAAGAGCGCGCGAGCATCTAAAACTTCTTGGGCGAGCTTTTCGATTTTCGCGCGTTGTTCCGACGTTGGATTAGGCCAAGGGAACGTGTTGTAAACAAGTTCTGTTGAATAACGAAAATCTGTTTTCAAACGTCCGCAAAAACGCGCGCTCCAAACGTTGTGCATCGCGCTCGCTAAAACGCCGAACGAATAAAACGTCGCGTTTGGTACGACAAAAACTGCGTCGCTAACGATGACGCTCGCCTTCATAAAGCCGATGGGAATATATCGTCGACGTTCGCTAGACGTTTTCGGAATTACCAGATAATCGGTTGTCGGTTGACGAATACAGTCAAATAACGTCGGCGTATCCGCTTTTTTTCTTGTCGCCGCCTTGACGCTTTGGGATCGAAATTCCCGGACGGCTTCGATGCGTTTCAAGACGATCGGCATTTTTCGCAATTCATTTGGCGGACAGTCGACCAACCAAAGAACGTAACGTTTCTTACCGTTGATAAACTCGTCGGCGCCGACGTAGGAACGCAGATATTTTTCCGCCAACGGTTCGTTGGCTAGAAATTCGTCTTTTTCCGATTCGAGCAAGATAAAATTTCCACCGTCGGTCGGTTGACTTCCTCTTGAGATCGGCGGAACGTCGCATAGAGCGTTATTTCGACCTTGTACGAAGACGTCGGCGCCGTCGATCAGATACGCGTTGATATTTTTGGCGCGCGTTTCTTTGGATTCGCCCGCGCGGTCGTAGACGAACAGGCGTTTGATCGTGGCGTCGAAAAGCGCGAATCCGACAATGACGCAACACACGCCCGCGTTTTTCGCCGCTTCGTTGTTCCATTTGAAAGACTGATGCGCGAAATTGATTTTAACGCCGTATTTTTCGAAGAACAACGACCACAGCGGCGCGACCGATTCCCCTTGGCAAATCGAATTTGTCGCGACGAACGCGCAAGAAATATTCGTTCCTTGAATATATTCCGCCGCTTTTTTGAACCACGCCGCAACGTAGTCGAACCTTTTGACGCCGGGAAAGAGCGCCGCCATTTCCGCCTTTTGCGTCGCGTTCGCGTAGGTAAACCCGACATAAGGGGGATTGCCGACGACAAAGCTAATTTCGTCGCGCGGCGCGACTTCGTTCCAATCGGTCGTTAGGGCGTTGGCGCGTCGAATATTCGGCGCCGCCGTCAGGGGTATGCGCGTCATATATTCGCCAAGAACCAGCGAAGTCTTTTGATTCATTTGATGATCGGTCAGCCACAAGGCGACGCGCGCGATTTGGGCGGGCAATTCCTCCAATTCTAGCCCGAAAAACTGGTCGACGTCGACTTGCGCTTGAAATTCTAACGACAAATAACGTCCTTTGCGCTTGATTTCTTCGCCGTAAAGTTCTTTTAGAACGTCGTTTTCGAGCAAGCGCAATTCACGATAAGCGACGACGAGAAAATTACCGCAACCGCACGCCGGGTCGAAGATTTTGATCGACTTCAATTTCTCGTGAAAATTCTTGAGTCGTTCCTTGCGTTTGACGCCCCCC
>JAZUGM010000214.1:0-3566 GCA_045641205.1 Thermoguttaceae bacterium
GACCGCTTGGCCTCCGACTTAAGAAGTTTGGTCGGCAGGTCTGTCGTCCCCTTCAAAATAACTAACGTTGTCGCCGCACACGACTCGCCACATCGCCTGCGTCGTTTCCGTCTCCAATATCCAAAACCCCTTCGTTAAGGTCGTCTTGTGAAGACGCTCGTCGGAATCGCGTCCGCGTTCATACCAAGGACTGCCCATTTTGAAGGTTCCGGGCGGACAATACCGAAAGGGGAACCTAACGTCGTCGATCGTCAACGATTGAAAATCGCCCGGCGCTTCCCCCTTCCAAACGCCTTGAGGCAAAATACGCGACTCGTAAACGTCGGTATGGTAATACGAAAACAATCCGCGCCCGATCCCGTAGAAAATCCCCAAGCAAAGAATCCAAAAGCAGACTTTCCAACGTCGCGCGCCCTTCTTTTTAAAAGACGCAAGCCAAAGGAAAGAATTCCAAATTCGAACGCCTAATAGACGCAAACCTTTGCGGAAAGCGTCAAACGAACTTTGACTCAACCCCAAGTTGGAATTGACAAGCGCGTTCGTAGCGCCAAAAAAATCGCCGACGCCGACAAACTTAGCGACTTCTTCTCGATACGCGCGATTTTTGAGCGATTGGGCGTCCGTAGAGTCAAACTTCAGTTCCAAAGCGCGCTCGGCGGCAAGACGCGCGCGTTTGTATTTACCCGAATTAAAAAGTTTCTCGCCCCGCTGAATAATCTCGCTAGCGACCGCCGCGCGTTCCTCCTCGCTAACGGCGCGCGTCGGCAAAACGTAATTTCCGTCTCCGACTAATTTGCAAAAGGGACGTTGAGCGACGTAATCGGCGCCATGATACCCCTTTTGAACGCCGACGCGTAATTCGTCGGCGCGCAATGCGACCGCTTCAGGAAGGCGTTCGGCAAGTTGAGCAAACGTCGTCTCCTTCGTCGTGAAGAACCCTTGAAGTATCCACGTCAAGTGAGAAGGCGCCAGACCGCGTTCGTATTCCTTGTCGTCGTAAGAAGTTTGACCGTCCGAACAAGAATTGATCGCTAAAACGTTTGGATTTTCCGCCGACGCGTTCTTCCAACGAACCGCAACGTCGTCGGCAAATTTTTCCAGCGCTTCAAGTTCGCGCTGAGTCGCGTATTCCTCCTCGGAAGGACGCGCATCGAAAAAAAAGAGCGAATTTGAAGCGCGGAATTCGCCCAAACGACCAAGCAAATCTTGCAACGTAAAAGAAGATTCGAGAAGGACGTCCTCCTCGTCTGCGCCGGAAAAACAAAAACGTCGCGTTGCGCGATCCTCGTCGAGTCGTCCGCGACCACAAAACATAAAGACAAAGGCGTCGAGTTTTCCCAAATTCTTCGCGCGCGCAAATTGCGCCTCGACGTCGGCAAATTCGACGCGTTTGCCGTCGTTGACGTCGGAGGTTAAAAGCGCGATCTCTTCGTAAGAAAAGTCGCAGTACTGAACCAACGCGTCGGCGAATTCCGACGCGTCCCTTTCCGCGTAAAGCAAATCGCCTTGCCGTTTATACTCGTTAATTCCGATTATTATCGCAAACTTTGCCATAGCGCTTATTTCTCTAAGGAACCAAACCTTCGTTCAAAGCCAAAAGCCGCCGTATATTATAGTCGTAAATCGACTCGGTTTCAATACCCGGCGCGCGTCGCTTGTCAAAACGTCGATTTTTTTTATAATGGAGCGTCTAAGGAGGCGCGTTATGCTCGATTCAAATCTTTCCGTCGCTGAAATATCCGCATGGTTGCAAGAGACCGACGAACGGAAATTACGCGAACTTGCCGACGTCGCCGACCGAATACGTCAAACGAGAGTCGGCGACGAAGTATGGTTGCGCGGGCTCGTCGAACTGTCGAACTGTTGCCGACGCAACTGTCTTTACTGCGGAGTGCGCGCCGCGCGAAAGGTCGAGCGCTATCGTATGACGCGCGAGGAAATCCTCGAGTGCGCAAGATTGGCGGATCGGTTCCAATTTGGAACGCTCGTTTTACAGTCGGGCGAAGACCTAGCGCTAGACGTTGAATTTATCGCCGACGTCGTAAGGGAGATTCGCGAGCGATTTGATTTAGCGATTACGTTAAGTTTGGGCGAACGAGGAGAAGACGCTTGGATTCGCTGGAAAGAAGCGGGCGCGCAACGATACTTGCTTCGATTTGAGACTTCCAATCAAACGCTGTATCGAGCGATTCATCCGGCGCCGCCGGGAAGCGTCGACGCAAATCGTATCGAAATGTTAAAACGATTGCGCGAAATAGGATACGAAATCGGAAGCGGGGTAATGATCGGAATACCCGGTCAAACTTACGACGATTTAGCGAACGATTTGGCGTTGTTTCGCGAACTCGACCTCGATATGATCGGGTGCGGTCCGTTCTTACCCCATCGATTCACGCCCTTGGGACGATTGGAAATTCAAAACGGACGTTGGAAGACGCGTCCCGTTCCAAAGGAAGCGCCGGAAGAAGAACAAGAAAACGAGTCTCCGACGAACAAGGCTTTCGACTATCCGACGTCGGATTCGCAAGTTCCTAATACAAAAGAACTTGCGTTTAAAGTCGTCGCTTTGACAAGAATTTTGCGTCCCGACGCGAACATACCAAGCACGACGGCGATCGCCACAGTCGACGGCAAGGACGGAAGAAAGGGCGCGCTCGAAAGGGGCGCAAACGTAATTATGCCCAATCTGACGCCCGAAAAATATCGGCGTCTCTACGAAATTTACCCCAATAAAGCCGCGACTTTCGAATCGCCCGAAGAAACGCGACGCGTCGCTTTGCGTCAAATCGCGGAAATCGGTCGTCCCCAAGGAATCGGCGCGGGCTCGTCTCCGCGATTTCTAGCGCGAAACCAAGCAAACGCGCGCTAATCTATCGTTCGACGATTTCCCAATAGCCGGAACGATTCGAACCGACGCGCTTGATTAGTCCCTTTTCTCGAAGACTTCGGAGGCGTTCGGCGACTGTTTTTCGACTAACGTTTAATTGTTGGACAAGCGCTTGATAACTCGCCTCGGATTCTCTTGAAGCAACGTCAGAACAACCGTCTCGCCGTCGGTCGGTAAATTGGCGTCTTTCATAACCGCTTGTTTGGACGACCCGACGGACGGGACAAGTGTCGATTCAGGCTCGTTGGTCGCCCCATTGGTCGCCCTATTAGTCACCCCATTGGTCACCCTATTGGTCGCCCTTTTAGTCACCCTTTTAGTCACCCCATTGGTCGCCCCGTTGGCAATATCATAATTTTCAAACGAACGCGCCCAGTCGCACGGAGCGGTAAATTTTAACATTACGTCGCTCGGATTGACGTAATACGTCGGTTTCGGAACCTTCGCTTTTCGACAATCTTCGAAAATGTTTTCAATTCCTCGTCCCCAACTTTCAATGTGATCGTTCACGGAATATTCTGAACAAGGTTTGCGTTGGAAACGCGCCGTAAGGCGCGCGCGATAAGCCGCTTATCTTCAGATAAGCGGACGGCGCCGCCAAAAACGTTTTCATAATAAAAGCGAAATTACCCGCCAATACCCCAAGAATCCATTTACAGAGAACCATGCAAATCGGAAG
>JAZUGM010000215.1:0-13853 GCA_045641205.1 Thermoguttaceae bacterium
CGTATGATCAAAGCCCTGAACTTTGCGAACTAAAGGAGAAAAACCAAGACGTTCGCGAACTGCTTGCATACGCGGAAAAAGTCGAAGGTCTGGCGCGCAACACGGGCACGCACGCTTGCGGCGTCATTATCGGACAAACCGCCTTGACTAATTATGTTCCGCTTCAAAAAATCGCGGGCAAACAAGACGTCGTAACGCAGTGGCAAGGCGCGGAAGTCGAAAAAGCCGGTTTGCTCAAAATGGACTTCCTCGGTTTGCGCAACCTCTCGATTTTAGCGGATTCCGTCGCTCTAATCGAGCAAACGACGGGTAAAACGGTCGATCCGTACAATTTGCCCGCAAACGATCCGGAAACTTACGCGTTGTTGTGTCGAGGAGAAACGAAAGGCGTCTTCCAGCTCGAAAGCAACGGTATTCGCGATTTGCTCGTAAGAATGCGCCCCGACAATATTCGCGACTTAATCGCCGTCTTGGCGCTCTATCGACCGGGACCGATCGAAGGCGGAATGATCGACGAATACGTCGACGTTAAGCACAAACGCAAAAAGGCGACTTACTTGCATCCCGTTCTTGAAGAGGTTCTCGCCGAAACTAACGGCGTTATGGTCTACCAAGAGCAAATTATGCGCATTTTGAACAAATTGGGGAATATTCCCCTTTCGAGTTCTTATACGTGCATTAAGGCGATTAGTAAGAAGAAACACGAGAAAATCGCGAAGTTTAACGAAGACTTCGTAAAAGGAGCGCAGGAAAACGGTCTAACGGCGGAAAAAGGACAGGAACTTTTCGAACTGATCAAAAAATTCGCGGGCTACGGTTTCAACAAATCGCACTCGACCGCTTACGCAAACGTAGCGTATACGACGGCGTATCTCAAGGCGCATTACCCAGCGGAGTTTATGGCGGCGTTGCTTTGCGGGGACATATCCGGGCGAAACTTTACGAAGCGCGACAAAACGGTCGAACACGTGGACGACTGCAAGCGTATGAATATCGAGGTCGTGCCCCCTCACGTCAACCTTTGCAACGCGAAATACCGCGTCCAAGACGGAAAAATTTATTTTGGTCTGACTGCAGTTAAGGGATGCGGCGAAGACGCGATCGCGGAAATCGAACGAGCGCGCAACGAAGGCGGAGCGTTTAAAAACATTTTTGATTTTTACGAACGCGTCGACTCCAAAATCGTCGGTCGAGGCGCCGTCGAAGCGTTAATCAAATGCGGCGCGTTCGATTGTTTTGGCGCCAAGCGTTCGCAACTTATGCTCGCGCTCGACAAAGCGTTCAAGAGCGGTCAAGCGGCGGCGGAAGACCGCGCAAGAGGACAGCGAAGCCTTTTCGGATTCGACGAGCCAGCAACGGAGGAAGTAAATTCGAGCGCGCAAGGTCTGCCCGACGTCGAAGAATGGGACGAGAAAGAAAAAGCGGGATATGAAAAAGAAACGCTCGGTTTTTACGCGACGGCGCATCCTCTTGGAGGTTATCGCGACACGTTGTCGTTGTTTGCCTCGTCAATTCCGAAAGTCTCGACGTTTGCCAATCGTGCTTCGGCGACGATCGGGGGCGCGATTTCCGACGTTAAAGTAATGCAGTCAAAGAACCCTAAACCCGGACGTCCAAACACGTTTGCGTTTTTTCAGATTGAGGATTTGGAAGGAACGATGCGCGCGGCGCTTTGGGCGGATCCCTTCGTAAAATACGGGCAATATCTCAAAAATGATTCCGTTGTTTTTTTACGTGGAAAAATCGACAAAAAAGAGGTTCAACGTCCCGCGAACGAGGACGGAACCGAACAGGAGCCGGAAGTTGAAGTAACGTTCTTCGTCGACGAAATCATTCCGTTTGAAAACGCAACGCAAGAGATGTCGCGCGGAGTCGCTATCGTATTAAAAGAGACGCTCGCGGAAAACGGCGGAGTCAAAACGCTTTACGAAGTCTTGCGCACATATCGCAACGGACGCGACGAAAACGCGCGAGGCGCCGATTTGGAAATTTGGCTAAAGATGCGCGACGGAACGCAGGCGAATTTTCGCTGTCCCGAATTCAAGATGAATTTAACGAACGAATTGCGTCGACGAATCGAAGAACGTTTCGGAGACGACGCGTTTCACGTCTTGCCCGCTCCGCAAAAAGTCGCCGCTGATGACGATCGAAGAAACAGATGGGCGAAACGTCGGCAACCTAGCTAGGCGTTTTTGAATTTCTTATCGAGTAACGACGGATCCCTAAAAATGAACAAATTATTTTTAACGTTCTTAGCGCTTGCGACGTCTTGCTTGGCGACGTTCGACACGTCGACGCGCGCGTCGGAAGAAGCGCTTCAAGTCGAGGCGGTTTTCCGATTTAACGACAAGACGACTCAGACGCGCAACTATCCGCTAGAAATTGTTCAAGACGCGCATATTCTGACGATACCGGCGTCTGAGTTTCCTGAAAACGTCGTTTCGTTCGACGTCTTTCACCCTTGGCAAAGCGCGAACGCGGGGGACGAAGGGTTCTTTGTCTTTCCGAACGGCATGTACGGAACGTGGCGCGATTTGCCGGATGGCGAATACGTCAACGGCAACGTCGTGATGCAGACTTACGGCGTAAAAACGCCTCAAGGAGCCGTTGCGGCGATCCTAACCGGCATGAACTACGAGGCGAAAGAACGCGTTTGCGTAAAGAACGGCAAATGGCGCGTTTGCGTGCGTTACGTGTTGAACGGCGACAAACCTTACGAAGATTTCAAAATTGAATATCGCGTTTTACCGCAAGAACGTTCAACTTACGCCGATATGGCGGCAGTTTACCGTCAATATCAACTCGAACGAGGCGAAGTCAAGCCGTTGAAAGAACGCGTCAAGACTCGTCCAGAACTCGAGTATACGACCCGCGCTCCTGAAATTCGCGTCAGACTCGGTTGGAAACCCGTTCCCTCGCCCGTCGGAGAACAGAAGGCTGAAAACGAGCCGGAAATGAAAGTCGCGATCACGTTTGAACGTTTCAAACAAATCGTCGACGAATTTAAACGTCAAGGAATCGAACAAGCGCAATTCTGTCTTGTCGGCTGGAATATCGGCGGACACGACGGGCGTTATCCGCAAATCTTTCCCGTCGACGAACGACTAGGCGGCGAAGAAAAATTGAAGGAAGCGATCGCATACGCGCAAACGAACGGTTATCAGATTGTTTGTCATCAAAATTATTCCGACGCCTATCGCGCGTCGCAAATCGGCGGACTTTGGGACGAAGATTATTTGCTCGTCAAAAGAGACGGAAATTTCAATACGTATACGACTTGGGGCGGCGGGAATATGTACGAAACTTGCCCGAAGCAAATGTGCGAACGTTTTCCCGACGTCGATTTTCCCAAGTTGCAAGCGTTAGGATTTCGCGGGTTGCATTATATCGACGTTTATTCGACGGTCAATCCGCGAACGTGTTACTCGAAGGAACACCCGGTCAACAAACGCGAATTTGCCTACTGGACAAACGAAATTATGCGCAAGGCGAGCGACGCGTTCGGAGGTTTTGCGTCGGAAGGCGGCTTCGATTATTGCATTCGCTATCTTGATTTCGCGCTCTATATTTCCTTCCAGAAGCCGGACGGCGCCTTGCCCGCGCTGGTTGAAAGACACGTCCCCTATTGGCAGTTGGTCTATCAAGGAATCGTAATGAGCAATCCGTTTGCAGACACGACCAACTACACGCTCAAGTCTCCTGTCGCGCGACTCAAAACGATCGAATACGGCGCTCGACCCCATTTCTATTTCTACTCGAAGTTTAGAACGGAAGGCGCTAATTGGATGGGAGACGCCGATATTACTTGCGCGACAGACGAAGAATTGCGCGAGTCTGTCTCCAAAATCAAGGAAGGATACGACGAATTCAAAAAATTGGAACGACTTCAGCTCGAGTTTATGACTTCGCACGACCAACTCGCCGAAAAAGTTTTCAAGACCGGCTATTCGGACGGGACGGAAATCGTCGTCAACTACGGCGACGAGGCGTTCGAATGGAAGGGACAAAGCGTTCCTTCGCTAGGATACGTCGTTTTTGAATAACGTTTGCTCGACGTCGACTATTGACGTCGGCGTCCCGTTTTATAAAGTATTGACGCCACAAAGGTTTTTACAATGACTAGACGATTTTTACGCGTTTCTTTTTTAGCGTTGACGTTCGCGCTAATTTTTTTACAAGTCTCGTCGGCGCAGGAGTTGGCTTCGGTTAAAATCGCGTTTGACCGCGAAACTTGCCTCTATTCCGCCGGAGACGTCGCGACGATTACCGTCTCCGCGTTAGACGCGTCAAACGCGCCCGTTACTTCGGGCAAATTGACCGTTAGGGTAACAAACGACGGTCGAGACCTTTTAAAAGAGGAAGAGCGCGATCTTACGCGATCGTCCGAACCGCTCGTCTTGACGCAAACGCTCGACAAACCTGGCTTTATTAAAGTTGCGGCGTCGGCTGTTTCCGCCGACGGCTCGACCGCCAAACAGGCGCTAGCCGGAGCGGGATTCGATCCGTTGGAAATTCAGCCCGGTTTGCCTAAGCCGGACGATTTTGACGAGTTCTGGGCGCGAGGCAAAGAGGAAGTTCGCGCGATTCCGCTCGATCTTAAACAAACGAAAATCGAGTCGCTTTCCAACGAGAATCGCGATATGTACGCGATCAGTTTCGCGACGGTCGACAATCAACGCCTGTACGGCTATCTTGGAATCCCCAAGAAGGGCGAAGCGCCTTATCCGGCGATCGTAAACGTCGCTTGGGCGGGGCTTGGGTTCGGACCCGATCCCGGCGCCGCCGACGAGGGCTTCGCGATTCTTACGCTCAACGTTTTTCCTTACGAATGCCCTATCGACCAAGCGGAACGTCAACGCCTTTACGACGAATATAACAAAAACCTTGGCGTCCTTTATTTCTATTTAAATTCGAACGATAGAGACAAATTCTTCTACCGCGCCCCGTATCTTGGACTTGACCGTATCGTCGATTGGTTCGTCGAACAGGACTACGTCGACAAAACGCGCGTCGGGTATCACGGCACAAGCCAAGGGGGCGGATTCGGATTGGTTTTGGGCGGCTTGAACAAGCATTTCACCGATATGGTCGTTTCCGTGCCCGCGCTTTGCGATCAAGGCGGCTGCGTTACGGGGCGTTGTTCCGGCTGGCCGCAACTAATCGACAATGCGAACGGGGACGAAAAAGTCCGCGAGGCGTCGCGCTATTACGACGCGGCGAATTTCGCCCGTTCAATTAACGTTCCAATTACCGTCACCGTCGGTTTTGTCGACGTTACGTGCGTTCCCAGTTCCGTTTACGCCGCCTACAACGTTATTCCGTCGGCGAATAAACAGATCGTTCATAACGTCAAAAGCGGACACGCGCCCGACTTGAGTTACGGCGGAGTTCTTGCCGCCTTAAAAGAACGACTGAAGAAACGCCAATAATAGCGGCGCCAAACGTTTCCATTTTTCAGAATTGCGCGACTACGTTCGTTGGTCGCGCGCTTAGGGGGAAAATCGACAATGCGCGTTTGCAATACGATTACGGACGCGATCGGCGAAACGCCGCTCGTTCGTATTAATCGACTTAACGACGGTCAAGCGGAAGTGTTCGCTAAAGTCGAATATTTCAATCCGGGAAGTAGCGCAAAAGACCGCGTCGCCGCAAAGATGATCGAAGACGCTGAAGCGTCGGGCGCGCTGAAGCCGGGCGCGACGATTATAGAGCCGACAAGCGGAAACACGGGCGTCGGACTCGCGCTCGTTTGCGCCGTCAAAGGGTATAAGTTAATTTTAACGTTGCCCGATACGATGAGCGTCGAACGGCGTAAATTAGCCGCGGCATACGGCGCAAAAATCGTATTGACGCCCGGCTCCGAAGGAATGATCGGCGCGATTCGACGCGCGGAAGAATTACGCGACGCCACGCCCGGCGCGTGGATTCCGTCCCAATTTGACAACGCGTCGAATCCTGCGAGTCATTACGCGACGACCGGTCCCGAGATTTGGCGCGATCTTGACGGCGAAATCGACGTTTACGTCGCGACGGTCGGAACGGGCGGAACGCTCTGCGGAACCGCTAAATTCCTAAAAGAAAAGAATCCGAAGACTTACGTCGTCGCGGTGGAACCAAGCGAAAGTCCCGTTTTGTCTGGCGGCAAGCCGGGCGCGCACAAAATCCAAGGAATCGGCGGCGGATTTATTCCAAAAAACTACGACGCATCCCTTGTCGACGAAATTTTGACGGTCGAATCGGACGACGCTGGCGAGACGGCTAGAAACGCCGCGACGCGAGAAGGTCTGCTTATCGGCATATCGAGCGGCGCCGCGCTGAACGCCGCGTTAAGATTGAGCCGTCGTCAAGAATTCGCCGGAAAAAAGATCGTCGTACTTTTGCCCGACTGCGGCGAACGTTACCTCTCGACTTGGCTTTTTGAAAACGAGAACTAACGCGTCTTCTTTTCAGGGCGTCTTTTTTTCAGGAAGGGCGCGCGGTTCCGGCGCGTCCTTCAAACGCCATACGCGAACGTAGTCGACGCTAAAAGTCGACGGCAAATCTTCGTCTTTCGGCTCGCCGAACCAGTCGGACATAATCTCGCAATCGAACGTTATGTGAAGAGGACGATCAAATATGTCGTTCTCGCGAACGAAAACCTCTTCGCCGTCGACGTACCAGCGCAACTCTTGCGGCGTCCACGCCAGCGCGAACGTGTGATATTCCGCCCAAGTCGCGACGTCCATTTTCTTTTTGAAAGCGTAATTGGGCAACTTACCCTTTTTCTTATTGACGATCGACTCTAAATAGGGCGTTAGATACTCGTGAACGGTCGCCCAATAAACGCGGTCGTGTCCCGCGTGATTGGGCTTGCCGCAATATTCAAGAATGTCGATTTCTTCGGAACGATCGCCGTCGACGTATTTCAAGTCGGGACGATCGGAAAGAGGATCGCAAAGCCAAAAAGCGTTGCAAACGCAGGCGGTCATCGATTTGCAACGCGCCTCGTAATATCCGTAAGCAAGTCGATTCTTACTTTTGACGATAGCCTTCCAATATTTGTCGTATCCGCGCGCCTTCATTTCGACGTCGACTTCTTCCGGCTTCATCAAACTTGCGGTCAACTGTAACGCGCCGTCCGCGACTTTCACGTTCTCGCGCGAAAACAACGCCGGCTTGCGACCGCGCCACGCAGGGTTAAAGTCGTTCCATTTGGAGTAGTCGAGCGAATCGCCGTTAAATTCGTCGCTAAATTCCGGCGCGAATTCGTAGGCGTCCCCAAGCGGACATTTCGGGGCGTCGTCTTGCGCGTAAATTGGCGCGCCGACAAGAAGAAACGACAAAACGATAAACAACGAGGGTTGTTTCATAACAATATCCTTATACTTCGATTCTAACGAGCGGAGACTAGATATTCCCGATTCCAGTTTTGAAAAAGTTCCATAATCTTTTTCGCTACTTTATCACTCCTCAATTCAATATCGTCCAATCCCCAATCGTCTTGTTTTAGCATTGCAAACTCGCGCGTTATCGCGATGCTAGACTTCGAGTAATGTTCTTTCTTGCTACAGAAGAAGCCGTTCCCCGCTTTAATATTGAGCTTTTTCTCGAATGGAATTTTATTTCCTAAAAGTTCAAGTTTTTCTTTGACTTCTTCAACGGAAAGTTTTGGGAAATAGCAACTTTGCCACTTTTGCGGAAAAATATGTTCTATTTCCCAATCGCTTGGAAGTAACGCATTTTGACGTTGGTAAGCGAGAATTTTTAGCAACATTCTTACTGCGCCTTTATGCGGCGAGAGAAGGCGCGACCTGAATTGACTGTTCTCAAGCGCGCGAAAACCAAACAAAGGCGTGGAAGACCGAATGATTGCGGCGTCGAGTTTAACGACTTCCGACTTAATCGCGTTGATTGTCGGATTAACAAGATAACAGGAAACCGTTTCAACGAGTAATTTACGCAGAAATCGAAGAAACTTCGTCTGAAAGTCGTCTGAGTTTCGATACGTTAAATAGTATATGACGACCGGGTATTTCCAAAATTCGTTGGGATAATCCTTCAAAACGTCGAGAACCTTCAATATTTCGAGGTTATTCGACCAAGGTTCGTCTTCGAGCGTCGCGTGGTTTGAGACGACTTCCCAAAGGTTAGTCAAGGTCGCTAGATTGTCGAGTAGGTTTGGATATTCCAATCTCTTATTAAGCGAATAATACTTGCGAACTCCTGGAGTCGTCGAACGCGTGTCGTCTTCTAACGCACGCAGATAGAACATATAATAATAAAAAAGTTTTTGAACGCTTTCGTTTGCATCGTTAGCACGTTCGTCCAAGTCTTGCCATTTCGCAATAAAGTCTTTTTTTTCGGTTGCATTCGGCAAACGGTTGTACATTTTCGCTTTAAAAATGTCCGAGTCGGAAAGGGGAAGACCGCGATTATTCAGCGTTGAAAAGATTGTCAACGCTGAATCTTGGGAATTGGTGGTAATTGGCAAAAATATCGCCTTATCCAAAATATCAGCAATAAATCGAAAGATCGCAAGGGGAGCTTCGCTTGATTTTTGATCGAACAGCTCTTGAAATTTTCGATAATTTTTAGAATAATTGTCTTTCGCTTTGGGATTAGCTTCGCCTGTTGCAAGGATTTTTGAAAGCGCATCGTTTCCTTCGGGACTGATAACGCGCGACGTAAGGAGACAATGGGTACGATCGACAGTTCCGGTAATTCGATCTTTTTGCCAAATCAACGGACCAATTTGCCGTAGAAAATATAGGTCGGACTCCTGTTTAGTTTCGACTTTTTCCAGTTTGGCGTAAATCGCGCGCAACAGAAGATAAAACGATGTGATTCGTTGTTGTCCGTCGATAATTTCCTGTTCGCCGTCTTCGTTGGCAAACGAAACGATACAACCAAGAAAATAGGACGAATTTTTCGGTTTGTCGTCGTTTACGCTAAATTCCCAAAGATCGTCAAACAACGTCTGCGTTTGTTCGTCTCCCCAAGCGTAAGGACGTTGGTACTCGGGAATAACGAACGGCGCGTCTTGGGCTCCGCCAAGGAATTCTTCGATCTTTTTACGGTTGACCTGAATGTTGGTTTCACTCATTTTAGCGTATCTCCCTGATTATCGGCGTTCAAATTACGATTGTAATCGCCGTTCCCTACGACGGTCTCCAAATTCTTTTCACGGCAAAATCGCGTAATTTTTTTGCGACGTTTTTTCTTTCTTTTTCGGAAAGTTGGGTAAAATCGACGACGGCGTGCGCTGGAAAAGGCTCCGGGTCTGGTCTAACGTCTAGCGAACCGTTTTGTTTTACTTCGGCTACGGTAAAAGAAGCGACGCCGCAAGAATTTAATTTCAACTCTTGCGTATAATGGAGGAACGCTTCTTCCGACGTTTTTTGATCTCCGTCGTATACGGACAATAATCCCTTGTCCTTCGGCGTGGGCGCGAACGCGCGAGATTGGACGCGTTCCTGTTGAACAAAAGTAGGGTGAATCTGACGGCGGACTTCCGTGTTATCGTTCATTTTGCCGCGCCTCTTCTTTCGTCCAAGCGTATAATTTTTCAAAGGCGCCTCTTAGTTGAGACGCCGACGACGCATCTAGTTCTTGATAATCGCTTTCTTGCGTCGAAAGAATTAAATAATGCCATTTGGCTTGATGCGTTTCCAGATCGATTTCAAGCGTCGCGTCGACGTCTTCGTCGTGGAAAAACCATTCGGCTTCGATTCCGCCGTCCTCGGTTGGAGCAAGCGAAGGATTAGGGAGGTCGTCTGGATAGTCGTTTTGAAAAAAATCGCTCAACCAGTCAAGACCGGCTTGCGACGGAGCCTTTCCATATCCTTCAAGCCAACCGTCTTTCATATCTCTGAACTCGTCAAGTCTTGCGATCGGATCAAACGCGTCTAATTCTTCAAAGTTGGCAACCTCGATAATTTTTTCTAATTTACCGTCGGGCGCATATTCGCCCAATCCCTCTAACAGATACTTTTTACTAACTCTAAAAGGATCGTTGTTCGGCTCGTAATCGTTAAAGGATTCAAGGAATAACGAGCGGAATTCTTGGGGAACGCATATTGGAAAAGAGGCGTCGTAGGTTTTGAAGGTGCAAACGCCTTTGTCTTTGTCGTATTCAGACGTTACGCCGCGCAATACGAATTCTCGAGTTTCGACGATTTTTCCGCGACTTAGTATCTTTCTGCGCGTTTCTTGGGTATATTCGACTTGTCTAGTGGATTGTTCCATATTGGAACTATAGGAGAAAGTAATTTTTTCTCCATTATTAAGACTTTTTCCAATCTTGCCGAGTTTGTCAAAGTACTCCTGAGACGTTGATTCGTCGTTATTTACTTGTTCGATAAGAGAACATAGAGTTTCCCGCGCTTCGTCATATTCCGACATAGGAAAAAACAAAGAGGGCGCGACGACCAATCCAAGTTTTAATACGACGCTTCCTTTTTCTACCGCGCAGACTCCTATTTTGATCGACTTTCGAAAGTTACGCGGCAAACGCGTCTTGGACGCGTTGTTTTTAAGGAAGGACTCTTTAGCTAGATCGCAAAGAAGCGCTTCCAATTCGCGTAAATCGGGTAAGACCGACAGTGGCAAACAATGTTCGTCAAATCGTCTGCCGCTATAACGAATTGTTAGAAAGTCGTCGGATTTCATAATCAACTCCAGTCTTGGTAAGTTGCAAACTGTCGATACAAGGGAATTTTTGAAAATAATCTTTCAAGTTAATCCTGATGTTATTTTCGTCGGCGATTATGAAAATTTGCGCGTCCGTCTTTAAAGATTTGTCCAATTCTTTGTCGTTATTATGGTTGAAAATTAACAAAAAACGGAGAATCTCAAAAAAACGGACGCCTTCAAACGACGTTCAATTCCACTTCAACCGCGCGGCGTCGAAAACAGGACCGTCGACGCAAGTTCGTTTATAATCCCAAGTTCCGTCGTCTTTTTTCCAATCGACGACGCACGAGAAACAAATTCCCAAACCGCAAGCCATCGGCGATTCAAGGGACGTCCAACATTCGAACCCGCGCGCGGCGGCGTATTTAGCGACGGCGCGCAACATCGGGCTCGGTCCGCACGCAAGAATTTGCGCGTCTTCAGGACGCGTTCCTTCGGGGAATACTTCGGGCAAGACGTCCGTGACGAGCCCTTTTGATCCGGCGCTTCCGTCTTCCGTAACGATACGAACGTCGACGCCAAGATTCTTAAATTCCTCGACGCAATTCAATCTTGCCGCGAATCTGGCGCCGTAAACGAACGTCGTTTCGGGACGCGTCGACGCGTCTTGTTTCATAAGTTCCTTGATCAGCAAATAGAAAGGCGCATGTCCGACGCCGCCCGCGATCAGCGCTAGCCGCTTCGGCGCCGGCGCGCGCTTCGCGACTTCCCAGCCGTTTCCAAGCGGACCCCATAATTCAAGCGAATCACCGACTCGAACTTGCGTCAGTTTCGTCGTTCCCTTGCCGACGACGGCGTAAACGACTTCGACGCGCCCGGTCGACGCGTCGGCGTCAAAGACCGCGAAAGGACGCCCAAGAAGCGGATCGTTCGAATTGGGCAGACGCAACATTACAAATTGTCCCGGCTTGGCGCGCGTCGCAAATTCCGGCGCTTCGAGCGCGAGCTTCCACGTCGCGTCGGCGATCGACGCGTTGGCAAGGACGCGCCCGGCGCCCGCCCAAAGTTCTTTACGAGAAGTTACGCAATCTTGCATCGTTTATTTCCTCCCTCGACTTCGCGCCGCGCTTCCTTTGCCGCCGGTCTTACTCCATTTCGCGCCGCGCGCGCGTTCGCGACGAATCGACGCGTCGTAATTGAACCGATCGCGACCGGGATTGTTTTCGTCGCGCTCGAATTTTTTCGGTCCGATCGTTCTTTCTTCGTCGTCGTATTCTCGTCTTGCGCGTCGACGCTCGGCGCTTCGAGACTCGGCGCGAAATTCTTCGCGAAATTCCGGCTTCGGCTCGCGACGACGCTTAGGCTTCTCGACGATTTCCGGCTCTTCGACGCGTTCCGTTTCGAGCGTCTCGCCCTCGTATCGGCGTTTGAACTGCGCCTTGACTTCCGCCTGAAAATACGGGTCGCGCTTTGATTTGTCGCGCTCGGCTTTCTTTTCGCTCTTCGTCTTTCTCGCGTTCTCGCGCTCGAGCGCCTTGCGTTCTTCGCGCTCTTGAATCGCGGCAAGTTCGATCGGCTTGCGTCGCAACGTTTCCGGCAACTGGTCGACGTTCAACGCGTCCGCGTCCGGCTTGACGTCCGCGATGCGATAGAGTTCGGCGACTTCTTGCGACGTCAAGCGCCGATAATCGCCCGGCGCAAGTTTGCCCAATTTAATCGAACCGACTTGCACGCGTTGAAGTTGCATTACTTTATGCCCCACGCGCGCCAACATACGCCGAATTTCACGGTTCTTGCCTTCTTTTAACGTAATTTCAAGAATCGAACTCAACTTGTGGCGCGATTTAATAATCACTTCGTCCGCTTGAACGACGCCTTCGGCAATGTGAACGCCCCGTTTTAGCGCGTCGACAAGCTCGTAATCGACCAAGCCCGCCACTTGAACGCGATATTTTTTCGCGACTTGAAAACGCGGATGCGTAAGTCGCTCCGCCAAGGCGCCGTCGTTCGTGAGAAGAATGAGCCCTTCGCTGTTCTGGTCAAGTCGCCCGACGGGAAAAAGACGCCCTAACTGCGCCGGAATGAAATCGATCGCGCGTCTTCGTCCTTGCGGGTCGCTGTTCGTACAAAGCGCGTTCTTAGGCTTGTTGAGCGCCACGTAAGTCGGACGAGCTTTTTTCAGCGCCTCGCCGTCGACGCGAATCTTTTGTTCGCCCGGAACGACGCGGACGCCAAGTTCCGTTACGATTTGCCCGTCGATTTCGACGCGTCCTTTGGTAATGAGTTCTTCGCAACGACGACGACTCCCGTATCCGGCGGCGGCGAGAACTTGTTGAAGTCTGCGCCCGCGATTTTCCGCGTCTTGCGTTTCCGCGCCCTTTTTCTGGACGGCGTTCGACGAGGCAAATACGGAATTGGCGGCGGCGCGACGTTCGCTAGACGTTACTTTAGAACGACGAGGCTTGGGACGACGCGACGAATCGAGTTTCGGCTTGCGGCCGTTCGAACGACGTTGGGAATTATTGCGCGATTCGCGACCGCGACCGCGCGAGCTGTTTTGGCGCATACTTGAGGACTCCCGACTGGAAGAAAAGAAAAGGAAACTACGAAACAAAGGGAACGAAAGGCGCAACGCCAAGAAAACAAACGCTTTCTCGGCGTCGCGACGCTTCTATCAGACTTGAGCGAGCGCTTGATCCAAGTCGGCGATCAAGTCTTCGGCGTCTTCAATACCGCAAGAGAAGCGAATCAAGTCGGGTGTGACTCCGCAAGCGATCAATTCTTCGTCGGAAAGTTGGCGATGCGTCGCATTCGCCGGATGCAAGACGCAGGAACGCGCGTCGGCCACGTGCGTTTCGATCGCCGCCACTTGCAACTTCGACATAAAACGATTCGCCGCTTCGCGTCCGCCTTTGACGCCAAAGGAAACGACGCCGCAAGAACCGTTCGGCATATATTTTTTACCCAGTTCGTAGTAACGACTGCTCTTGAGCCCGCAGTAATTGACCCAGCCGATTTTGTCGTGCTTTTCGAGCCATTCGGCGACCGCTTGCGCGTTTTCGCAATGGCGCTTCATACGCAAATGAAGCGATTCCAAGCCCATATGAAGCAGAAACGCGTTCATCGGAGATTGAATCGAACCGAAGTCGCGCATTAGTTGCGCCGTGCATTTCGTAATGAAAGCGCCCCCTTGCCCGAATTTCTCCGCGTAAACGATCCCGTGATAACTTTCGTCGGGCGTC
>JAZUGM010000216.1:0-3613 GCA_045641205.1 Thermoguttaceae bacterium
CTTGATTTCATTCTTGGCGGCGTTCGCGTCTTCTTGCGCATTCGCCGACGATACGTCCTCCACAAAATCGTGCTCCGCAAAAGCGGACGTCCAAACGGTCGCCGTCGTCGTTGCGACGGATTCCGAAAACGACGGTTACGAAGCGACAAAAGCGTTCGACGGTCGAAAAGAAACCTTTTGGCACTCGCAATTTTCTCAACCGCCTTTCGAGTATTCTCCAATACCAATTTCCTGCGGTTACGGCTGCGGTTGTAATATCGACCACCCGCATCGCAAGACGTCGCGCCCCTACGACGCCGCGCGTCCCTTTGAGTTGCGCGTCGATCTTGGCGACGAATACGAACTTTCCGGTTTCCGTTATTTTCCGCGCAACGACGAGAATAAAAACGGTCAAGTTCGAGAATATGAAGCGTTCGCTTTTGCTGAAGCGCCCGCCTCGCAAAGAGAAAAACTCGCGGAAGAAATCAAAGCGTCTTTACTCGCGCCGAGTTTTACGGAAAACGGAATCTGGAGCGACGACTACGGTCGACCGCTCGTTTCCGGCGCGTTTAAAGGCGACGAAGAAGAAGCGCAAAACGGCGCTTTGATCCGTTTTTCCGAGCCGATTAAGGCGCGATACTTTGTCTTCCGCGTTAAAAGCGAACAGCGCGACAAGCCCTACGCCGCCGTCGCCGAACTTGAACTCCTTTCCGAGGGAACAAAATTCGTCGCTTCGAACGCGTCGGGCGTCCTTCCGCGCGAAGCGACCGACGCCCGCGTCGTTTCGTTAGAAGAAGCGTCAGACTGGGGCGCAAAAGCGCTCGCGGCGGACGAAAACCGCGACGCGATCGTCGAACGTCTGAAGAAATCCCCGTATTTTTGCGATTTGGTCGACCAGCATAATCGACTCGTCTATGAATTGTATCGACTCGACTATTACGCCGCGATCTCCAGTCAAATTCCAACTCCGCAAGCCGGAATACTCCCTTCCGATCGCGACCCTGCCGACGTCGTGTTTAGACGCGCCTTCGCACTGTGGAAATCGCTCGACGAAGCCAACGACGTCGAACTTTCAGAACTTGACGGCGACGACGCCAACGACGAATTCAAATTGTGGGCGCGTCTCAATAAAGCGCTCGAAGAAACGCCCGTCGAAAATACGAGCGCGCGTTTTAATTTGTACTTAACGCTCGCCTTTTACCGACGCGCGTTGCTTTTCAAGCGTTCCGAATTGACGTTTGACAAAATTTTGTTCGTTAAGCGGAACCGTTCCAACTACAACCATCTTTGCGACCAGTTCTACGGTCGTTCCGCAGTCGCGGGCGGCGGCCTGTTCCTCCTAGAAAACGCGTTCCTAGGGCTAAACGGCGCCGCGATCAAATCGGACGTCGCTTCCGCCGACAATTCGCCCTATATTAATGAATTGAACGCGCTTGCTTCCAAAATTGGCGTTTCGGACGAATCGACAAATTCGAACGACGTCGATTTGTCGATTTTTGTCGATTCGCTCTACGCGCCCTCGACGGAAGACTTGCTCGAAAATTCCGTCGTCGAAAACGACTCGCGTCTGAAAGGTCAAGCGTTGAAAGACGGCGCCTTTATCGCGCCCGAGCTTTCCTTCGACGGTAAAAAAATCGCGTTTGCATACTGCGAATGCAAAGGTTCCGCCCAACATATCGAAACGCTCGATTTGTCGCGCGGTCATACTCAAGAAGGGCGTTGCTACCACGTCTTCACGTGCGACGCCGACGGTAAAAATCTACAAATGATCACCGACGGAACGTGGAACGATTTCGATCCCTGTTTCCTTCCGAACGGACGTATGGCGTTTATTACCGAACGGCGCAACGGCTACCTTCGTTGCGGACGCGACTGCCCGACCTACACGCTGTTCGATATGAATCCCGACGGTTCGAAAATTCGTTGCCTCAGTCGACACGAAACAAACGAATGGGCGCCAAGCGTCGCCAACAACGGGCAGATTCTTTGGACGCGTTGGGATTATATCGATCGATTTGGTTGTATCGCTCACGGCGCGTGGACGACAAGCCCCGAAGGGCGCAATCCTCGGCAAATTTGCGGAAATTACGCGCCGCGACATTTACGCCCCGATTCTATGATGGATATTCGAGCGATTCCAAATTCGACAAAACTGATCGCTACCGCCGGACCGCACCATGGGCAATCCTTTGGTTCTATCATTGAGATCGATCCAAACGCCCCGGACGACCCGATTAGCCCCTATACGCGTATGACGCCCGAAATAGGTTTCCCGGAAAGTCAAGACGGCGCTCAAGTCTGGGGTACGCCTTGGCCCTTGGCGGAAGACCTCTTTATGGCGGTCGCCGACTACTCCTTCGACAGGAACAGCGGTCGCGAAGGCGGAAAATACGAACTTGGAAATTATGGAATCTACCTAGTCGACGCGTTCGGAAATCGCGAATTACTCTATCGAGACGACAAGATCGGCGCGTCGACCCCTATTCCGTTCGTCGCACGCGAGACGCCGATCGAATTGCCCTTGGCGACCCCGCTTGACGCGATTCAAGACGAGCCTTTTGTTACTCCGCCCGACTTTGACGCGGAACGTCCTCAAGGCGTCGTCTCGATTCAAAACGTTTACGAGACGGATCGTCCCTTCCCCGCGAATACGAAAATCAAGTCGATTCGCGTCGTTCAAGTCTTCTGTATGACCGTTCCGTCGGGTCGACCGCCTTATGAAATCGGACTTCGCGAGGCGACCTCGACCGACTCCGTAAAATTAGCGCGACGAGTTTGGGGCGTCGCCCCGGTCGAGGAGGACGGAAGCGCCTGCTTCTACGCGCCCACGAATTGTGAAATTTATTTCCAACTCCTTGACGAAGAAGGTTGCGTCGTCCAATCGATGAGAAGCGGAACGGCGTTGCAACCGGGCGAAAATCTCTCTTGTATCGGGTGCCACGAGGAACGCAACGCGGCGGGACTCTCCGTTACAAGCGCGCAAAACGTCGACGCCTCGGCGTCGGGCGCGCAAGTCCCATTGGCGTTGCGTCGCGAACCGTCAAAATTAACGTCCGAAGGCGTCGGAACGCAACCAGTCAACTTCCCCGAGTTGATCCAGCCAATTTTGGACGAACGTTGCGTCGAGTGTCACAACGAGCCTGAATCTGCCGAAGAAGGCGCCCCCAATTTGGCGAAAACGCCGACGAAAAACGGATTCTACGCCTCCTACTGGAACTTGACGGCGGGCGGGTACGCCTATACCGACTTCCACGATCCGTTGAGAACGACGCCCGGTCAATACGGCGCGCGAGCCTCAAAGTTGTACGAGTTGCTAAAAGATCATCACGAAGTCGAATTGTCCGATTCCGAACGACGTAGAATCGCGTTATGGCTCGACACGACTTCCAATTTTTACGGCGTATACGAAAAAGAAGGTTGTGAAAAAGAATTTCGAGGAGAACGCGCCGTTCCAACCTTGGAATGAACGCAAATTCACGCGAACAACCTACTTAAACAAACGGAAAAAGAACGGAACTCACGTAATCTTCTGAAATTACGTCCAACAAGAACTTCAAACGCGCCAAGAATGCGTTTGATGCGCCGTTCATAATTGAAAGCGCCGTCGCAACGTCTTTGCAAGACGTTGCGACGG
>JAZUGM010000217.1:0-2323 GCA_045641205.1 Thermoguttaceae bacterium
CGGAACCACGGACCGACGACGGCGATCGGCGCGCGGACTTCTTCGTTCGGCAATAATTTAAAGCGCGTCAGTTCTTGTCCCGCGACGACGCGCGTTTCAAGTTCGCCTTGGCGTTCGAAGGAGGTCGCCCACTGTCCGGACCAGCCCAAAACGACAAACCAGCCCGCTTGGTAAGATTCCAAATTGAAATAGGGCATATACGAATTCGTCGGTCGACCGCCACTTGTGGCGACGTCTTTTTTCGCGCCCGGATTCAAGATTTCAACGAGCGGCATATAATCGTCGACGCGGCAAGGACTTCCGATCGAATAATGCAACTTGAATTCGTGTTCGTCGTTCCAACGCGCGGCGTCTCCGCATTCGGGATCCCAGCCGCTGAAGGGTCGTCGTTCGAAGAATTCGCGTCCGAAAACGGAGTCGATCGTCTTGACGTTCTCGATAATCGGAGTCTCTTTATCGGCGGAAAGATTCTTGAAGCGCAAAGTCCACTCGACAAAAGGATATTTCACGTAGTCGATCGCCGTGCAGACGACTTGCAACTGCCCGTTAGGTTCGACAAACGTCAACGTTCGTTGAATTTTGTAGTCTTCAAGGATTTTCTTCTCGCGCGTCAGGCTCCAGTCTTTGAGAAAATCTTTGGACGAGGCGCCGTTGTAGACGAAGGAAAAGGGGAAATCCAAATCGAGCGTGCGATCGTAATTCGCCTGAGACACGAGGGGCAAGTCGCTCAGCGACAAGATCGAGCCGTCTTCAAGTTCGACGCGCGCTTCCGCCCAGTCCGACTGATCGCACGAGATTCCGTCTCCGCCGTCGTCGATGAGGAGCGAAAACTGTTGCGCGCCCTTCAAAGGCGCTTCGATTTCGACGCCTTCTTGTCCGCCGCGCATAACGTCGGAGCCGAACAACTCGCCGCTCTTCGACGTCACGTGAAAACGAACGGAACCCGCGCCGGCGCGCGTGCTGTCGGCGTTGCAGTCGATCCCGATCGTACTCAAAAAGCGCTTCGCCGGTTTCGGTAGGAAAACGTTGATATGACTGGGAGCGTGGCAATAGAGTCCGCGCTCAAACCGCTTGTCGGCGACGCGCAGTTTGTTGGCGCCCCGATGGTCGATAAAAACGGGATCGTTGTTTTGAACGACCTCGAGACAGACCTCGGGCGCGACGACTTTTTCGACTTGTCCGTCAAATTTCGCGGCGATCCAACGGTTTTTTAACGACGTCTCCCGTTGATTCGCAGTCTCAAAAGCAAACGCCGCGCTTGTTCCGACGCAAAGGACCAAAATCGCAAGCGCGCAACGTCGCGGGTTCTTCAATAAAAAATTTCGTGTTAATTTCATTCTTTGCTCGACTTGAAAAAATGTTGATGCGTTGGTTGTCGCACGGCGCCTTGCGCGCCTCTATATAATTTACAATGAAACAAACGCTTTGTCAAATTTTTTCTTAATAACGAACGTCCGCGCGGATTCGGAGCCTTAGACCGCGTTTCGATTCCAACAAAATAACGCGCTTTTCATATAATTTTGGAAAAGAAAACTATTTTTTGGCGTCGCTTGACCCTCAAACAAAACGGAGTAAAATTGACTCGTCGTCTCGATAGGCGCGCGAGCGTCTAAGCGTCGAATTCAATCCCGTTAAAGTTCACGGTCTTGGAGTTGGTCGACTCTGCGACCCAAACGAAAGACGCCGAAAAATGATGGAACAACGAAAAAACGAACCAATGACTCCTATGGGCGTCTCATACCGGGGAGCGTTGCGGAAGGCAAAAAAATCATCGGATCCGTTGGCTCCCGTATTTGAAGCGTTCACCAACGCTTTAGAGGCGATAGAAGACACTAAAGAAACGGAAGGGAACGGTCGGATCGTTATTCGTATTTGCCGTCGCGGATCGTTGCTTCCTGAAGGCGTTCCTTTTCACTCAATCGAAATTGAGGATGACGGTCGAGGATTTGTAGAAGAAGATTTCAAGCGTTTTTTAACGCTTGACGACGCGTCGAAAGGGAAAAACAACAAGGGAACCGGACGACTTCAGTACGTTCTTTCGTTCGAAGAAACGCTTTTTTTAAGTTATTTTCACCAAGATGAACAAACCTTCGAACGCTCGTTCACAGCTTCTATGAAGGACGTCTTTTTGAATGAAAACTCAATCGTGCGTGGCGGCGATCCACGTCGGCGCAATTATCGACGCTCAGGAACTGTCGTAACGTTCTGTGGAATCCGATGTACAAAAGATAGAGAATTCTTTGAAAAATTGTCAATTAATGAGTTGAAGAAACGCGTCTTGGAACGTTACTTTGTCAAATTTCACCAAATTCGTAACAGACTT
>JAZUGM010000218.1:0-3250 GCA_045641205.1 Thermoguttaceae bacterium
GCGTCTTGCGAAAATAAAATCGGATAAGGCGAAGGCAAACGTCCGTTTTTGTCGGCGTAGCGTTCTTTATCCTTGCTCATACGTTTAAGAACGGCGGTTATGTAGCCAAGTAGCTAAATCGCTACTTGCGGATCGTTCTCAAATTTATGTTCCGAAACGATCGTAAAAGCGGCGCGACGTCCTTTCTTGCCCGGTCGGTCTTTCATATCGACCACAAAAAAAACGTCGCCGATCGTCTCGACTCCGTTCGGCTCGACGTCTCGCGTCGGCATAGTCCTCAACGTCGACAAATCGATCTCGGCAAGTACTCGCGGGCCGAGAAACATTGAAAGAAGCAAACGCGCCGACGTTTCGTTGGAAACGACGTCGTAATAATATTGATCGGGGTCGAGTTCGTCGCCGGCCGACGGGTTCTTTTTTTCTAACTTCTCCGCGTCCTTTGAATTTAATTCGTTTTTCGACGTCATACTAATCTCCATGGCGTTCGAACTTTTCGCCTCGAACGTTCTTATTATATCTTACTTGAACGTCCATCGCAAGTCCTTGACGCGTTCCCTAGGAAAACGAAGCTATTTCTTTCGCGTTCACGGAAAGTCGCGCGCGCCTTACTTTGACAATAAATTCCGTTCCCAGAATTTGAGCGTTTTATTTCGCAAATGCAAACTTGTCCCGGCGCCTTCAAAAATACCGTGCGAACGAGACGGATACTCGAAAAATTCAAAATCTTTTCCGAAAGCGATCAGCTTGTCGACCAATTTTTCCGACGTCTGAATATGGCAGTTGTCGTCGCCCGAGCCGTGGATCAGCAGGAGTCGACCTTGAAGATTCTGCGCGTAACTAATCGCGGAGCCCAACTCGTAACTTTCGGGCGTCTCCGTAATTAAGCCCGAATAACGCTCTTGGTAGATCGTGTCGTAATTACGATAATCCGCGACGGGCGCGATCGCTATTCCGCAACGATATAAATCAGGATAATTGAAGAGCAAATTCAAAGTCGACGTGCCGCCGCCGCTCCAACCCCATACGCCGACGCGCTCAGGGTCGATTTTCTTATCGAAGGGAGTACGCGCCAGTAAAACGCGCAACGCGGCCGCTTGATCGCTACGACCGACGGCGCCAAACTTCTGGTAAATCTTCTTTCTAAATTGCCGTCCTTTCGGCGCGGGCGTTCCTCTTCCGTCGATACTGACGACGACGCAACCTCTTTCCGCGATCGCGCGATGATACAAATAAGTCGCGCCGCCCCACGAATCGACGACCGTTTGCGCGGCCGGCTCGCCGTAAACGTAAACTAGCAAAGGATAACGTTTCGCGTCGTTTTCGTTCCAATCGCGCGGATACATAATCCAGCCGTCGAGCGATACCTTTTCTCTCGCGTCCTTCTCTTCCCCTTCGCTTTTTTCAAAATCGCACTTCTCGTCGATTTCAACGGAAAAGAATTCCGTCTTGCCGAAATTCTCGCGCGCAAGTTTTTCTCGAAGCGCGGCGGCGTCTTCCAGCAATTTGACGACCTGCGCGTTCGTTCCGTCGAGTCGCGTCAATTCAACGCGCGTCGGAACGTCAAAAGAAGAACGACGACAAATCGCCCAATTAGAATCGGCGGAAATATCCCACGTTTCAAAACGGAGTTCTTGCGCGTCGACGTCCGAACCTTCGATAGCGACGCGCGCGTTCTCGCCGGAAAGACTCGCGCGGAAGAGCGAACGACGCGCGGCGGATTCAGGGGACGCGTAATAATAGACGCCGATTTCGACGCCCGACGCGTCGTAATCAAACGCGACGAAATTGGCGTCGATTCCTTCGGACGTGATCGGCTCGAGCTTTTCCGGGTCGACAAACGACGTCAAGTAAAGGCGACGCCAACCGTCGCGTTCGGAAATTCTGACAAATCGCACGCCGTCTTTCAGCGGATAGATCGGATAGTTTTCTTGCCAAGCGCCGCCGGGATCGGCTTCCGTAAAAAGCAAGGTCGGCGCGCCCGATTCGGGATCGATGCGATACGTTTCAAAATATCGTTGCGAGCGAGGCGTCTTTTGCACGAGCAAACCGGCGTTTTCGCCGGAATACCACTCCATAGAGGGCAGATAGTATTCCGCGTCGTCTTTGAAATCGACAAAAATCGTCTTCGCATTTGCGTCCCAATTTTCGTCGTTTTCTTCCGGCGTCGTTACAATTCCAATTTTCACGGTCGCGTTTGGGCAGCCGACGCGCGGATACTTAAAACACGTCAAGCGCGGATACGACTTCAAATAAGACTCGGCGCGTTCTTCTCCGCTCGATTTCGACGCAATCTCGACTTTGCCGCGCGTCAAATCGACTTTATTCGCGCCGGAAACCGTCGCGAGTCCGATATTGTCGAGCATTGTGAAGAGCGGTTCCGACGAAGAATCCAAGCGCCAAAACGCGATTTTCTTTCCGTCGGGCGACCAGCGAAACCCGTCGCGACAGTCGAATTCTTCCTCGTAAACCCAGTCGAAGGTTCCGTTGATCACGTCGTCGTCGCCGTCGAAAGTCAGTTGAACGATCTTGCCCGACTGAATCGTCTCGACGTAAAGATTGTTCTTATAAACGTAGGCGACGCGCGTTCCGTCGGGCGAAATTTTGGCGAATTGCAACGAAGACGGCTCGAAATTCGCGCCAAGTTTGCGCAAAATCGAGTTTTTGCGATCATGAATCCAATAATCTCCGCGCGTGTTGCGACGCCAAACGCGTTTCGAATTCGTATAGATCAACAGTAGATTCGAGTCGTCGGAAATAGAATAACTATGCAACGAAAGGGATTTTTTTGCGTCCGAAGCGTCGTTCGGATCGTCGTAGAGAAGTTCCGATGCGGCGACGACGCGCGTTTGCTCTCCCTCGGGCGTCTCCAGCACGACGTCTTGACCGCCTTGAACTTCGTTCGACCCGACGCGTTTGACAAACGCGGCTCCAGTCGACGCCCACTGTAAATCGACGCCGCGCTCCGAAAATTCGCCGCTCGCGAAGATTCGTCGCATCGAAATAGGTTCGACGCTCGTTTGCTTGGCGTTTGTTTGCTCGCTCTCTTCGGCGCGGACGCTATCGGACGCAAAGAACGCGCCGAAGCTCGCGATTACGCAACACAAAAAGAAAAAACGTCGCAACGTTCGCCCGTCGTTGCGTTTCCAGTTTATCGACATATCGTCCCCAACCTTTCGTCAGCTCGTCCCCTTCGACTCGTTCTCGGGCGCGGCAAGCGTCCCCTCAATTATCAGAAAAAGAAAGAAGAAAT
>JAZUGM010000219.1:0-16330 GCA_045641205.1 Thermoguttaceae bacterium
CCTATCGCCAAAAGCGCGGCGTGTATCAAATGAGGCGGAACGTCGAGAACAACGATCGATTCGTGTTCCTTGCTGTTCCTTCGACAAGCGAAAAATTCAAGCAAGCCTTCGCGCAAACAAATTTCTCCGCCAAGCGCCACGCGCGTTCTGTCTTTCGCCGCCCAAATAGGGGAAGATTTGTCGAGTTTTTTCAGCTTTTCGGGCTCGTCGTCCAGCTCGAGAAAAAGCGCGTCGTCGCGTTGATTCAAGACGTCGCGCTCCGAAGAAACGCGCGAAGAACTTTGCTTCGCGACGTCTTTTTTTTGGACGAGCGCGTCGGATTGCGAACTTGAATTCTCCTCGTCTTCCGCAGAAACAAAAGAAAGCGAAGCAAAAGTCGCGAAAGAAAACGACGCCATAGACGCCAGTAATAAGAAGACCGCCGAAGTCAAATTTTTCTTCATCGTTCGCAATCCGTAGTATTTCACAAAACGAAGTTTTCTCCGAGTCGGAAAAGGCGACGAACCCAAACGCGACGCTTGCGACCTCGTTTCACGTCGCGTAAACGCCGCGTTTCCTCCGAAAGACGACGCGTCTTTATCGCGCCATAATCGTAGCGACTTCGAGAATATGCGCCAACTGTTCTTCGCGCGCTTCGCGAGCTATGCCGTCGTAAATTTTAACCGCATTAAGCAAATCTAAAAAGTAGAGTTCGCGCGCGCGATCCGTCGTTTCCTTTTCCGTCGTCGCGCAAAATTCCTTCCAGACTCTCGCGACGTCTCGTTTGGCCGACGAATTGCCGGAAAGCGCGCAAAAAATCAACGTGTCAAGAGTTCTTAAAGCGACGTTTTTTTCCGGATACTCGGCGCTCAAAAGAACAAAAGGCGGAAGAAGAAGGTCGCCGTCGGCGCGCCTAGTCGCCTCGTCGCGCAACGCCTGCGGACTCAGACGCGCTTCTAAAAAGCGCGCGACTTCCTGCGAACTTGGAGCGTTTGCAACGCCGTCCTGAGCGATTCGCGACGCGCGTTCCGGCGAGGAATCAGGCGAGGAATCTGGCAAGGAATCCGGCGCGCCGTCGTCAAGATTCTTCGGTATTTCAAAAAATCGCACCTTGTGCAACGATTCGTCTTCTTGACCGTCCTCTTGGTCGCCTTCTTGGCGCTCGTTTTCGTCGGCGTCCGTAGTTAAACGTTCTTCGAACCCTTCCGCGTCGTACTCGAATCCCTGTTTCCATTCCTCGCCGTCGGAATCGTTCTCCTTGACGTTCCAATCGTTAAAAGACCCAAATTCGCTTTCGTCGTCATTAACGGAATCGTCATTAACGGAATCGTCGCTAACGGAATCGTCGCTAATAGAAAAAGCGTCGAAGCCTTCCAATTTGTCGGCGGAATCCGAATCAAAGAACTCGCGCCACTCTTCGCCTAGCTCCTCGACTTCTTCCCAACGCGTTTTCGAATCGGCAAGCCCTTCAAGCGGCGGCTCTTCGTCCAGAAAATTTCTGGCGATTTTGTAAAAAAAAGAGTCCCCTAAATTACGATTTAACATATTTTCGACTAGTTTTGCCCACGGGGAGTCTACCGCGTATTCCGAGCCGTTTTCCGCGACGTCGCGCAAATCCAAGAACGACTCCGCCTCCAACGTCTCGCGACAACGAAACGGAATTCTTTTCGGAAGCGTCACGCCGACGAGATTCATAGAACCGTCGTCTTTGAAAAAAAGCCCTACGGAAAAACTCAACGCAAGACGCGAAAAGACGGGCAAAAGCGAAAAGACGTTCGATACAATTAGAGACGCGTGATAATCGGCGACAAAATACGTCTGTTCGTACTGAAGTAGCGCCTGTATCAACACCGCCAACGTATGAGAACCTATTTTTTTAGACGTTCGTCGCACTTCGCCAAGGTTGGCGCACGCCAAAGGCTCTTCCAACGAGAACCTTTTTAGCTCGCGCCCCGGACAATACGCTGAAAAATAAGTCGTGTTCAGCGCATGAAGAACCAACCGAATGGGATCGGCGCCGCAATTATAGAAGACTTCAGAACTCACGACGAGACATTGCAAAAAAAACTCGCCCGAATCGACCGGCTTGCCTCGTTGCGGAATTAATCGTCCGATCGCGGAATCGCCCGACGGCAAGGGGAAAGAAAAAAAATTGCTGGGTTCGTAGCGTCCGTTAAACAGCTTGACTCTTCGCGCGCGCGATAAAACTTCTTCGACGTCTTCGGTCGCGTAGAGCAAGGTCGCCTGTTCCAACGAAACTTCGTTTTGCGCTGGAGTCAACTTTACGGCGACGACAATTTGTTCGACGTTGTAAATAGAACCTTCCATAATCGTTTCCTCTGCTCCCATACCGCGCAAAATCAAACGCAATTCCTCGACAAAACGCCCCGTTTCTCTATTTTAGCAAAAAAAGGTAAAAGACCAACGGAAGCGGCGCGACGCCATTAACTAAATTTCGAAAATAATCGACTTTCATTCGAAAAATTCCATATAATCGGCATAATAAAGATAGGTTAGATTCCTAGAAAAACAGACTAAAGAAGCAAGATCGAAATTCCCGATAATTGGTTACGTCAACGTTACGGAACGTAAAAAAGGCGCGGTTCGCTTTTTGGTTTCGTTCCTTACGCGACTTGCAGACGGAAAAAATATTTTTTTCGAATCTGGAATCGTCGTCGTTCGTTATGAGAAAAAGCCGTAAAGTTTAACGCTTTAGGAAGAGCTTTTCCTCTTTTCGTTCGAAGACTCCTATTCGCTAAGAAAGTTTATTTCCAACAAATTCGGATTTTCGTTAAACCGCTAGCGCTTTGTTTGCCGAAAATCGAAAAGCTGGACGACGAATCCTTGTTGAGTTTGAACGCGAACGCGAAAACGTTTTGAGCAGTCAAGCGAGTCGTTCGACAGGAAATTTTCCGTTTGTTTTTTTCGTTTTGCCCGCGCGGCGAGCCGTCATGGAGGTCGGGCGTCGCGTCGAAGGTTGAATTTCAACGAGAACGTTGAAATTTCGTTGGAAACAATGCGTACATTTATTCGGAGAGCCTGCAATGAAGGTTTTTACAACTGGTCAGGTCGCTAAGATCTGTAAGGTCGCCCCTCGCACCGTTAGCAAATGGTTCGACTCGGGTAGACTCAAGGGGTATCGAATCCCCGGTTCGCAAGATCGACGTATTCCTCGCGAATGCCTGATCAAGTTTCTCAAAGAACACGGAATGCCTTTGGGAGACTTGGAAGACGAAACCTTGGCCAAAGTCTTGATCGTCGCTCAAGACCAAGTTTTGATTGAAAACGTCAAACGTGAATTGCCCGTCGAAAAGGCGTTCAAAGTCGCGGTCGCCGCGAGCGGTTTCGACGCCGGGATTCAAGCGGAGAGTTTTCATCCCGACTGCATTATCGTCGACTTCTCGATCGGTCGCGCGGAAGCGTTGCAAATTTGCCAAAATCTGCGACGTAATCCCGAATTTGGCGAAATCATTTTGATCGCGCTCCTGCCCGACGACGGAAGTAGCACCAGTTTTGATCGTTCGAGTATCAACGAAACGTTCCGCAAACCTTTTGACTCGGCGCTCCTTGCCGAACGTTTGCGCTCGTTGGTCGGTTCCAAGAAGGAACTTGTTTGAGGCTTTTCGTCGACGCTCTCGGAACAGAACGGATTTCGTTTCGAAAACTTCGCGCCAAACCGGCGAGAAGTTAAAGTTCCGACGAAAAAGCGAAAGTGAGTATTGCTGAAGTCGATCGTTCGCGCTCGGACGATCGACTTTTTTTATAGCGTTTCAACGTTAAGACGCGCAAAACGGCGCGGTCTCCAAACGTCGAAAAAGGGAGAACCCCAATGAGAGCTTGCGTTCAAAGAGTATCGCGCGCGGAAGTCGCTCTTTTGGATCAGGACGGCAAGATTTCAGGACGCATCGAAAGAGGCGCGCTGGCGCTTCTTGGCGTCGGTCAAAAGGACGACGAAGAAGACGCGCGTTATCTAGCGAAAAAAATCGTCGGCTTGCGTATTTTCGACGACGAGGCGGGCAAGATGAACCTTAATCTTTCCCAAGTCGGCGGAAAAATTCTTGTCGTCAGTCAATTCACGCTCTACGCCGACTGCGTCAAAGGCGCTCGACCCAGTTTTACCGACGCGGCGCCGCCGGAAAAGGCGCGCGTCCTCTATCGATTTTTTGTCGACGAACTCAACAGATTGGGCGTCGAGACGGAAGAGGGCGTCTTTCAAGCGAATATGGGCGTCTCGTTAGTCAACGACGGTCCCGTTACGATACTTCTCGATTCGGCAAATCGACCGCGCGCGCGCAAATAGACCGCGCCGTCTCTAACTTTCGCTTGAAAAAACAAAATAATCGACAGTTTCGCTATTCAAAAACTTCCAATAAGCTAAAATATGGAAAAGAACGCAACCTTTAACGCTTTGGAACGTCAAAGCGTCGGGGAAGCGTTTGGCTTGGATTGTCCAACGCGAGGTCTTAGCGGTCGTCGGATCGAGACGGCGCGCGAGTCTTTGCGCGGTCTCGTTTGACGCGTTGTTAGGAGGAAAGAATGCGTTTGTTAAGTCGACTTTTTGCTTTGATTCCCGCTGGCGCCGACGTTTCGTCTAAGCGGACGAAGAGGACGAATCCGAAGGCGCGCGTCGCTCGATTCGAGGCGCTGGAACGACGAGAACTACTGGCGATTTCGGCGACGAGCGCGGATTTTCAGGCGCTTATGAAAGACGCGTCGACGGATGGTTCCGACGATTCCGCCGTTTGGGTTTCCTCTCTTAACGACGTCGTAGACGCAAAAGACGGAAAAATCACGTTGCGCGAAGCGCTCGACTACGCGGGTCAGACGGTCGACGGTAAAACGATCGCATCGACGATTCGATTCAAAGTCGGCGGAACGATCCAACTTTCCTCTTCGTTGCAATCGTTAAAAATACTCTCTAAAAATTTAACGATCGACGCGTCCGACGTCGGCGGCGTTACGATTCAAGCGGCTAAAAATTCATTAGCATTCTACGCGCTCGGGACTTCGGCGGCGTCGCGCGCGTCCGTTTCGATTATCGACGCGACGATTCTAGGGGGAATCGCGACTTCCGCGTCGGCCTCTTCTCCGGCGAAAGGGGGAGCCGTTCAACTTGGCGCCTACTGCGATATGACGCTGGAAAACTGCGTCGTTCGCAACGCGTCTTCAGCCGCCGTCCTCGGCGGAGGCGTCTACGTCGGCGCCGGGTCGTTGATGCTCCTTAATTCGGAAGTCTCGGGAAACGTCGGAACAGGCGAATTGAGCAAGGGAGGCGCGATTTACGTCGATTCCGGCGAATTACTCGCTACAAACGTTAAATTTGTCGGCAATAGTTCCGCAGTCGGAGGCGCCGTTTACGTCAAATCGGGCTCGGCTGAATTTGACGCTTGTTTCTTCGAGTCGAACGACTCGAAGAAAGGGGACGGCGGAGCGCTTTACGTCAATTCCGGCGCCGTCGCTTGCGTCAACGTCGGGTTCGTTCGCAACGAAAGCGCCGAAAACGGCGGCGCGTTATACGCCGCTGGAGACGTTTCTTGCGCGCTTCAAGAAGTCCGCTTTGTCTCAAACGAAGCAGTCGTCGGAGGCGCGGTTTATTTTAGCGGCGAAAGTCTAAGCGTCGAAAAATCCGCGTTTTCAAGTAATAAAGCGCGCGCACAAGGAGCCGCGATTTACGTCGACGCCAACTCCTACGCCGACGTCCGAAACGTCGATTTCGTCGAGAACGAAGCGCTAGAAGGCGGCGCGTTTTACAACGAGGGGCAGACGATTCTTTCAACCGCGCGCTTTGAATCGAATCGCGCGCAAAAGGGCGGCGCGCTATATACGCTAGGTTACTTCGAATCGCGCGATTGCTATTTCAACGCGAACGAAGCCGAAGATTTAGGCGGCGCTATGTACGCGGCGCGAGACGCGCAGACGTGGCTGTTGTGCGCAGACCTCGAAAATTCCAAGGCGTCGGAAGGCGCCGGCGTTTACAACGCGGGCGATTTGAAAATCGTCGATTCGTCGCTAGCGTCCAACGTCGCGACTTCAAACGGAGGCGCGGTCGTCAATTTGGGCGATTTATACGTCGCGGCGTCGACGATTCGCGCCAACGAAACGCAAGGAGAAAACGGCGCCGGAGGAGGCTTGCTTAATTATTACGAAGGAACGATAACGATCGTTAATTCGACGCTCGCCGACAACGCGGCGTTCTACGGCTCCGGCGGCGCGCTCGCCAACAACGGAACCGTCTCGATCGTCGGCGCGCTCGTCGCGTCGAACGTCGCGGGCGCGTCGGGCGGCGCGATTTACAACGGAGGAACGGTCTCGATACAAAATTCGACGTTTTACAACGACAAAGCAGTCAACGGGGGCGCCTGTTACGGCTCCTACGGAAGCGCGACGAATTTTGACGGCGTCGCGTTGCGTCGCAACGTCGCGTCGAACAACGGCGGCGCTCTCTATTGTTACGGAGCCGCCGCCCTGAAAAACTCGTCGATTATGGACAACGCCGCGATTACGGCGGAAGTCGCGCCTTATTTCTCCCCGTCGGGCGCTTCCGGCTCCGTTTACGTCGATTCGACCACGAGCGTCAAAAACAACGTCGCCGTTTCTTCGATTATTGAAAACCCCAACGAAAACGTCGTCGTCGCCGACCTTGCAACCTCGAAAATTATCGACGGAATTTATAATTTCGGCAATTTTGCCGCGACGTCCGACTCGACCTCGAAAAGTTTGACGATTACGAACAACGGCGCCGTTCAACTCAACTTTTCCCAATTCAAAACGAACGGCGATTCCGCGTTCTCCTACGTTTTGACGACGACAAGGGGCGCGACGCTCGACAAAAACGCGTTCGCTTTAGCGCCGGGAGAAACAGTCGTTCTAACGATCTCGTTCAAACCGCAAAAAGTCGGCTCGAAATGCGCCGAATTAAATTGGAAAATCAACGAATCGACGGAAGACGGAGGAACCGAAGGCGCCGAGACGTCCCTTTCGATTCCCCTTTCCTCGCTTACGTCAAAAGCGGCCTCCGTTACGACAAAAATAACGTCGACGCCCCAAGAAAGCGGCGCGACGATTTCGTTTGACGACGACGGAACTTTCACCGTCGCCCTGTCGAAGGCGCCGACCGAAAACGTCGTCGTCTATTTGCGCGCGCCAAAAGGACTCGAGCTTTCTACGGACGTGCTTTTGTTTACGCCGGAAAATTATAGCGACGCGCAGACGGTCGCCGCGTCGATCGACGAGGAAGAGTTGCGCGACGGCGACTTGGAAACGACCTTTGGCGTCGCGCTCGAGATCGTTTCGTCCGATTCGACTTGGAACGTCGCGGCGATCCCCGAAATTACGTTCCGATCGAACGACTACGTCGCGTTGCGCGGAGAAAACGAAATCGATTTAAACGAATACGTCGCAAGCGGCGTAAGTCGTTGGGATATCGACGGCGACGGGAACGTCGACGCGACGACGAACGGCGATCCTTGTTTCGTTCCTTCTTCGGCGTTTACAACCAAAACCGCCGTCTATTATCAAACGAAAAGCGGTCAAACGACGTCTCGAACGTTCGACGTAATCAAAGTAGACGCGCTACCAAGCGCATCGGCGGAACTCGGATACGTCGAAGGAGCAAACGGAGTCGCGCGTCTTAAACTTACGACCGAAACGGGCGTCGCGGCGCGTTGGCGCGTCGACTGGGGCGACGGCTCGCCCTATTCCGTAGTCGAATCGCTTTCGACGTCGGCGCTCTTGGCGCATTGTTACGACGCGGACGGACGCTACGTCGTCTCCGTCGAATTACTCGACTCCAACGGAAAAAGCTCGGGATGGAACGTCGCGGGAGAAGCGGAAATATCAGGAGTATCCGTCGTTCAGGCGGCGTTTGCGCAAGTCGAAGATTTGTTCGAAACGAAAGAAACGCGCGAACTGCTG
Organism: Thermoguttaceae bacterium; assembly: GCA_045641205.1. Taxonomy (GTDB): domain Bacteria; phylum Planctomycetota; class Planctomycetia; order Pirellulales; family Thermoguttaceae; genus RUG369. The sequence continues at coordinate 7,894 of JAZUGM010000219.1, forward strand.
GCGACGGTCGCCGCAAGCGTCGCGTTAATTTCAGAATAAACGCCGCGTGAGAATCGTAATTTTATCGTAGCGCCGCCCGGCGGCGTATACCGGCGGCGTTTCGCGCGGCGCTACGTCGTCGGTTCAATTATCGCTCGTTCCACTTCTTCGCGAACTCAAGAGTGACGCGATATTTCGGCGAATCGTCGGGCGTTTCGTCGGCGTATTCGATCAAGCCCCACGAGCCCCATTTCGACCAGCGCCCCGTCGAGGAAAAATGACAGAGCGCGCCGCCGCCGATCTCTTCCCAAGCGCGGTAGTATTTCTCATAGATCGCGCCCATTCTTGCCGAACGATTAGCGCGCGTCAAAAGCGAATTCAATTCCTCCGAATCGTTCGCGCCCCAAAGTCCCACAAGATGTTGACCCGCTTCGTAGGCGACTAAATCGAGCCCGTAACGCTCCGCAAGTTCTTTTTGTTTTTTCATTACGTCGATCGTCTCGGGCAGGATTTTTTCTTCGACGCGATCCAAAATCCCGTCGAGTCCGAGCGCGATCACGTCGTCTTTTTCTTCGGCGGAAACGCTCATCCCGACGTAAGGCGCGATCGCCAGCGCGTCGGCGTGTTTCCATGCGTCTTCAAATTTCACGATTTGCTCGCTGACGTAAGGATTCGCCGCTTGAGAAGGCAAGAGCCGAACAAGACGCTCGGCGCCGCCGAAAACCTCTTCAAAAATCTTGAAAATCTCGACGGAACGACGCGACGTATAGAGCCAGGCGTTCTCCCAATCGGACTCGGCGAAGCCTAGTTCGCGCCCCTTTGACGCCGCGCGTCGATTCTGCTTGAAGGACGAGTTCCAAACTTCGTTGGAATATTCAAGATAAATCTTGCGATCTTCGGGCAGTCGTTCCTTCAACAACGACGCCGCGTTTCGGACAAATTCGTCGTCGGCGTCGTCGGGAACGCAAAACCAAAGGTCGGCGTCGACTCGCGAGATAAAATCGCAAATAACTTCGATAGGCAAGCCCGCGCGAGTATAAGTCGCGTCTTCGGGCAAAGGACGATCCGCCCAACGCTTCAAATCGGAACCGTTCGTCGACTGCCAATCCATCGTTCGAAAGATTTTCATCGAACGCCAGCGCGCCAAAAATTCAGGGTTCCAAATTCCGCATTTTTCACGAGAACTCGCGTCGCCGTAACCGGGCGCGTAAACGTGAATATTACGAACGTAATCCGTCGGATCGGTCTCCTTGATTCGAAGCCAAAAAGAACCGTGCGAAGAATCGACGTCGATTTTAATTTCGCCAGGTTTGCTCGACGCGACCTTGGCGGAGCCGAACTCCAACTTGCCCGCCCCTTCGTAGACGACGGTATAGACGCCCGACGGATAACGACCGCCTTCGATCGTGCAAAGCGGGACTTCGGCAAAACAATTCTTCTCGAGACGCTTGACCCAGCCGCGTTCGTCAAGTTCAAGCGCCGATCCTTGTCCCCAACTCGCGCCTTCGCGTTGACTGATCCAAGCGCGCGTTTCAAGAAAGACGTCGACGAAGGGAAGCTCCGTGTTCCAATCGCAGACTCCGGCAAGATTCAGTCCCATTATCGGCTTAGAATCCGCGCCCGACGCGTCTTGACCTAAGTCGACCAAAAGGACAAAAAACGATAGAAGAACTACTAAAAGTCGCGTCGCGTTTCTTTTCATCGATCTTGCGCTCCAATATGCTGAAGAACGTCAAAGCGCCGCGACGTATCAACTTGCGCGCGGCGTCGCGCTTGCGTTCAAGCCGTCGTTATTTTTTGGTTTTAATCATCAGCGTGTGACTTTGAACGTCGTAGACGTAAGAATCGCCTTCGGGCAATTTAGGCAACTGAATCTGATTCGCTTGAATAATCTTCTGATAAAATTCTTCTTCCGAATTCGGATAGCGTCCTTCGCTCGCTTGGAACAAATTCATCGCCGACGGAATTTGCATATCGAAAACGGCCTTTTCCTGCGCTTGAAAATAGGTCGAGACGGGCACGGTCACGATCGACATAGGCTGATCCGACGTTACGCCGTACTGACCTTTGCCGGTTGCGCCGACGCCCGCTTTTTTAAGTTCGTATTCGTCGCCCTTCGCCTCTTCGGCGGCTTTTCGTTCCGCCTCTTTTTGTTCTTGTTCCTTGAATTCCTGCGCGATTTCCTCGGAAACTTGCGGAGGCGCGACCGGCTCGCCGCAACCCGACGCCAACAGCGCCCCTAAACAACAAAAACAACAAATCCCGCTTTTAATTTTCATCGTCCTGCCCAACCTGTCGCGCGGAATATCGCGCGTCTAAAAATAACGATCGCTCGTCGCCGACTCATACGCCGCGCTTACAAGAAAACGCGGCGCCGCGACGTTGATAAAATCATAATATTTCAATAACGTCTTGTCCAGTCGGTCGGAACTTAAAAAACAAAGTTTTCGTTCCTTCGTCCCAACGGAACTCTTGCGACTCGACCCCGTTGATCGTCAACGACCCCGGACGCGCCTTCAATTTAAACAGCGAAATCGCCTCGATTCCCGTCGGAGACGACGTTTCGAATCGAACGCGCGAGCCGTCGTCGCTCGTCGTTTGCGATTCGACGCGACAACTCGACGCCAAAACGGCGGGCGCTTCGATCGTCGCGCGATCCAAATCGAGCAACCAAGCGCGCTCGCCCGGCTGAATCGCGATCGATTCGACTATTTCAAGATTCGGATCGAACAAATTGACAAAATGCCCCTTTAATTGAAGCGGATTGTCCGACGTCGATTCCTTCAACGCGGCGGCGAGCAAATAGGGGCCGCGACGCTTCAAGAAATAATTCCGTTCGTCAAAAGGCGCGTTCGTTTCCTTGGCGGCGTCGGCGACAAGTCGGCAATATTCGGCGCCGTTCTCCGCGCTTCGCGAAATAAACGCCGGACGCTTGCGATCGACGTAAACCCAGCCTTTGCCGTAACTTTTTTTACAATTCCCCCGCCCCGGCTCCAATCCGAAACTCGCCAGCAAATGATCGCCCGGATTCGCGTAGGATTTGGAGGAAGCGTTCCACCAGTCTTTTGCGTCGTTATACGGGTCTTTGCCCGAATCGACAAAAATCAAAGCGCCGCCGCGCGCGACCCAATCGGCTAAAACGGCGTGAATACCGGGCGACGAAGGCTTCTGGAAATCGTAGCTCAAAATTAAAACTTTGAATTTGTCGAGATAGCCCGGCTGGCGCAAAAGATTGTCGAGAACCGGCGACGCAACGGGAACGCCGCGCTTAATGAGCGGCGTCGTCAATCCGACGTAATCGCCGAACATTGCAATTTCTTGCGGAGTCGGCTTATTAGGGTCGGCTAAATCGTCCCCGCAAGAGTCGCGAGTCGTCGGTTGCGCGCGTTGATACATAGCGGAATCCGCCAAAAGAACGCCGATCTCTTCGGTCGGCGCGGGTTGCGGCGCGGTTTCGGAACCCGCGTCGGACGCGTCGATCCACTCGGCGTCCAAACCTTTCATATCGCGCAACTGTTGAAAGACTAAGCAAAGCGTCGAAGCGTAATCTCCGGGAATAGTCGTCGCCTGAGGATCGCCCGCCGGAAAAGACCCGCAAAAAACACGACTAGGCCAAGGCGCGACTTCGTAAAAACTCGTATCAGAGCGCATAAGAGAGGCGGTCAACGTACAAAGATAATTCGTTTTGTAGTCGTTCCAATCGTAGCGCGGATTGTCTTCGACGGGATCGTTCAAAAAATAAACGCGCTTGTCGAAACCGCGAACCGTCTCTTGCATTACGCCGTATTCGAGCAACCCAATTTCAAAAGTGCGCTCGGCGTCGACCCCGTTGTAACGATTCCCGAAGCGCGACGTGCCCGTCCAAATTTGCGCGATTAGCCCGTCGACGTAGGGCGAGTCCAGAAACGCCGATTCCGGGCTGACCATATGAATTTGCGAGTAGCTCAAAAGGCTGTGCGTCGCGACGTATATTTTCAGCGGTCGATTATATTTCTTCAAAGAATATTCTTTAAGCCCGGCGGAAACGCGGTCGATAACGCGCAAATAGAGATAACGCTTTAATTTCGAAGCGCGATATTGCGCGTCGCAAGTCGCGTCGGGACGAATATATTCGTCGTCGTAATAATTCTTCCATTCGCGTTGGAACGACTCGCTAAACCCGGCGAACGCCCAAAGTTCGGGCTCTTCAAGATAGATTTCGTCGACGCCCGCGTCGACGACCTTGCGCAAGCGAAATTCAAGATAATTTGAAAACGCGACGCTAGGAACAAGATAAGGGGTCGCCGGGTCGTGTTGAATCCGATCCCCGTTCGCGTTGACTTGCGCGTCGTCCCAATGGTTTACGCCGTCGAATTTGCCGTCGAGAAATTCCCCGTATCCGCCCCAAGCGACGCCGGTCATCACGGCGACGCGCGAGCCGCCCTTCTCCCGCCATTCGTTTAACGCCTTAATTGCGTCGTCGGAAACGCCGTAAATCATCGCGACGTCCGTCTTCAAATCGTAACGAGAATCGTAACCGCCCGCCTGTTGAAAGGACGTTCGCCCTTCCGCGCGGTCTGTAATCAGATTTGGGGCGGGTCGAGTTTCGTTTTGCGCCCAAACGAAAGGCGGAACGAAAAGAAGGAACGCGGACGATATAAGAACGCGACGCAAAAAAACGCGTTTATTATTGGAAGTGTTCATAGTCAAAAATCGCTAAAAACGAAAGAGCGCGACGCAAGAAGGAGACCGTTAAAAAGCGTCTTTTCCCGCGCTAAAATTCCACGCCGATTTACGCTGATTCTAACGCCAAATCGCGCGCGTTGACAAAAACGCGACTTACGAAAGTTCGATCGGAACGCGCGACGTCGTAGATTATAAACGATCGTTCAAGAAGATTCAAGGAATTTTCAAAAGTTTTTGTTTTGTATGCGTTCACGGAAAAACGGCGCTTGGCGGCGCGTTGTTTTATCGCAACGCCGCGCGCCGACATATAACCTGGCGAACTTTCGTTTTCTCGTGAACTGTTACAAAAACTCCGCAGACGCGAAAAGAGTAGACGCGCTTATCGCGTTTGTCGCGTTTTTAACGTCTCAATAAAGAGATCGATCTGTTCCGGCGTAATCAGCGGATTGAAGAAGACCGCCTTCTCGCCGGGAATACGCACGCACGCGCCACGCTCGTCGTAGTCGGTATGCGCGGCGTATTCGACCCAGTTGGTATACAGGCCGACTTTTCCTCTCTCGACAAAATCGGCGCGGTGATACGCGGAACTTGCGGCGATTCTTGCGCGGTTTTCGTCCTTGGAACCTTCGCGCAATTCAAATTCAAGCTCCTCTTTCGGATCCTTGACGACGCGCGGATCGTAGAGTCTAAACGCGACGCACGGTCCTTCGTTATGAGGCGCCAACAGCGTCGCGCCCGGAACGTCGGACAAGCGACGGTCGAAATAAGTCGCGTTTTGCATCGAGTTGGCGATCAACGTTCGATAGCCGTCCATGCCCAAATATTGCAACGAAGCGTAGGCGGCGAAAACGCCGACGGCGCTTCGAGACGATTCGATCGTGCTTTGAAGATGCAACCTTTCCTTCTGGTCGCGTTCAAAATAGCTAAACTCTTCCGGATCGTGTTCCAGCGCTTTGAACGAGGCGCGGTCTTTCGCCATAATCAAGCTGGACGCGTAGGGCGCGTAGCCCCACTTGTGAAAATCGACGGCGAAAGAGTCGGCGTATTTGAGCTGTTTGAAAAGCTCGACGTATCGTTCCAAGCGCGCAAGAGTCGCGTCGTTAATATCCAGCGGATTCGCGTCGAAATCGTAGTCGAGAAAGAACAAAATTCCCCACCCTACGGCCGAATCGACGTGAATATGCGGAGGCGTCTCGACTTCGAATTCGCGGCAAAGACGATCGACCAGATCGCGCGTCGGCTTGACTTGATCGACTCCGAACGTGTCGGTCGTTCCCATCGTGAGCATAATCGTCGGAACGGCGCATTTGAGCCGGAAACAGGCGACGAGCTGGTCTTCAAGATCGCGCAGGTCGAGCCTATTCTCGTCGTCCATTTTGATCTTCAAGTTCTTGTCTTCGACGTTCGCGCCAAGGACGGTTAAAACGGTGTTGTTCGAATAGTGCCCTCCTTGCGAACAAATGAAGCGGTAATTGTTCGTCTTGTCAAATCCGTTTTTAATCGAATTTTTCAACGTCTTACGGATCCCGAAAAGGTACCCGTACATATTGCAAAACGTCCCGCCTTGCGTGAAAATTCCGTCGGCGCGCTCGACGTCGTAACCGACCAACTTGGCGATTTTGCGAACGACGAGCTTTTCCAAGTCTTCGGCGGCTTCGCTATATTCCCGACAAATTAAATTCGCGTTTGCCGTCGTGCCGAGCAAAGCGCCGTAAATCGCCGCGTCGCTCGGAAGCGTGACGACGTTTTCCGCACTCGCAGGATTACCCCACTGCTTGGTCGTAGCCGCCGCGTAAAGCAGAAGCGGATCGATTTCGCCGGGGCGTCGGGTCGCGTCGGGAATATCGACGTCGTTAAGCAGACGCTCGCGCAACTGCGCGCCGCCGGGATACTCCGCGATCAGCGACGCCTGAGGCTTAGGAACGGCGACAAGTTCTAGATAGCGCTTCATGCCCGGATCTTTATAAAACGGCCACAATTCGGGATCGCGCGAAAAATAATTCTTGCGAACTTGATCGATCCTCGCGCGAAAGCCGGGGCGCGCTTGAATTTCGTTCTGATCGAGACGTCGTGCAACCATCGTATCGCTCTTTCTTTCAAAAAATCGTCCTATCGACTAACCAAAACCGTCCGCTGAAGATTCCGCGCGGCGCTATTGACGCGTCGACGAAATCTTCAAAAACGACTGCCGTCTAAGTATGCAAAACGCAAACGGATTAATAAATTTTATCGACGACGCGCGGGAACAAAATGACGTCGCGAATGTTGTCTATGCCCGTAACGTACATCAAAAGACGTTCGAATCCAAGACCGAAACCGCCGTGAGGAACGCTGCCGAAACGGCGCAAATCGAGGTAGTTTTGATATTCCTCCGTCGTCATATTGCGTTCTTTCATCGCGGCAAGCAACTTGTCGAGATTCGCCTCCCGTTCGCTTCCGCCGATTATTTCGCCGACGCCGGGCGCGAGAAGGTCGGTCGCCGCGACCGTCTTGCCGTCGTCGTTCTGCTTCATATAGAACGACTTGATTTGTTTCGGATAGTCCGTGACAAAGACCGGCTTGCCAAACGCGACTTCGGAAAGATAACGTTCGTGTTCCGTCTGCAAATCGGAGCCCCATTCGGCGGGATATTGGAACTTAACGTCCGCTTTTTTCAAAATTTCGATCGCTTCCGTATAAGTAACGACGCCAAATTTTTCCGCGACGAGACGATTCAATTTGTCGACAAGCCCGTTTTCGAAGTTCTTATCGAAAAACGCCAATTCCGTCGGGCATTTTTCCAACGCGGCGCCGACGACGTGCTTGATCATATCCTCGACGACTTCGATCACGTCGGGCAATTCGGCAAAAGCGATTTCCGGCTCGACGTGCCAAAATTCGGCGACATGGCGCGGCGTGTTGCTGCATTCGGCGCGAAAACTCGGACCAAACGTATATATTTTACCGAACGCCATCGCGGCGACTTCCCCTTCGAGCTGACCGGAAACGCTAAGACCCGCTTTTTGCCCGAAGAAATCATTCGCGTAATATTCGGCTTCCGTTCCTTCTTTCGGCGTCCAAGGCTGGGTCGTCACGCGAAACATCTCGCCCGCGCCTTCGCAGTCGCTCGCCGTAATGATCGGCGTGTGAACGTAGACGTAGCGGCGAGATTGGAAATATTCGTGAATCGAAGACGCCAAGACGGAACGAAGACGAAAGACCGCGTTAAAAGTATTCGCGCGAATGCGCAAATGCGGTATCGTGCGCAAAAATTCGAGCGTGTGACGCTTCTTCTGAAGCGGATATTCGGAAGGACAATCGCCGAGAACTTCGATCGAGTCGGCGTTCAATTCGACGCCCCCTTCCTTACCTTGCGACTGCAAAACGGTTCCGACGACGCGCAACGACGCGCCCAACTTCAAAAAGGGCGTCGGGTCTGCAATTTTTTCCTTGTCGACGACGACTTGAAGATGCTTCAAGGAAGTTCCGTCGTTCAGTTCGATAAAAGCGACGTTCTTAGAATTACGAGAGGTGCGCGCCCAGCCGCAAACGGTCGTCGATTTGTTCAAATAAGAGGCGTCGTTCAAGACGTCGTAAATATCCGTATGTTTCATTTTTTTCCTCGTTAAAATCGAAAACCTCGCAAATGGAAGCGCGGCGAAAATTCCGTAGGATTAAAAGACGACGAACGCGTAAAAACGTCGCGTCGCAATCGCAAGAAATATTCTACTCAAGGGGGATTTTTTGTCAATCGACGGCAAATTTCAACAAAACGCAGTCGTCGGGCGTGGAAGCCGCCGATTACATATCGGCG
>JAZUGM010000220.1:0-16249 GCA_045641205.1 Thermoguttaceae bacterium
GAAGGGGGTTTTAGTAGTGTCCATACCTTGTTATAACGTTTAAAAACGAATGAAGCAAGGTTTGTTTATAATTTTACTTCAAATGGCTGAAATATTACGAAGATTTAAGCGTCGTCGCGGAAGATATTTTCAACGGCGATGTAAACGTCGTCAAGCCCTATCAAATCCAAACGCAAAAACCGTTAAATCGCGATTTGCCAAAAGAAAGAAATTCGAGAAGACCCTTCCATTGGGCGCTCGAATTTCCCGAAGTATTTAGCGGAGACAATCCCGGTTTCGACGCGATGTGCGGAAATCCGCCGTTCAGCGGAGGTAAACATATTAGGGGAAACTTTGGAATGGCATATCGAAATTATCTTGTGGAGTATATTGCGGGAGCAATAGGTTCAGCGGATTTAGTGGCTTATTTCTTTTTACGTTCCTTCCGACTCATTAAGAACAACGGTCTTTTTGGACTTGTTGCTTCTAATTCAATAGCAGAAGGAGATACCAGAAAAATAGGGTTAGAACGTCTATTAAAACAAAAAGGAACGATTATTACAGCGGATACAAATATACCGTGGCCAGGAATCGCAGCTGTGTTTATTTCACAAATATTTATGTTCAAAGGTAATGAATGGAAAGGGAGATATACGTTAAATAAAGAACAAGTCAGTCATATTTCTGCATTTCTTTCTGCACAGGAAGAGTGGACTCCAAAAACATTGAAAATCAATAAAGACCAATCATTTATTGGTTCTTATGTTTTAGGAATGGGGTTTACAATGAATGAAGAGAAGGCATTATCTTATATTCAGAAAAATGCGAAGAATAAGGAAGTTTTATTCCCCTATATTAATGGAGATGATTTTAATTCTTCACCAGAACAAACAACTTTTCGGTGGATTATTAATTTCTGGGATTGGCCGTTAAATCGAATTGCTGAAGGATGTTGGAAAGACTTAACAGAGGATCAAAAAGAGCAGTTTATTAAAGGAGGATCTGTTCCTAATGATTACCCATTTATGGTTGCGAATGATTTTCCAGATCTTCTCGAAATAATACGAAACGAAGTGAAACCTGAACGTGAAAAAAACCGACTTGCAACTTATAGGGAAATCTGGTGGCAATTTGCTGCTAAACGGTATGGACTTTATCACTCAATAGGGATGTGGAAGAATTTTTACAAACATCCCGTAAAATCAGAAGTCATAAATCCTACAAAGGATGATATGGTACTAGCTGTTTCAAGGTATACACGTCATTTTGTTCCTTCTTTAGTTCCAAACAAGTATGTTTTTTCAGATTCCCTAGTTATTTTTAAGCCTAGATGTCCCAATCTTTTTTTAAGTTCAACGATTTTCCAAGATTGGTGTTGGAAACAGGGATCTCGTTTAGGTTCGACAACATTACGTGTTACACCCTCGGATTGTTTTGACTCTTATCCCTTTCCCGAAAAGTACGCTCCTTGTATATCAAATCTTGAAACGTCCTTCTACGAGTTGCGTCGCGAAATAATGACGACGGAACAGATCGGCTTGACGGACTTGTACAATCGTTTCCACAATCCCGAAGTTTCGGACGAGCGCATAGAACGCTTGCGCGCATACCAGCGGGAGCTTGACGAAGGGGTGAAAACGAGCTACGACTGGGACGATTTGTCGTTGAATCACGGTTTTCACAAGGTCGGTTATTTGGTCGACGGAGACGACGTTCGTTATACGATATGCGAAGAAACGCGGGTGGAGATATTGCGTCGTCTTTCGTTGTTGAACAAGGCGCGTTGGGAGGAAGAGCAGGGGCGCGCCTTGTCGAAAAAAGGGAGGCGGAAAACAAAGTAATGGTTCGCAGAAAGTCGCGCAAAATATCGCGTTGCGTTTGTGCCCGCGTGGAAGCCGCCGGTTATATCTCGGCGGAGTAATCGTTCGCGAAAGCGGAACGTTTGCGAAGTTTGAATTCGCCTTTTTTTACGGAACGTATTTTTTAAACAAGCGCCGGAACAAGAATCCCGCGCGTAAGCGCGGGCGCGCCAGCCGCCGGTTTTATACCGGCGGGAAAACGCGGCGCCATTACGGTTTTGTTTGTCGACAATATTTTTCGACAAACAAAACGCCGACGGGCTTGAAAATCAACGCGTCGATCGGTCCAAACGTCCCGCTCGTATGTAACGAGCGGCTGGCGCGCGCGCCTTACGGCGCGATTCAAACGCAAACCTTGGTCAAAATATCGCGTGACCGCTTACAATTTCACGTTGCGTCGTTTTATTTTGTTCGCAACGGCTCTGCGGAACCCGACTTGCGCGCCCGGCTTGCGCCGGGTCTCCGTTTTAAACGCCTCCGTTACTCGAACGACGGCGTTTCAACGATTCTAAGATTGGCGACGCCGTTGATCGTCGCTTTTCCCGAGGCTTTTGTCACTCGGGCGTTAAAAGCGACGGTCGCGCGTTTAAACATCGCGTCGCCGGCCGTTTGAAAGGCGTCCGCGTCCAACATCGCGTCGGCTTTATAATCGGCGTCTTCGTCTTCAATGCAAAAGGAGACGGCGCCCGACGGTCGTTCGTCGTCGCTTTTGCTTAGGTCTTCCAACGCGACGACTTTGGCGAAAAATTCCCTCGTTTCCTCTTTTTTCGGTCGCAACGCGGTCGCTCGCTCCTTCAACTTCGCGGCGGTTTCCTTTTTTAGCAAGACGCGGGAGGGAACGTCCGGCGTCGGCGCGACGAGCGGGGACCAGTCGACGGAAAATTCGACGTCGGCGTTTCCTTCAAAGGACGTTTTTGAGAACGCCTCCAACAAGTTCGCGCTCGCTCGAATCTCTTTGTTGGCGTCAAGAAACGTGTCGTTTGAATCGTCCGCCGTTCTTTCCGCAAGTTCGAACGACGCCGCCAAATGTTCCAGTCCTTTGCGGAACAGCCGCGTTTTTAAGTTTGGAAGCTCCCCGTCTTCTTTCGTTTCTTCCAGCGGAACGAGCGCGTTGACGACGTAGCTTCCTTTTTCGGTAAGTCCGAACCGCGCTCGCTTGCTCAGCTCGGTAATCGCCGACGACGCGACGCGTTTGTGCGCGCTTGCCGGACTCTCGACGTCTTTCACGGCGCACGCGATCGCCGAAACGACGCCGTCGGCAAGGTCGCGGATTCTTTCCAACGGAATCTCGCCTTCTTGCGCTTCGTCCGTAACGATTCTGAATCGCGCTCGATCGAAGCGCAACGTTCGCCATCTGTCGAGAACTTCTTCGATCGGCTTGTCCAAATAGAGCGCGTAATCCGACGCGGCGTGCAACAGCGTCGGCACGTAATATTCGTCGGTCGGTTTCGGCAAATCGACGCCGTAACGGGAGTTTTCTTCCTTAGGACGGCGATAAATAACGCGGTCGTCAAGCTCTTTTTTCTCCCAGCCTTCGGCGACTAGCGCGGCGTCGATTCCCGAAAGGTCGAGACTCCGCGCTAGTTCCCAATATTTTTCGTTAAAATAGTCGATCGTCTCAAACATCGTAACGCCCCTTTCTAGCCGTCTCCTGCGCGACGATTTCAATCAACGCGTCAGGCGTCAAGAGGTTTCTTTTGGGTATGCGGATCGTGTTTGTCTTTTTGGTTTTGTCGAGAGGATACCCGCGAAGGAACGTCCAATAGAGCGACCGACGCGCGACGATGCGTTCTTCTTTTACATTGACCCAGTTCTCTTGTTCTTCTTCCGGCGGAACTACGAATAATACGAGTATCAGAGAATCCCACTGTAAATAGCGTTCCAACTTTACGACGTCTAACGAGATCGTCCAATATTTCTCGTCGCCGTTAGACGCTTCGGTCGGCGCACGCGTCGCTTTTAACTGAACGCGAAGCTCTTTTCCGAGTTTTTCGTCTTCCGAGTCGGTGAAGCGCCCGAAAAATTTACAATCGACGTCGACCCCCCAAGAATCCGACTTATGCGTCGGCTGTTGCAACGTTCCGCCGACGCAAGCGACGACCGAATGAAGCGCCGCGACGCTTAGTTCCTCTTCGGTCGACCTAACGTCGCTTATTCGATAATATTCGTTGTTAAACATAATTCCCCCTCTAAAGAGCTTGCGCCTTCTACAAGTATAATCAAGATTGACGCGCAGGGCTAGATTTTTTTGAAAAAAAGGGAATTTTGACGAAAGCGTTCACGCAATATTTTGACGACCTTTCGCGTTGGAACCGCGCCGTAAGGCGCGCGCGATAAGCCGCTTATCTTTAGATAAGCGGACGGAGCCGCCGAGAACGCGTCCGTAGTACAAGCGAAATTATCCGCCCAACACCAAAGCGCGCTTTGACGAAGATCGACGCGCATCGGGAGAATTAGCGTCCGAGGGTTTTGCGAAAAACCTACGAACTTTCAAACGACGCGTCGACGGTGAAACGCGTAAAAAATTTTTTTGGCGCAACGTCCGGCGAAACGCCGTCCGCTCGTCTGAAGACGAGCGGCTTATCGCGCGGCGCATACGCGCCGATTTACGATAGTCGGAGAAAAACTTCCAGTTTTAACGCGCGGCTTCTATATGGTTCTCTTAACTTTGTTATAATTGAACAAGCGCCGTTTAACGTCGTTGTGGTCGTTAAGCGAAATAAAAGTTGAAAAGATTTTTTTACGCGATAGACGCGCGTAAGGGGCGGGCTCCGACGTTGAGAAGCGTCCCTTTCTTACGTTTTGTTTTTTATTCGAAAAGGAGCCGTCGACCCGATGCCTACCGCAACGACTTCTCGTTCTTCCGTCGGTTATTGGTTGGTCTTCAAGCCTTCCCAAGACTATGAACTTCGCGTTAAATCGGTCGAAGTCTCGCCCGATTTTTCGCCGAAATCAGGGGACGGCTTTCTATTTGTCGACGAAGAAACTTCGACGATCACGGGCGTTCGTCGCCTCTATCAAGAATGGCGTCTTGGGGAGGATCGCGTCTTTTCTTTCGATAGAAGTTCGGACTTCAACAAGCCCGTCTCGTTGAGTCAAATCGAAAAGTGTCTGTTGACGCCGCAAGAGTCGGGCGTCTTTCGTTCGATTTCTTCGACCGCCTTCGACAAGGTTCTTTCCGCAGGCGGAAGCAAGGATTTTCGTTTTTTGGAGGAACCGTCCTCAAAGGACGCCAAATGGCAAGAGTTTGTTCGCGAACTTCTTGATCGCGCCGTCGCGCTCGATCTGCTTGGTCCGGCGCTTGGTTCGGAGGAAGAGATCGTCGGCACAAGCGTTCGCGATCGCTATTTGGTCGGCAAAATCTCGCCCTTTACGACGAACGACGTCGGCGACGACGAGGACGTTTCGTTGTTCGAAGAGGAAAACGACGCCGTGCGGAAAGAAAAACAAACGGACGACTTGATTCTCGCGGCGAACGCGGAGCATCAAATCGCCGATTCTTCCGAGGCGTCCCCCGACGACGAGCGCGAAGATTCCGCGATCGATTCGACTTCGCATCGCTCTTTGATTCCCTCTTCCTTCGGGCTGACTTTTTGCGTCGACTCCGACGTCCGCGAGATCGAAGTACAAGCGAATTGGGGACGGTATGATCGGCGCCCGAGCGAATTTGCGATCGATTCGGAGACGCAACGACCGAAGTTGTGTTGGAAACGAATTCCTTCCGGGGGTATTTTGCGCGTTTCCCTTCCGCGCAAGGCGAAAAGGTTGGAGACGTTCCAAATCGATCCCGAAGTCGAAAACGTCCTTTTGGAGGGTTCGATTTCAGAAGTCGTTTCTCCGGGCGCGGTCGAAGACGGCTCGCGTTTGGTCACGCTCTTTCTTGTGAATAGGCAGGATCCGAAGAAATCGGACGACTCTTGGCTCTTTCAGCCGGAGATCGTCGTTCGTTCTCCGACGAAAGAAGCGATTTTCAAACGACGTCCCTTTTCGAATAAGAGCGCGAACGAACGAGACGCCGAATTGCAAACGCTCGACGCGATCTATCGTAAAAACGTCGAATTTGCCGTAGGGCACGGAATCGCCGTTCACGCGGAACAGTCGCGCGAATCCCCCGAGAGGGCGCTCGAAATTCGAACGGTCGTTATTCCTCGGTACGAACTGCCCGCGACGGAGACGCCCGGCGACGAAAAAGGGGATCGCGAGGTTCTTTGCGAGTTTTTTTCGAACGGCTCCTTCGATATGCGCAATTTAGGGGAATATTCTCGCGAAAAGGTTCTCGAAACGCTCGGCAAGTTGGTCGACGATTACGAACGCTGGGTCGACGCGAAGGAAGCGGCGCTCGAAACGCCGGAATTAGCGCCCTATCGCGACGGCGCGACGCGCGCGCTTAAAAGTTGCCGCGCGAATCATAAGCTGTTGCAAGCGGGTCTTCAAACGTTGCGCGACGATCAAAACGCGTGGGACGCCTTTCAATTTGCCAATCGCGTGATGGCGGAACAGCGCGTTCACTATCAATTTGCGACTCGGAGCAAAGACGGCGACGACCGCGTGGAAGATTACGACAAGCCGAAAAATCGCTCGTGGCGTCCGTTTCAGCTCGCTTTTATTCTGTTGACGATTCCGCCCCTTACGAATCCGCTAGACCCGGAACGTTCGGATTTTGAACGCGCTCGCGCCGATTTGCTCTGGTTTCCGACGGGCGGCGGCAAGACGGAAGCGTATATGGGCGTCGCCGCCTTCGCGATGGCGATTCGTCGCTTGCAAGGCGACCTAGGAGGACTCGACGCCTCGCGAGGATTAACGGTAATTATGCGCTATACGTTGCGTTTGTTGACGTTGCAACAGTTTCAACGCGCTTCGACTTTGACTTGCGCCTTGGAAATGGAACGACGTAAAAATGAAAAAAAATGGGGAAAGGAGCCCTTTTCGTTAGGCTTGTGGGTAGGACTGAAAACCACGCCGAACACGACCGAAGAAAGCGCCAAGGCGATCGAAAGAGAAAGAAACAACAGGTACGGAGGAAGCGTCGCCTCCTCGCCCGCGCAGTTGCAACGCTGCCCGTGGTGCGGCGCCGAAATTGAAGCGGGACGAGACGTCGAAATCGACGACTTAACGCAACGAACGAAAATTTATTGCGGCGACGGGCGAGGGAAGTGTCCTTTTAGTCGCGGCAAGTCAAAGCTAGGCTTGCCCGTCGTCGTCGTCGACGAAGAGATTTATCGACGCCCCCCGAGTATGCTGATCGCGACGGTCGACAAATTCGCGCAACTTGCTTGGAAAGGGGAGGCGAGAACCCTCTTCGGAAAAGCGGATCGAGAATGTCCAAGGCACGGTCTACTGTGGAAGGGCGCCAAGTGCGAAGGAAAACACTGTTCCAAAGCCGGTTTTCCTGCGACGAAGGCGAAGTCGATCAAAGGAATTCGACCGCCCGACTTGATTATTCAAGACGAGTTTCACTTGATAGGCGGCGCGCTTGGCACGACCGTCGCGCTTTACGAGTCGGCGATCGACGAGCTGTGTTCGTGGGACTGGAACGGCGCCAAAGTTCGCCCTAAAGTCGTCGCGTCGACCGCGACGACGCGTAAAGCGGACGAGCAAACGCTGAAAGTCTTTTGGCGTAAAGTCAATATTTTCCCTCCGTCGGGCTCCGAAATCGACGACAATTACTTTTCCGTGCAACGAATCGACCGACCGGGGCGCCGTTACGTCGGAATTTGCGCGCCCGGTTATTCTCGACCTGCGGCGATGATTCGTCTTTACGTCGCGATTTTGACGGCGGCGCAGGCTCTTTTCGACAAATTCGGCGCCATCGCCGATCCCTATATGACGCTTGTCGGTTATTTCAATTCGTTGCGCGAACTCGGCGGCATGCGTCGTTTAGCGGAAGACGACGTTCAATCGCGCGCGTTTCGCGTCGCGAACGACCCAGAAACGCCTCGACCCGGATTGACGCAACGTAAAGCGCGCAACGTCGACGAATTGACCTCGCGGGTCAGAAGTAAGGATATTCCAAATAAACTGGCGATTTTGGAAGAGTCTTTTACGAAAGAAACGAAGGGCGGCAAAACGACGCAACGCGGACTTGACGTGGCGCTTGCCACGAATATGCTTTCCGTCGGCGTCGACGTGCCAAGACTAGGCGCTATGGTCGTCAACGGTCAGCCGAAAAACACGGCGGAATATATTCAAGCGACGAGCCGCGTCGGTCGCGCCTGTCCCGGATTGGTCTTTACCGCGCTCTCTTGGACTCGACCGCGCGATTTTTCCCATTACGAGTCTTTCGAACATTTTCACGCGACTTTTTATAAATTTGTGGAAGCGCAGTCTGCGACTCCGTTTGCCGCGCGCGCGCTCGACCGTTGCTTGACCGGTGCGCTCGTCTCTTTGGCGCGCGACGGCGTCGACGAACTTAACGCGAACAGGGACGCCGAAAACTTTGAATTTCAACGCGTTCGCGAGAAACTCGAGGCGTTGAGCGAAGTCGTCGCGCGACGCGCGCAAGCCGTTTCGGGCGAGGACGCCGAAGATTTTGTGCGCAAAACGCTAGCGAAAAGGGCAAATATCTGGGAACGAGAAGCGCGCGAGCCCGGTAGAAAACTCGCTTACGAGCGCGTAAACGGGCAGGGGGAAATAGCGAGCTTGCTCAAGCGTCCGAGCGCCGAGCCGTGGGACGAACTAACCGTCGCGACTTCGATGCGCGAAGTCGAGCCCGAGTTGACGCTTGTCGCCTACAAACTGCCAAAAACATACGATTCGAATCAGCCGCAATGGGATTATCCTAAGCAGGGAACGAACGAGCAGACGCCGCGAGGAGAAGAAGAATGAGCGAATCCAAAGAACGCGATCGTTGTCGCGTCGGACAAATTCGTCCGAGTCAAGTTCTCTGGAGTTATGGACCGGGCGCGGTGATCGATCTGCCGAATCTTTCCGTCGTAACGTTAGGACTCGACGCTTGGAACGTCTATTTGCAATACCAACGCACGCTCGACGAGCCCCGGCTACTCGAAGCGGCGCGGCGCGCCTTAGGCGCGAACGTAACGTCCCTAAGAACGCCGCCGATCGTCGGAAAGGAAATTCTCGATTTACGGAGTCCCGAGGCGTTTGTCGGCTTGCCCGTCGAACCGTTTCCCCGATGGTTGCGTTGCGTCAACTGCGGACTACTTGCGGAATATGAATCGGGACTTTTTGAATTAAAAGAGTATCCTCAACGTCCCGAACAGACGCGATTTGTTCACGTGAATTGTCCAAATTCTCATAGAGGAAACGCCGAAGCCGTGCCCGCGAGATTTCTCCTCGCGTGCAAACGCGGACATCTGGACGATTTTCCGTGGCGTTGGTTCGTTCACGGCGGAAAGTCCGAATGCAAAGGAACGTTGCGTTTCTTCGAACGAAAGGCCTCTTTACAAACGGAAAACCTCTTTGTCGTTTGCGACGGTTGCGGTCAGGCGCGCCCTCTTATGACGGCGTTCGGTCCAAGGGCGGCGGAATTTTTGCCGGCTTGTCGAGGACGGCATATTCATCTTGGAACTTTCGAACCGTGCGACGAACAGCCGCGCGCCGTTACCCTAGGCGCCTCGAACGTCTGGTTTCCCGTTACCGTTTCCGCCTTGTCCGTGCCCTGCGCGGCGAACGATTTGCAAGAGGCGATCAAACGCCGATGGGAGTGGTTGCGCGATTGCGAATTACTGACCGACGTCGAATTTGTCTTGAGAAAGATTAGAAAAGAAGACCCGGAAGATCCGTTGTTGAAACGCTCGGCTCTAGAAATTTTCAACGCGTTGCGTCGGCAAGAAACGACTGAAATTATTTCGGAAGCCTCCGACGTCGACGTTAAAGAACCCGAATGGGAGGTTCTCGCCGCCGACGACGAACGACTCGAATTTCCAAATTTCTTGGCGAAAAGAACTTCGCCCCCCGAAAGATACAAAGATAAAATCGCCGACGTCAAATTGTTGGAACGTTTGCGTAAAGTCAACGCGTTGATTGGTTTCACGCGTATTGAACCGATCAACGAATTTGCCGATTCGGAGGATCGACCGACTCAAGCGAAATTGTCGACGAATCAAACTTGGATTCCGGCTTGCGAAGTTCACGGAGAGGGTATTTTCATTCGTTTTAGCGAGGAGAAACTTCAAGAATGGGAGGCGCTTCCCGGCGTTCAGAATAGAGACAAAGAACTTTCCAAGGGCGCGGAAGGCTGGAACAATCGACGTAAATTGAAGGCGTCGCGCGGCTATCCCGGCGCGCGTTACGTGATGTTGCATACGCTCGCGCATCTTATTATTCGCGAATTGTCCCTCGAATGCGGGTACAACGCCGCTAGTATTCAAGAACGCGTTTACGCGAAAGCCGATCCGAACGTTCCTATGGCGGGGATTCTTCTGTATACGGCGGCGTCCGATTCCGACGGAACCTTGGGCGGATTGGTCGATTTGGGCAAGGCTCCTTCCTTGGAACGCATTTTAGAATTAGCGCTAAGACGCGCGGAGATTTGCTCCTCGGATCCGTTGTGCGCGCGACGTCGACCCGAAGAAGAGAGCGCCTTGCACGGCGCCGCTTGTCATAGTTGCGCCTTCGTTTCGGAAACCTCTTGCGAGGCGGGCAATCGGTATTTGGATCGCGCTTTGCTCGTCAAAACGTTTGATCGCGAGGACGCCGCCTTTTTCGACGATTTGACCTAGGAAACTGACGTTGAAATTAACGAACGACAATTTTGCGGATAACTAGCCTGTTGATTTAGCGAGGAACTTTCTGTCAATTTTTGTCGAATTTTTATTGTTGATAAAAAGATTGTTTGGTTAAAATAAGTAAAATAAGACGTTTAAAATACAATCCAAAACCGCGTCGTTTCGTGAAAAGTGAAAAAAATTAGAAAAGAGATAAAAAAAAACTTGCTAAAGACGCGTCGGCGTCGCATAATGTTAGAGCTTGACTTTGCGTCGGGCGTTTGTTGGGATTTTTTGCCAATTCATTGGCTGTAGATTATATTTGAGAAAGTAAAGGAGTCCTATGTCGACGCGATCCTTTTTACTATCTTTGACGGCGGCGCTTGCCGTAACGTTTTCTTGCGCCGTTCTATCGGCGGGCGAGTATAAGGGCCCTATTAAATTATTGCCGACGAAAGACGGCGCGACGCTCTATTCGCTCAATATGGACGCGAAAGAAATCGCCGTCGTCTCTCTTGCCGACGCGAAAGTCGATCGAACGATCTCGTTGCCGGGAACGCCGAACGACATGTGCCTTAGCGGCGACGAAAAAACGATGTACGTCGGTTACGGCGATTATCAAGGCAAAATTTGCGCGATCGATCTCGCGACGGGCGAAATCAAAGGCGAGGGCGTCGTCGGACACACGCCTTGCGGACTTTGTCTCACGCCCGACGAATCCGCGCTCTTTATCTGCTTGCGCTTTGAGGCGAAGTTGGCGAAAGTTTCC
Source organism: Thermoguttaceae bacterium (assembly GCA_045641205.1). GTDB lineage: Bacteria > Planctomycetota > Planctomycetia > Pirellulales > Thermoguttaceae > RUG369. The sequence continues at coordinate 11,274 of JAZUGM010000220.1, forward strand.
TTGCCCGACTTCAAAGTCGAACAGACGTATCCCGCGCTTCACGAGCCTTGCGACGCGGTGATTACGCACGACGGAAAAACTTATTACGTCGCGAATTTCCTCCCGCTCGATCGCTCCGACGGGGCGAACGTCGCCGCCGAGATTACCTGTCTTGACACGGCGACCGGCGAAACGAAGAATATTCGTCTTCCGAACGGAAGCTCGAGTATGCACCATATCACGTTGTCGCCCGACGGAAAATACGTCTACACGACCGCCATTTTGGCGCGTTACCAACTCCCGACGACGCAGGTCGAGCGCGGTTGGATGAATACGAACGGATTCAGCGTGATCGACGCCGACAAACGCGAATTTGTCAATACGGTTCTACTTGACGACGTGGATTCCGGCGCCGCGAATCCTTGGCCGATCGTCGTTACGCCCGACAATAAAACGATCGTCGTCGGTATCGCGGGCACGCACGAGATTTGCCTTGTCGACAAAGACAAGACCCACGAAAAACTGGAATCGCTTCCGAAAAACGCCGAAGACGCAAAAGAGAAGGGCTTGGCGAACGTTACGACCGCCGACCAAGTGCCGCAGTTGCTCGCGTTCCTCGTCGGACTCAAGAAGCGCGTCAAGTTGTCGAGCAGAACGATGAAGGTCAAGGGACCGCGTTGTCTCGCCGTCGTCGGTACGAAAATTTACGTCGGAATGTATTTCTCCGACAATATTATGGTCGTCGATCTCAAGGCGCGCACGCCAAAAGCTAAGGAATTTGTCAAACTAGGTCCAGAGCCCGAGATGGACGCCGCAAGACGAGGAGAGTTGGCTTGGCACGACGCCACGCTTTGCTTCCAGAATTGGCAAAGTTGCGCCAGTTGCCACCCGGACGCTCGTTCCGACGCCTTGAATTGGGACTTGCTTAACGACGGTATGGGCAACCCGAAAAACGCCAAAGGCATGCTCTTCGCGTTGGATCTTCCGCCCGCGATGTGGCACGGAGTTCGCGTCAACGCCGAAAAAGCGATTCGCACGGGCTTCCAATATATTATGTTTGCCAACGTGCCCGACGAGACTTGCGTCGATATCGAAGAATACTTTAAATCCCTCAAGCCGCTTCCGAGTCCTTACTTGGTCGACGGGCAATTAAGCGAAAAAGCCTTGCGCGGCAAAGCCGTCTTCGAAAACGAAAAGTACGCTTGCACGCAGTGCCATACGGGCGAATATTTCACCGACCAGCAACTGCACGACGTCGGTTCGCGCGCCGATTACGACCACCGCGACGACTTCGACACCCCGACTTTGCGCGAAATTTGGCGAACGCCCCCGTATATGCACGACGGACGTTACGTTAATTTGAAAGATGTCTTTATGGACGGTGCGCACGGCGACGTGTTGGGCAAAGTCGACGAAATGACCGAAGAAGAAGCCGACGATTTGGTCGAATATTTGCTCTCTTTATAACGTCGATCGTTTGATTGGAAAATAGAGTTTTGACCCTCGAAGAATTCGTTCTTTGAGGGTTGTTTTGTAAATATGCAATAATAACGTAAGGAATGTGATCATATGAATAGATTAACGCCCCTGTTGTTCTTAACGTTGCTTTGGGTTCCTATTTTTGCGCAAGCGGAAACGACGACGATTTCCTCGCCTTCCGACGTCGTGAAACTTAACGTCGACGTCGACGGCGCCGTCGGTTATTCCCTTGAGTATAACGGCGCGAGGGTTCTCGAAACGTCGAGTCTAGGATTGATTTTTCGAGACGCTCGACCTTTTGACTCGCTCAAATTAATCGACAAAACGATCCGGCAAATCGACGAAACGTGGGATCAGCCCTTGGGCAAACGATCAAAATACGTCGACCGTTGCGTCGAAGCGACGTTTGTGTTTCAGGAAGAAAACGAGTCCGCTAGAAAAATAGGCGTCAAGTTTCGCGTTTACGACGAGGGACTGGCGTTTCGGTACGTTCTGCCCGAAGATTCGGGTTTGACGGACGAATCGGGCGAGTTTTGCGTCGAATCCGAGTCGACGGAATTCGCCTTTGGCAAAGATTACGATGCGTGGGCTAGTTTTTATCGAACGTACAATACTTCGCAAGAAGAAATTTTTCAGCATAAAAAACTGTCGGACGTCAAGCCCGATTCCTTTGTCGGCATGCCTCTAATTTTATGCGCCGATTCCTTTGCCGTCGCTCTAACGGAAGCCGATTTGCTCGATTGGTCCGGCGCTCAATTTGCGACGGCTCAAGATAATCCGACGACCGTCGCCGTTCGTTTGACGCCCAGAAAAGACGGTCGAGGCGCCGTAGTTCGTAAAGCGCCCGCCGCGTCCCCTTGGCGCGTCGTGATCCTAGGGAAAAATCCGATAGACTTAATCAACAATTCGACGATCGTTCAAAATCTTGCGACGCCTTGTTTGCTCGAAGACGTCTCGTGGATCGAACCGGGGAACGCCTCTTGGGACTGGTGGGCGCCGAAATCGACGCGCGTTATGTCAAACGAGGCGTTTTATAAATTTATTGATTTTTCCGCCTCGATGGGTTGGAAATATACGTTAATCGACGCCGGGTGGTCGCGACGTACAAATTACGGATACGACTTCAACGACGCAACCGTCTTCGCCGATAACGTGGATATTCCTAAATGCGTCGAATACGCGAATGAGAAGGGCGTCAAGCTCTTGTTGTGGTTCCATTGGACCGACTTGGATAAAGCCGGAGTTCGCGAAACGCTCAAACGCGTCGCAGAATGGGGCGTCGCGGGCGTCAAAATCGACTTTATGGATTCGCACGCGCAAGAGATGGTCGAGTGGACGACCGAAACCTGCAAAATTGCCGCCGAATATAAGTTGCTTGTCGATTACCACGGAATGTATAAGCCGACCGGGATGGAACGAACCTATCCGAATCAGATCACGCGCGAGGGCGTAAGAGGCAACGAATACAACCGCTGGTCGAAACAAACCGCGACGCATACCGCGACTTTGCCTTTTACGCGTTGTATGTTAGGACCTGCCGACTATACGCCCGGAGGATTTCGAAACGAACATTCCGACTCGTTCAAATCGCTCGATAAATTTGAGGATAAAACGGAAACTTGTCGCGTGGTCGGCACGCGCGCGCGAGAGTTGGCGCTTTGTATGATTTACGATTCGCCCTTGCATTGTTTCTGCGATTTGCCGCAATTCTACGCCGACCAGCCCGGCGTTGAGTATTTGCGCGACTTACCCCCCGTTTGGGACGAGACGATCGCGCTTGACGGAAAAATAGGCGAGTTTATTACGCTGGCGCGACGTTCCGGAGATCGTTGGTTCGTTTCGGGAATTACGAACGAAGAAGCGCGAAACGTCGGCGTTCGCTTTGATTTTCTCGATGAAAACGTCGAGTACGACGCGACGATTTACGCCGACGCCCCGGAATCTGAGACGGACGCTTGCGCCGTTAAAATCGAACAAAAAACGTTGCAAAAGGGCGACGTCGAGACGTTCGAACTCGTATGCGACGGAGGATTTAATCTCGTGTTGACGCCAAAAGCGCGTCGATAGTTTTTTCGACTTTTTTAACGAGCCCGCTCAAGAATCAAAGCGTTCTTGAGCGGTTTCTTTGCGATTTGTCGCAGACGTTCTAACTTGCGCGAGGCAACGAATCCCAGTCGGTCGTATAGCAAGGAGAAACGAAATTCGCGTTCGGACGCCATTCTCGTTCGACTCCCTCGGCGCCAAAAAAGACGGCGCCTTTGCCGAAACGCGCGTTGAGCTGATCGAGTCCCTCGCAGAGTCGTTTGTCGCGCTCGCGAATCTCTTGGGGACGCGTCGGATCGGGCTCGAATAAATAACGTCGTTCGTTTGCCGTTTGTTCCTTGCAAGTCTCGAATGCGACGACTCCGGCTTTTTTGTACGCGTAGCCGGGTTTGTAGAGTTGGCGAAGGAGGCGAAGCGCCGTCGTAAGAATTTCCGGCGTGGAATTGGTCGGCTTAGAAAAATTGGACGATGCGCAAGAGTAATATTGAGGCGCGTTTTCGTTGTGCCGATTCGTCGTTATATAGACTTGCAAACCGACGGCTACTAATCGACGCGCGCGTAGTCTAGCCGCCGCTTCGCTTGCGAACGTCGCCGCTGGCTTTTCTAATTCGTCGAGCGTTTCAAGCGTTTCGCCGAAAGAACGCGATATTTGAAGAGAACGTTGGGGTTCCGGGCGAGTCGCGACGTCGTAGGTTTGTTCGCCGCGCAATTCGCGCACAAGACGTTCTTGAACGATAGAAAAAGATTGACGTATAAAGGTCGGATCAAGTTTGGCGAGGTCAAAGGCCGTTTTTAATCCCGATTTTTGAAACGTCGACGTCAATCTGCGTCCTACGCCCCAAACTTTGTCGATCGAGAGGCGTTTCAAGCCCGAAACGCGTTCTTCGCGATTGAAAAGAAGCGCGTATTTGCGTCCCGAGACTTGCGACTCTTCTTTGGCAAGTCGACTCGCCGCTTTGGCAAGCGTTCGCGTGGGACCGAGCCCGAGCGACACGGGGACGCCCGTCCAGCGTTCGACGGTCTTGACGATTTCAGTTGCGAGTTCTTCCAATTCGCGACGCGTTTTCAACGGAACGTCGCCAAGCGCGAGATTGGAACGCGTTTCTTCGGCAGAACCGCGATATGTTCCGTCGGCGTCGCAAAATCGACTTGACAAATCAAGAAACGCTTCGTCGATGGAGTACGCGTCGATTAAAGGCGACCATTGCGCGAGCGTTTGGACGACGCGACGGCTTAAGTCGCCGTAAAGAGAATAATTGGCTGAACGTACGACAACTCCGCGCGATTCGGCAAATTTTTTCAATTTAAAATAAGGCTCGCCCATTGGTATCCGCAGCGCTTTGGCTTCCGACGAACGCGCGACGACGCAACCGTCGTTGTTCGATAAGACGACGACTGGACGACCTTTCCAATCTGGACGGAACACGCGTTCGCATGAAGCGAAAAAACTGTCGCAATCGACAAGTCCGATTATT
>JAZUGM010000221.1:0-3491 GCA_045641205.1 Thermoguttaceae bacterium
GCGGGAAAAATACCGAACGTTTCAACGGAAAATCATAGTTTTTTGGTTGTGAAGGCGTCCGCCGATATGTAATCGGCGGCTTCCACGCCCGCCTAACGGCGGGGTTCCGCTCCAAACTTTATTTGTGAACGCTTACTAAAAAATTTATTCGGCGCTACGTCAAGCGAAGCGCCGTCCGCTTGTCTAAAGACGGGCGGCTTATCGCGCGGCGCTTACGCGCCGATTCGTCCGCAACGCTTTTCCGCGGACGCTTACTCGTCGGGTTACCGGGGCGAATATTCGGTTTTGTCTTGTCGCCGCGTCGGCGTTTAGTTCGCGACTTTGCTTTCGACTTGCGCGTCCTCTTCGTCTGCGAACACGCGAAAACTTCGGGGCGTCATATAGAACCGTTGTCCCGTTTCTAATTGCAACGCGGCGCGCTCTTGATGCGACGTTTCCGCAACGAGCGTTTCGCCCGAATCGGCGACCATTTCGATTCTGACAAGATTGCCCGCCGATCGAACGCGCGTGATCGTCGCGGGGAAGGAGAGCCGCCCTTGTTCCGGCGCCTTCGATATGTTGAAGTCGTGCGGTCTTACGAAAATAGTCGCCGAAACGCGTTCCGACGTCTTGTCGATTCCGTCTCCTCCGACGATTTCGAACGTCGCGGAGTTCAATTCGGCGCTCGTCGTCCTTTCCTCGTAGCGTCCGATACAGACTTTTCCTCGATCCACTCGTCCGCGAAATTGGTTGACTTGCCCCAAGAAATTCATTACGAAGGGCGTCGTCGGCGAATGGAAGACTTCGTCGGGCGTGCCGATCTGCTCGATTTTGCCCGCGTTCATTACGGCGACTCTGTCGGCAAGTTCCAGCGCTTCGTCTTGGTCGTGCGTGACAAAAACGCTCGTCAAGTGAATTTCGTCGTGCAGACGTCGCAACCACGCGCGCAATTCGACGCGCACTTTGGCGTCGAGCGCGCCGAAAGGCTCGTCGAGCAACAACGCTTGCGGCTCGACCGCGAGCGCTCGAGCAAGCGCGACGCGCTGGCGTTGACCGCCCGAAAGTTGCGAGGGATAGCGATCCGCCAAATTGTCGAGTTGGATCATATGGAGGAGCGCTTGGACTTTTTCGCGTATCTGCTCTTTAGAAGGTCGAGAACGACGCGGCTTGACGGTCATGCCGAACGCGATGTTGTCGAAAACCGTCATATGACGAAAAAGCGCGTAATGCTGAAAGACGAACCCGACGCCCCGCTCGTTGACTTTTTGCGAATCGACACGACGACCGTGAAACATCACCGACCCGCTGCCGGAGTCGGGCGTCTCCAAGCCGGCGATAATGCGTAAAAGCGTCGTTTTGCCGGAGCCGGAAGGTCCGAGCAAGGCGACAAGCTCGCCCGCTTTTACGCGAAGGCTAACGTCGTCCAACGCCTTGAAACTTCCGAACGATTTTGTAATATTCCGTACTTCGATACCCATCGTTGCAAACCCCGCGCAAAATTACCCGCTCCGCCAAAGGGGAACGAACTTTTTCTAATCTGCGGAAAAAGGCGTTAAAACCAAGTTAATATCGTGAAAACAAACGCGTCGACGCTCATTCGTCCGCGTTCTTTTTGGAAGAGCGTATTCTAAGTTCCAACAGCGCCTTGACGACGAGCGTAATGATCGCCATCGTCGCCAACAACGTCGCGACGGCAAAGGGCGCCGCGCCGCTTTCGTAACTTTGATACAAGACGTTGATATGCAAGGGCAACGTGTTCGTCTTGACGCTGTTTCGCGCGACGACGACGGCCGCGCCGAATTCGCCCATTGCTCGCGCGTTGCACAAAATCACGCCGTATAGCAACGCCCACTTGACGTTGGGCAAAGTCACGCGCCAAAATATTTGCCACCCGCTAGCGCCCAAAACGCGCGCCGCTTGTTCTTCTTCCGTTCCTTGCGATTCCATCACGGGTATCAATTCGCGCACGACGAAAGGAAACGTGACGAAGATCGTGACGAGAACCACGCTTGGCGTCGCGTACAATATTCGAATATTATGTTCGACCAGCCACCGCCCTAGCGCGCCTTGCGTTCCGAAGATGAAGACGAAAAGCAAGCCCGCGATGATCGGCGAAATCGCGAACGGAACGTCGATCAACGAAATTAAAACGCCTTTGCCCCAGAATTGGAACTTTCCGATACACCACGCGGCCGCGACTCCAAAGAGGACGTTCAAGGGCACGGCGATGCACGTCGCTATTAGCGTGTTCTTAATCGCCATAACCGAACTTTTGTCGGACAACGCCTTGAAAAACGCCGTCGCTCCGTCGACAAACGCCTCGTAAAAGACGCAAGTCAACGGAAAAAGAAGGAAAATCGTCATAAACGCAAAGGTCGAACCGATCAAAAGCCAACGCGTCCAAAGCGGTTCGGAAGTCGCGTATTTGACGGCGCAAAATCGAGCTTGCGCGGCGTTCGATTCTTCGTCCATATGAATTCGTCTCCTAAGGCGTTAGTTTCGTCGCGTCGTAACAATAGACGCCCTCTCCTTATCGTCGAAATCGACTCGCGCCGTCTAGTAAAAAAATAAGACGGAGCGAAAACGACCCGTCTTTTTCTCGTTATACTCGTTAAAATCGACATAAAAGTTAGTTCGGCTTGACGTTCGTTCCGTCCGTCGTCGGTTGGATCGGGGCGGTTAGACCCGGATCGTCGGGGCGCGTAAACGTCAATTTGTTCTCGACTCTGCGAACGCGGGGATCGGCAAGCAGAATATTGCCCGCCGCGACGCGCGCGCTCGGGGTCGGCACGACTCCGCGCACGACGGCGACTCCGTCGTTGAAGTCGACTTGAATCGGAGAAAGAGGATTGACGCTTGGACTGCGCAAAAGTTGCGCTTCAAGATAGCCTTGGAACGCTTGCCGGGTTTCCTCCGGGGTCGGCGTCTGAACGACGGGTTGGCGCGTCGGCAAGGACGTCTCAAAGAGATTCGCGTCGAGCCCCAAATCGCCGCCAAGTCCGAAACCAAGCCCGGCGCCAAGACCCGCGTCGCGTAAAGGCTCGTCGTACAAAGGCGCGTCTCCGTAATACGGCGCGTCTCCGTCGACGAAAGGAATATCGTAGTCGTCGCCCCAACGGTCGACGTCGGCGCGAACGGCGCCTAAATTCGGTTGGCGCCCGCGCATCCAGACGTTTTGAGGCGACGTTACGTTTTGAGCTTCTCGCGCTTGAATTTCGAGCGCCTCGCGGAACGTTTCTTCTCGCGCAAGGGCGTTTTCTCGCGAAATCGTTTTATCGCGCGGAACTCGCGTTTTTTCGGCTAGTTCGCCTTCCCTGACGCCGTAGCGCGCGCGACGAGTCGACGCGTAAGGAACGCGTTGGGGCTTGGACGCCGTAACGCGCCGAGGCGAATCGGTCGATCCGGCGCCGGACGCTTCCGCCGCCGCTTTTTCATACGCGACGCGTTGACGTAGCAGACTGTAGTCGAGCTTCGACTTAAACGATTTCGACGCGCCGGAACCGAATCTAGAG
>JAZUGM010000222.1:0-2229 GCA_045641205.1 Thermoguttaceae bacterium
CGAGCGGCGCGAGCGGCTTGTTCTTGCGCCAAATAATCGGACGCGACGGGCGCGGGGTCGGCGGCGGGCGCAGACTCCTGCGCGGCGGGCGCGGGCGATGCTTCCGGCGCGGCAGGCGCGGCTTCTTGCGCGACGCCGTAAACGTTCCAACAAAGAACCGCGCTCAAAAAGGCGGCTTGCAAACAACACGATTTATACGTCATTATCATTCCTTTACCTTTTCAGGATCCTTTAACGCCCTTCGTAAACAAAACAAGGCGCTTGACGTAATTATACTTCACGCAAGGCGCCTCTGTCTATACCCTAGCAAAATTATTCGGGCAAATTTTTTACGTTTTGCCCCGTCGATGCGAAATCGAGACTTCAAAAGAACCGCGACGACTTCGTATCGCGACGAGCGACTATCTCCAAAAACTTCTCCGCGATCGCCAAATCTTCAGAAGTCGTTATTTTTATATTCGTGCGCGCGCCCGCGACGATCGAAACGTCGACGCCAAGCGCTTCGACCAAGCCGCAATCGTCGGTCGGAGCGAAATCGCGAACGCGCTCTCGATAAGCGCGTTCAAGCAAATCGCGAGCGAAGACTTGAGGCGTCTGAGCTTCCCAAAGATTCTCGCGCGAAGTCGATTCCGCAACGACAAGACGCTCGTCGTCGAACGTACCCGCGAAAGCTGAAACGGGGCTAATTGACGAGGCGCCGATTCCAAGTCGCTCGCGAACAAGTTCCGTTTCCGACTTCTCGCGCGCTTTTCCTCCGCGAGAGCGTTTCAACGATCCGACGACGGGCGAAGCGAGAATCGCCGCGCGACTACGCGACGCCTCCGTAAAGACGTTTTCGACGTCCGCGTCGCTAACGCAAGGACGCGCGGCGTCGTGAACCGCGACAAAATCGACCGTCGACTTGACGACTTTCAACGCGTTCTCCACCGAAAGAAAACGTTCGGCGCCGCCGTCGACAAGTTCGATTCCATAAAGCGATATTTCGGCGGCAAAGCGACTTTCGACGTCGGCTCGATCCTCGGGCGAAACGACCAAAATAAGTTGCGCGACGTCCTTGCGACGCGCGAATCGCTCCGCGCTGTAAAGCCAAACGGCGCGCCCTTTGAGCGGTGCGAAAGGCTTCTTCTGAGAACTCGTCGCCAAAAGAGACGACCCCGAGTTAAAACGACGACTGCGACCAGCCGCCGCGATTATTACGGCGAATGTCGACATTTCTTACCTCGTTTCCCCGCGATAGAGTCGCAAACGAGGATGATCGGCGCCGTCGACGCGACCGCGACCGACCCGGACGCGAACGTCGGCGCGCGGCGTTCCCGCCAAATTGGCGCGCGCGCGTTCAAAATCGATCACGCGAGGCTCGTCGCGCGTTTCAGAAAAAAAGCTCGAATCGACGCCCGAACGATTCTCCGTCGAAACAAGGGACGCAAGAGCCGCAAACGCAAGGGCCGCAATACGACGCGCTTCCTGATTCGATTCGTAAGAAGGCGAACAAAGCGCCTCGCGCGCGTAGGCTAATCCCGCTTCTATTTCGCGTTGAATATCCAATTTCGCGTTCCCCCAACCATACGACGTCGCGCTCCGTCGCGATTCCTACGCGCGACGATCAAGCGCCAATACGCGCTTAGGATACATAATTGCGTGAAATTAGACAAGAGCGATTCGCCGAGCCGTATAGGCAAGTCGTATGAAAAATAGTAATATTTCAGGCATTTGAAAAAAAATCGACAAAAGAAAGTCGCTTTTTTGAGTTTAAAACGTCGGTTTGAAAGCGAACAAAAATAAAATCCGGCAAAAAATGAGCGCGCCAAATCGACGATCAAACATTTAAAACAAGACGTCGTATCCAACGTCTAAACGAATCTATCTTAAATCTAAGCCGTTTATCGTTCAAAACTGGCGTTTTTCCAACATTTACTTACAATCGTTAAATTTCACCTAAATGTGCGCGCACGCAATATCATCATCTCCGCCACACTTCATTCTTCCATAACATTACTAACTTTCTACCCCAAAAAAAATAATAAGGACTTATCCTAAAATAATTTTATAAGTAAACATCCATAACTTTGTTAAGCGTGATCATAGCCGCCGCCAATTTCAATAACGCCACGAAAGAAGTTGTTGACTTTTCGTAGGTCGGACTCAATTTTCGAAAGCGTTTAAACCACGAATTGAACGCTTCCACAATCCAACGCTTGGCACGAAAATTAGGATTGTTTTTCAATTCCT
>JAZUGM010000223.1:0-12565 GCA_045641205.1 Thermoguttaceae bacterium
GACAAGGAACGCCCCGTCGCCGCAACTATTGTCGATTACGCGCTTGCGTAATATTTCCTTACCGCGATAGCCGGAAAGGTTAAGTATTTTGCAAACAAGAGGCTTCGGCGTGTAATATCGACCGAAATTTTTCCTAACCGAGTCAAGTTTACGTTGCGAAGAAGTTGATTTTTGTTGAACCATCGAAAGAAAAAGAATCGTTTTGTTTAATGAAAGTTCTGACGTCGCGTATTGCGAAGGACGCAAACGTCCCGCTTAAAATGAATTATTTGATTTCGTCGATTCGACCAGATCGAATAATTTCAAGATTTTCCTTAATTCTTTCTTCCGACCAATCCCACCATTTCAGTTCCAACAGCCTTACGACGATCCTGTCGTCAAATCGTTTGCGGATGGTTTTAGCGGGCGTTCCTCCGACGATTGCATAGGGCGGCACGTCTTTGGTTACTAACGCGCGCGCGCCGATGATCGCTCCGTCTCCAATTTTCACCCCGGAAAGAACTACGGCTTCATAACCAATCCATACGTCGTTTCCGACGACAATATCGCCTTTATTGTCCCAAGCGCTCGCAATTTCCGCTGAATTTAAGCCCCATTCCTCAAAGAAGATTGGGAACGGATAAGTCGACAAAGATTTTAGAGCGTGATTGGCGCTAGTGAAGATAAATTTAGCTCCGCAGGCGATCGAACAGAACTTTCCTATCTTGAGTCGGTCGCGATTGACGGGATAATGATACAATACGTTGTTTTTTTGAAAATCTCGAGGATCGTGAACAAAGTCGTTATAGATTGTATAGTCGCCGACTTCTATATTCGATTTCGTAATTGCGTTTTTTAGATAAATCGTTTCAACGTCGCCGGTTCGAGGGTAGATTTTGTCTTTATTCATCGTCTAATTACGCAAACGGGCAGGAAAATAAACAAAGGACGCGTTTAAAACAATCAAGTTACAACGCGTCCCTTTTGTAATTATCGCGGAGGGGTATTCGGATCAAACAACCCAGCCGTCGCGATATTCGGTCTTAATAAATTGGTTCGCCGCTTTATCGTTGACGATTTCCATCTTTTCGGCGTCCCACTCGAGCTTGATTTTGCCCGCGCGCAAGGAGACGGCGCCAAGTTGCACCGCTTCCGCGAGGCGACCGGCGTAATCGAAATTGCACAGCGGCGTCGATTTGCCGCCGTCGACGATCGAATCGATCCATTCGCGATGATGACCGGCGGAAGAGGGGATCGTCTTTTCGGGACGTTTGTAGTCGACGTATTTTTCCTGCGGATAGAGGCGGATCGTTCCGTAGTCGGCTTCAAGAATGCCTTCGTCTCCGACGAAAATAACGCCCATTCCCAGATTTTCAAGTTTCTTTTCGGCAATGACCGGCGGTCGTTTGGCGCCGTCGTACCAAGTAAGCGGCAACGTTTTACCGTTCCAATCGAATTCATATTTGCATTCGACGTCAAGCGGACAGCACATCGGGCTAATGTCGGTCGGACAAGTCGCGTGAATCGTCTTCGGAAGTTGAAGATCGAGCGCCCAGAAGGGAAGATCCATCAAGTGGCAAGCCATATCGCCGAACGTGCCGGTTCCAAACGGCCAATAGCAACGCCAGTTGGCGGGCAAATAGCAAGGATTATAATCGAGCCATTGCGCGGGTCCGAGCCATTCGTCCCAGTGAATGTTTTTCGGAACGTCGAATTTTTCCTTGGAAGGCTCAGGCTTGCCGCCCCAGCCCTTGGCGCACCAGACGTGAACGTCGGTTACTTCGCCGACCGCGCCTGCTTGGATTAACTCGACGACGCGGCGATAGTTTTCCGTCGCGTGAATGACCGTGCCCATTTGCGTCGCAAGGTTCTTTTCTTTTGCGATTTTCTGCATATCGCGAATTTCCGCGACGTCGTGCGCGAGCGGCTTTTCGCAGAAGCAGGGCAGACCGCGACGCATCGCCGCCATCGAAATGGGCGCGTGCGTATGGTCCGGCGTGCTGACGAGAACGGCGTCAAGGTCTTTCATTTCGTCGAACATCGTTCGATAGTCGAAGAAACGTTTGGCGTCGGGATACTTGGCGCCTTGAGACGCCAAATTATTGTCGTCGACGTCGCAGAGCGCGGCAAGTTCGACCAAGTCGCCCGATCCGCCCATTAATTCGGAAATGTTGCCCGCGCCGCGCCCGGCGATACCGGCGACGGCGACGCGAAGTTTCGAATTGGCGCCCTTGGCGCGAGCGATCGAAGGAACGCCGAATTGAGAAACGCCAAGCGCCGTTACGGAAAGCGCCGACGTCTTGAGAAATTCACGACGATTTAGAAACATTGATTACTCCTTATTGTCAAAACAAATCGGTCAAAGCGCGCGCGAAACATAGGGAAAATCGACGCAAACGCCTTGAAATATTATACGTTATTAACGACGCGTTTTCAAGCGCGTTTTGCAACGAAAGGCGCCGCGCGACTAGATTAACGGTTTTGTTCCAAATTTCTGAGCAACGCGACGAACCAAGAACGATTGTCGGCGCTACAGTAAGTCATACGTCCGCCCATTCGACTGAACGTCTTGCAATAACGTAAGTAATACGCCGGATCATCCATTGGAGGCTCGCCGTTGGCGGTCCAATCCCAAGCGGATTTCGCTAGGTCGACGACGTGAATCGAAAAATCTTCAATAACGCGCCCTTCGCGTCGCGCAAGATTACGCGACATAGAGAGCGATTTTTCGAAGATCATCGGCGAAAGAACGGCGGAACCGACGGAAAGATAAACGCCCCCTTCGAGTCGCGAAACAGACTGCGCATAGGCGAGAAAATCGCGCTCCGCCGCGCGTCCGATCGCCGCGCAACGATTCGCCGGGTGCGTATAGATTATGTCGCAACCGATCATCGGACAACAGCCGAAAGCGACGCCCGCGCGCCGCGCGCGATACGCGATCGAATATTCGCGCGTCGGATGCGGAATTTCAATTTTTCCGTCGGACAGGGCGAATCGTCTTTTCGCGCGCAACAAATCGGCGGCGGCTGCGGCGCGATCAAGTCGTTTAGCGGGCGAATTGGGATCGTCGTCCAGAATCGGCGCGTCCGAAGAATCTTCTAAACCGCAGTCGGCGCCGTCAAGTATCGCGTCGACCAACTCGCGATTCGTCGGAATTTCGAGTCCTTCGTTGAAAATCATTTCGCCGACCGACTCGCCGTAACCGAGACCGCGATAAGCGCCGACGACGATCGACAAATTAATATATTTGCCCGTCTCGTCCCAAATTCCAAATTGACCTTCGGAAGTATAACGCCGAACGTCCTCGCCCGAACGACCTTGAAACGCGAATTCCCAGTCGTGAATCACGCCCGCCCCGTTCGTTGTGAAGCGATCGATCCAGCCGCCTTCGGCAAGACGCGCAAGGACGAGCCCGAGTCCGTTTTTTACCGAGTGCGCCCCGTAAGTCAAGATACGCGCGGCGCCCGACGCTTTTGCGCGACGAAGCTCGTCGGCGGTCGTCTCGACGTCGCGCCAAGCGGCGTCGGAAAGCTTGACCGAGTAGGTTTCTGGATCGATTACGTCGCGCGTTATGTCCAGCTTGTTTACGCGCGAGGATAGGGGAAGAACCTCTAAGGCGTCCCGATTTAGGTATTGTTGATTTGACATTTTTGAACTTTTACGGGGTTCTATTTCATTTCTTGAATGTGATTGAACTTGAAACGCAAATAAACCTCGTTGTTAAGTCGCTTCTCCATTTCATCAATTAATTTTCCCGGAGGAGTGTTGAAGCTTTTAACGCCTAAACCGTCCATAAATTTTATCAAGCCTTCGACTTTATATTTATTTTTAACGGTCTTTGCCAAGTCGACAATCTTTGAGATCATACCGTCGGCGCGCAGTCGTCGCGCTTCGCGGATATCATCTTCAAGCGTATCGGACTTTTCACGCTCTTGTTTTTCTCCCTGATGAATTGCCGGAGAACTTGAAACGCATTGTATGACGTTTTCGGCAGTTTGTTCTAAGGATTCGATTTTTGTCTCTTGTTTTTCTTCCTGCTGGATTGCCGGAGAACTTAAAAAACATTTTTTGACGTATTCGATTGTTTGAGTCAATCGTTCGGACTTGGTTGATTGTTTTTTCAATCCATACCCAAACGTATCTTGTACGAATAAAATGAAAGGCTCTTTATTAAGTTTATTAGATCCGTCGTTGGCGTCTTGAACGACGGCAATAATCTGTTGAACAACATCCTTCCTAACTTCGACAGGAAGATTACATTCGAGTTTTTCGCGCAAGGGGAGAACTTGCTGTTTGTAAGATTCGAGCTTTTCTTCTTGGGTAACTTTAGGAGTTGTATTTTGGGGACGACTTGAACTCTTTTTAGAGGCGGAATCATTTCCTTCGAGACGTTTCCTAAGATTATTGACAATAGTGTTTCTTTGATTTCCTGTGATGTTTTCAATACCCACGCCCGAAAGAAAACTTTTCAGTGTTTCAATTTTGACGACTTTGGCAGGAATTTCTTGCACTAATGCAACAAGTTGCTCGATATCTTCTTGGGGAAGACATCCGTCTGTTGTTTTATTGGAAGCGTTGTAGATTTTATGCCATCGCCCCTCATATTCCAGTAGACATTCCTGTTCTTTTGTCAGAGGTTTTTGTCCCGTCTGCAACCAAGTTCTGAACTTGGATTTTACCGAGTCTACTTTGTCTTTTTTTTCAAAGGAAAGACCGAATTCTGTTGCGAATTCAATGATCTTTTTTCCAGACAGTTTCGTATTTTTCTCATTCTTATTAAACGTTTCGACCAACGCATTGATTTGCTCGTCAACGTTTTCTCCGGCTTCTCTTCGACGAAGATAAATTCCACACTCGTTAAGGAAGGCTTCGGCGTCGAAAGCTGTGGAACGCGCCTTCTTTTTCTGAAGCTCCTTCTGCAATTCGCTCGCCGAGTTAACGTGGTATTCTTCTAGTATTTCAGCGACTGCGTTTAATTCGTTTCGAATAAAGTCGTCGACGTCGAATGCGTCTGAACGCAGTATCTGCAGGAACGTTCGATTATTACTTTGAATCATTGGTAAATCCTTTCATACAATTCTGTTGCAACTTCCGTAAAATACGGATGCGCTTTTTTTCTTTCCCTGGAACCTGGCAAAGGTTCGTCGTGTTCTCCATTAATGGAGACTCTTCCTTGACGTTTTGGAACGTATGATTCAAAAAGAGTGGGAATTCCACATTCTTTGAGATAACGCTTTCCATATTTCGGATCATTTAAAACAAATTCAATGTTTTGCGTTAAATCGTATTTGAACTTCAGTTCCTGAGAAGTAAAAGCTTTATCCGATTGTATTCTGTTGAGAACGATCCCTCCAATTTTGAGCGGGAGGTTCAACTCATACTTGAAGCGCAATAACCATGACATTGTTCGAATGACCGAATATTTGTCAAAAGATTCCGGCGCCGTTGGAATAAAAACAAAATCGGATACCATTAAGGCGCAAATTGACGAGGCTGTTATTCTCGGAGGACAGTCAAATATTACGAGATCGTAAGACTCAAAGACTTTATTTTGATGGAACCACAATCGATAGCAATAACGAATATCGCGATGATCGAAAGCTAATCGGACAAAATGTTCGTTATCGGCAGAATCAAGATCGTCGACGGTGGGAATAATAAAGGCGTTGTCCGTTTTCTCCATATTAAGCACGAGGTCTTCAAGCGTAATATTGAGAGATTTGGGCTGTTTAAGGAGAGACGCCGACGTTTTTTCCGAAGCGAACGCTTCTTGAAGCGAATGGTATTCCGCACAACGATCGCTCAAAGTGCCCTGAAAATCAAGATCGACAACAAGTACTCGAAGAGGTTGTGGATTTGATTGATTGTTCGAGTCGCGGTAGTTGCCAGAGGCAAAGGCGGCGGCTAAATTACCCGTCAAGGTTGTTTTCCCAACGCCGCCTTTGAAATTGATAAAAGAAATAAAACGCGTCGACCTCTTTCCTTCACGCTTTGGACGTTGGGGAATAGTTATAAATGGAGGAGGCGGATTGTTTTTGAAACTTTTCTTTGAAAACCAAACGTCTTTGTCCTTTTCATCCTTTTTGAAAATACGATCAATATGCTTGTAAAGTTCCTTATGATAATCGTCAGACGAGAAATTTGAACATTCGATCTGTTGAGATTCTCGTTGTTCTTGAGCTTCAATCAGTTCCGTCAAGCGCACTTGAATATCCTGAAGCTCGTTTGAAACTGCGGAATTGCCTTGTTTGATGAGTTCTTGTAACACTTGAATTTTTTCGGCTAGCGAATTCATTTCATCAAGGACGTCCGAATTTTTATTTTTTTCTTTATCGAAATTCATCATTGTCGTATTGAATGCTAAGGGTGGTAACATAGCGTCGAAGTTTCGCGCGTTTCGGGCGCGTTTTTCAGATCGACGCGTTGTTTATGCGACGGTTGCGACGCAGAGCTTTTGAATGTCAAAAGACGCAGTTCTTACAAGTCAGATTACCGGCGCGATTCCTCGAATATTTTTTTGAAAGGCGTCGAGCGAATCCGACGTGCATGCGACGTTAAAAATCGATTCTAGAACGTTAGAGTCGGTAATCGACAAAATATTGTTGATCGTCGTTTGCGACGTTTGGGGAAAACGAAGAACAATGCAGTTCTTTAACATATTGCGAATACCTCTTTGCTCGCCCCTTTGTTCGCCCTCTTCCAGACCGCTCATTCTCCCAAGGTCATAAAAACTTTCAATCCTATGCGTCATATTGACTTCTCCTCCTAATTCTTCAAATTTATACGCGATTTCGTCGCGCGTCGGGGGAATCCAGCCCTGTCGCATTGCGATTTTGCTGACGAATATAAAGAACTCGCCGCAAATTTCGAGTTCTTCTTCGTCGTCGGGGTCGATCTTGCCCGCAAGCGTTTTGAAGGCGTCGTTCCACGCTTTTTTCCAGTCTTCCGACGTCGCGTCTTTTTTAACGACGATTCGTTCCGCCGCCTTTGTCAACGCGAGAAACGCTTCTAGCCAAGGGTCGGCTTCGATTTGCTTTTTCGAACGCGTAAAAAGACTTACGAATTTGAACGGCAACTTGAAAATCCAACGTTTGTCAAGCGCCGGGTCGGGCGTCGCGAATAAGTCTGGCAAATTCAAAATCTTTTTCCAAGGACGCGCGCCCGTGTAAAACAACAGTAGGAACGGCCAAACGAATTTCTTGTCTTTTCGCTGAAAACGTTCCTTATGACGCTGAACATATTGTAAAACCAACACTAACGACGTCAATAGTTGAAAGACGACGGCGCGCGTTTGCGTCGACTTGTGTTCCAGCGGAACGACGATCGGTTGCGCGCCCTTCGAACGGTCTTTGAAGGGAACCGAAAAGACAAGATCGCACAGTCGAGAAACTTGCGCGCCGAAAATATGAACGGTCGGTTCCGTCGAATAGGCGTCGAAGTCGAGTTCTTGCGCGACTTTGGGCGATATTTCTTCGACGTGGCGCTTTAAAAAAGCCGCGCCGATTCTTCGTCTTTTTTCCAAAATAGCGACGACGAAATTATTGAAGATTTGCGCCGTCGCGAGTTCGCGTCGTTGTTCGTCGTCGATCGCTTTTGACCGCGCGTCGCGCGCCGCTAAGAACGCGTTTAGCTCGTCGCAAAACGTCTCAAACGAAGGCGCGCGACAAACGAGGTTAAAAATATGACGCAACGCTTCCGGCTCAAGCGCGGGCGAAAGGGAAGCCAGCGCGGGCGCGTCGTCAGGATAATCGGGAAAACGCCCCTTTAGAACTTTGACGACGGACTCAAATTCGAAACGCGAAGAAAGCGAATAGCGTTCCGAATCGTCGCTATTTGCCGTTGCTTGGAGGTCTTGACGTTCGTTCATAGACGTTTTTTCCTCGTAAGCGTTCGCGGAAAGTCGCCGAATAAAAATCGGCGGTTTTCCGCGAATGATCGCTTTAAATCAACGCGTCGTCAAGAGTCGTTTGGACTCCGACGCGTCGATCGTTTTCAATTAACGCGCGCGTCTTTGACCGTTGGGGCGTCGTCCTTCCGGACGCTGACCGTCGGGACGCTGTCCTTGCGGACGTCGGTTTCCAAACGCTTCGGTAATCTTGACCATTTTTTCAATTTCAGCGTAGTCGATTCCGGAAAGCGTCCCAGGAGGGTCGACTTTGGAATTCATCAAGCCGGGGAACGGCCAATCGAAGTTGGCGAGGACGAGTTTGCCCGCGTAGACGCACGCTTCGCACGGTTGATCGAGCAAGCCTTCCATACCGTCGTTGTCGGGATTGTTCCATAAAACGATCGGTCGAATCTTTTCGCCCTTGGCGACCGGCTTGAACATCCAAATAGCGTTTCCTTGGGAATCGTCGATAAAGACGCGGTCAAGGTTCTTGTCGTAGTAAATGCCGTCGCAGCATTGGAGTTTCAATCCTTGGCGCGAAGGACGTTGATTGAGCGCGTCGAAGACGTTTTCAACGTTTTCTTGCTTGTATTCGCCCGCTTCGTTCGGACGCAAAGCGTAAATAAATCCGTTGCCGAAGTTTCCGAACCAGATCACGCCGTCTTTATCGGCGCAAATACCGTCGGGACCGGTGTTGTCTTCGCGTCCGAGTTTCGCGACTTGCACGTACGCGACGCAGTGTTTTTCGTCTTTACCGGCTTTGATTTTGATCGGGGGAACGCCGTCTTTGCCCGCTTTCAAGACTTCGTCGGCGGTAAACATAAAGACGCCGCCGGAGCCGATATTGCCTTCTTCAAAAGATTCTTCGTCGAAGTTCGAATCGGTGTAGAAGAGCTTGTCGCCGCACCAAGTCATACCGTTGGCAAGTTTGACGCCTTCAATAACCGTTTGGACTTCGCCGGTCGGCTCGCCGTCTTTGAAGACGACGCGCAAAATACGCGAGCAATAGTCGTGATTATGGAAGTATTGGTTGTCGCAAACGTACAAATTGCCGTCGGGACCGCAGTCGAGCCCCATCGGACCGGCTTGCCCGGTTTTTTCCAAGACGGGGTATTCCAAGATTTTCTTCGAAGAGCCGTCTTTGGCGACTTCGTAAAGATACCCGCCTTGCGCGGAATCGGCTTTGACCATTTTGTCGTCCATACGACCGAAGTTCGGGACGTTCAAATACAATTTGCCGTTTTGATCGTGAACGGTCATACCGTCGGGCGTGTAACAACCGTCGCCAAGATTGGCAAACAGGGTCGGCTTGAGATTCGGGCGTTCAAATTGAGGACGTTGAGCCCCGTCGCCGCGTTGACGTTGCGGACGATCTCCGTTTTGCGCGAGGGCGGAAGAGGCGCCGACCGCCAAGGTCAGTAGCGCCGCGAGTAAAACGTTGCTTTTCTTCATCGTTTTATTCCTTATGAATTTTATTGGGAATCGGTCGACGACCTAGATTGAAATATCGCGGTCGTCAACCCAACAAGTTGTTTTTCACTAGATGCATCGACTTGACGCCGAATTATTCGAGCGTCGGTTGGACTGGTTCTCCGCGGCGTTGCGCTTGAACCGTTTCCATTTCGTAAGCGCCGAAGAAATCGCAGTTGTTGTCCATCCATAGGGCAAACGCGCGCATTTCTTCGTCGGATAGTTTGACGTCGTAGTGTCCCTCTTTCAACATTTTCCAGAGGGGCGAACGATTGGCGCCAAATTGACCGGGCATTGTCTTGCCGTTGGTGAAGGGGTTCCAAGCTCCGCCGTGGTGCGGCTGAGTTTTAACGGGCGCGTCCGGGTTGGCGTTTCCGTTTCCGTTGACGTAAACGTAAGGACGCAAGTTAATATAGGAACTGACGAAATATTGATCTTCAGGACCGCGTCCCAATTCAAACGTTTTGCCCTGCTTGGCGCCTTCAGCGTGGCACTCGACGCAATGTTTGTCGAGAATCGTTTGCACTAAGACGGGATAGTTGAACGGATTGGAACCTTTAACGTCGGGCTCGATCGTCGAGGGCGTGCGCGTGAACGCGGTCGGCGTTACGGCGTCGGCGTTTTGCGACGTGTTGAAACGACCTTCGTGACAACCGAGGCAAGTAAGCGTTTCGCCTGGGTGTACGTAAGTCGCGCTACGCATTGTTTGCACGGCGACTCCGTCTTCGTCCAACGCTTGCATATAGAACGGGATGTTGACGGGCATTTCGAAACGAGCGCTTCCGTCTTCTTCGACGGGCACGGTTCCCAAGACTCTACGCGCGCTGTTTTCTCCGCCGAATCCGATCCAAGGCATATTGGCGTTGACGGTCGTTTTCGGGAGGAGTTGGACGATACGCAGTTCTTTAATTTTCGTTCCGGCAGGGAAGGGGCGCGTCGTTTTATAGACGTCGACTAGCCCGACCGTCGCGGTTTTGGGTAGTTCGTCGGGTATGACGGCGTTCGCTTTTTCCGCTTCGGGAAGACCGACGAAGGTTTTGCCCGGAATGATCGGCGGAACGACGCGCGACATAAGCGGAATCGGGTGTTGACAGGAGATTTTCGAATCGCGATAGACCAAAACTTTGTTGCCGAAGACGTCGAGTAGGTAAACGCTGTAATTATTCGCTTCGCCCTTGTTGGAGGCGCTAAACGCGTCGTAAACGACAAGGAAGAAATCTTCGCTCAACGGATAGGGTTGTCCATAATTGTGTGGAGGTCCGTGCGTTCCAATCTCCGCTTCCGGGAAGAGTTGGTCGGGCGTGACGCGTCGAATCGGCGCCATTGGATCGTCGCCGACGTCGTCGTCTTCGACCATCGGATCAAGAAGGAAAATCGAGCCGAAGTTTTGCGTGTGGTGACCGCTTGCCGTTCCGACGAACAAATTCGAATCGGGAATTTGCTTCAAGGACGTCTCAAAGTGCGGACGCACGGCGGGACTTTCCGAATAATTGCCTTGAATCGCGCGCGCGTCGCGCCCGTCGGGGAAAGTGATCCATGGATGATGCGCTTGATTGAATCCGCGATCGACGTAATCCCATCGCGTGTAGACGATCATTCCGTTATGGTCGACCGTCGGCGCCCATTCGTTTGTTTCGTGAACGCTCAGAGCGACGATATCGGAACCGTCTGGGTTCATAGAGTGAAGCGTGTAACTTGGGCAGGGACGCGCATGGCAACGACCGTATCCGCCGCGACGTTCCGAAATGAAGGCGATTCGACCGTTCGGAAGGAGACACGGATCGATGTCGTCCCAAGGACCGTCGGTCAGTTGCGTTAGATTCGAACCGTCGATATCGACTTTGAACAAGTGATAACTGTTTTCTTGCGTCCACACGTATGAATGGCGCGGTTCTTTCGTATCGGCGGCGGCAAAATAGACCGTTTTCCCGTCGTAGGAGAGATGGGGCGCCAAAAAGCCCCAAGTCGAATCAAGCTTCGTTCCCTTCAAACGTCCGTTTTGGACGACCGAATCTTTGAGAACGTCGACAAGCTCTTGTTTGTCGGAAAAGGCGTTTTTCAAAACGAACAGACCGCCGCCGGGACGCGCATGGAATCCGAAAAATTGGTCGACCATATGGTTGCCTTCTTTTTCCGGCTCCGGGTTGTAATGACGCTTGATAAACAGAATGTTGTTAAAATCTAACAAGGGGTTTTTGAAGGCGATCGATCGACGAATTTTGTAGACGGCTTTGAACAAATTGGAACGCTCTTGCATCGTCGACATTTTGTCGACTTGCGGATCGTCCAATTTTTTCGAGGAGGCGTCGATTTTGACTTTCAACGCTTCCCACGCTTGCGCGTCTTCCGCCAAAGCGTCGTCGTCGCGCATGTCTTGGAACGTTTCAAGCAGTTTGTCGACGCGTCGAGTTACGACGTCGAGAGGATCGCGATCCGTATCAAAGAGCGTCGCTTCAAGGTCGCGCGCAGTCGCTTTAACGTTCTCGCGCATTCCTTCCTTAAGTTGTTGACTCAACGACGCGTATTCTTTGCCGATTTCAAAGTCGTCAGGATCGCCGCTTGCGTCAAAAAAGAGGACGTTTCCCTTGTCGTCGAGGAAAAACGGACGAATGATTTTGGGCAATTTCCCGGATTTAACGCCAGTCTCGTCAAGCGTGAAAGTCGGATTGCCAATAACGGAATGATCGTGCCCGTAACCTTCTGAGCCCGCGTCGCCGTAAATAACAAGGAATTTTTTGTTTTCGAAGGTTACGTCGCACTTTTGAGCCGGTTTGTTTCCTTCGACAAAAGTCGAGTCCCAAAGAAGCTCGCCGTCCGCGTAAAGAACAAAACGGGCATGTCCTTTTCCTTGGGTTTCGTCGGCGATTCCAAATTCCGCCGTAAAGCGAATCTTACCGGGGGGAAGCTGAACGACGATCGAACCGGGCGTATGCCAACCTAGTCCGTGTTCGTAAGAGCGTCCGCAGACGGAAAGGGCGCCTCCGTCGGTCGCTAGATTTTTACGAGCTTGTCCATATCCGCAGTCGACAAGCGACAGATCAAGATTGTCGAGCGCGATCGTCGACGACGAATCAGCGTTCGGCGCGTCTGATGCGAAGGCGTTAATCGAGACGCAGAAAATCGCGACTAACGCAAGGAGGGAAACGCCTCCGAAACGCGATAAAATATGATGTTGCACGATGAATATCTCCCTTAGGGACGTCGTTGTTTGGGGCGTCGCTACGCGCG
>JAZUGM010000224.1:0-12785 GCA_045641205.1 Thermoguttaceae bacterium
CCTGCAGTCGAAGCTCAGACGGCTGAAGAACCCGCCCTCGAAGTTCCCGCCAAATAATTTGAGTCGCGTTTTGTGCGGTCTTGTTGTCCAATGAAAAAAGAGCGACGATCAATAGGTCGTCGCGCGTTCGGTTTTCTAAGCGTCGTATGACGGAAAATCATTCGCCGGTCGTCAACTTGAAATCGACCCTATTCTTCATTTTTTTGACGTTCGCCGTCAACCCGGCGCGGTTTGGCGCGGCGTACTTGCTCGGCACGACTTCTTTCTATTCGAACGAAATTCTTTTGTAACGTCGCGTCCTTCTTTGATGGACGTTGATTTTTATAATTTGTTTTGAGAACTAGCGGAAAGTTGAAAATCGTCTTATGCTTACGTGTCTTTTTGGCGTAGTAACGCCCATAAGAAGAAAGGTCCTCCCAGCAAACTCGTTACGATTCCAACGGGCAGAACGCTAGGGAAGATTACGATTCTTGCGACCGTATGACATCCGCTTAAAAACAGGGCGCCAGCCAAAATCGAAACAGGAACGAGCCGTCGAATTTCGGAACCGACGAATAGTCTTGCGGCGTGAGGGACGATCAGACCGACAAATCCGATCGGACCGCAAAAAGCGACGACGACGCCGACAAGCGTTGAGGAAACAAGAAAGAGCGTCTTACGTAATTTGTCGACGTCGACGCCCAACGCGCGCGCGGGGTCGTCCCCCAAGGTCGAGGCGTCAAGTTCGCGCGCGTAACGCGACAATACGGCGGCGGCAAGGACGAGCGCCGCCGAGGTAATCCACAGACAATTCGGCTCGCAAAAATCAAGACCGCCGACCGTCCAGCGTAACGCGGCGAACGTATGCGTCGGATTCGCAAAATATTGTTCGCAAAGTACGAGACTGGAAAAGAAGAAACCGACGACCACGCCCGCAAGAAGCGCGCGTTCCGGCGTGCGCGCGCGACGCGAGAGCGCGTAAACCAACGCCGTCGACGCGCTCGCGCCGAAAGCCGCGCCCCATACGAACAAAGGCGCGCCCAACAATGCGCAGGGGACGCCTAGCGACGCGAAGAACCCGGAAAAATGAAGCGTCGACGTCGCGCCGAAGGACGCCCCGCTTGCGACGCCGAGCGTGTACGGCGTCGCAAGCGCGTTGCGAAAGAGCGTTTGCAACGTTAGACCGGCAAGCGCGAGACTAGCGCCCGCCAAAGCCGCTAGGAACGTTTTCGGAAGACGTTCGCCCCAGAATATACGCGCGAACGCGTCGAGTTCGACAAGCGGTCGTTCTGCGGTCGGAAATTGGAACCAAACGTCGAACGAATAGACCGTTCGTCCAAACAGTGGAAAAAAGAACAACGCGACGACCGTTGCGACGGTTAAGAGGACGATCCAAGAGGTCGCGCGCCGCGCGCTTGGACGCGTCGACGGAAACGAGGACTCCGCAACAATGGATCGCGACGTCTTTTCTTCTCTTTTTTTCGGCGCCTCGGGCACGATCATCGGCGTTTGGGTCGCCGGATGAGGCGCGGTCGTTAGCGTCGCGCCAAAAATCGCTTGGAGGGCGTCGCGCGACGTCGCCTCTCGCGCCGACCCGATAAAAACCGGCGTTCCTTCTCGTAACGCGACGACTCGATCCGCTATTAATGCGGCGCGGTTGAGATCGTGCGTCGTTTCAAGCGCGGCGGCGCCGAAATCGTGAAGCCATATCGCGACCGCTTCCGTTATTTCCGACTGATTGCGATAATCAAGAAACGTCGTCGGCTCGTCGAGCAATAAGAGTTCCGGCTGTTGCGCAAACGCGGCGGCCACGAGAATTTTTTGGCGTTCGCCTCCGCTTAACGAATCGAGACGACGCGCGGCAAACTTCAGCGCGCCGACGCGGCGCAACGCGTCGTCGACGATCGACGCGTCGGATTCCGAGAGGCGTTCGAAAGGCGCAAGATAGGGCAAACGACCCGTCTCGACGATTTGACGCGCCGTAAAAGTTCCAAACGCGTCGGAAATTTGCCGAACGATCGCAACTTTACGCGCAAGTTCGCGGCGCGAGAAGGAACGGACGGAAACGCCGGAAAGAAGAATTTGACCCGACCAAGAATCAAAGAGACGCGCGACGCAACGCAACGTCGTCGTCTTGCCCGCTCCGTTGGCGCCGACAAGCGCGACGCGCTCGCCCGCGCGAACGACGAAAGAGAGACCGCGCGCGAGCGAAACGCCTTCGCGCGTCTTGGCGTCGAGCGATTCAACGCGCAACAAAACCGACGACTCGTCGTCTTTCGACGTCGCGCTCATTTTTCGAAACGATATTTTTCAAGGACGGCGCGATAGGCGTCCGTCAACGGCTCGCTTTTATGCACGCTGAAGTCGAACGAAACAAGAATCGTCTTGCCTTCCGCGCAAAGCTCTTTTTGACGCCAAAGTTCTTGGGAGACTTCAAACGACGTCGTGCCGATCAAACTAACCCAAGTGCGAATCTCTAACACATCGTCGACCTCCACTTCGCGAAGGTAAACGACTTCCGTTTTAACGATCACAAGTCCGTTGCGCGAAAAATCAAGACTCGGATTCATCTCGCGGTAGAGTTGGGTACGCGCGCGATCAAACCAGAGGGGATAAGCGATCAAATCGATATGACGCGCCATATTCGTGTCGGCGATTTGAGGCGTTAAAGGCGTCGTATAATACATTGAACTTTCCTTTACTTGACGACGCCTTACGCGTTTGGATCCGTCCAACGATATTTTTCAAGAATAGCGCGAAAAGAATCGAGCAACGGCTCGCTTTTATGCGCCTCGAAATTAAACGCGCAGTAAATCGTTTTACCGACTGCGCAACGTTCGCCCTTTTGCCAAACTTCTTGAGTCAATTCGAAAGATTTGTTCCCAAGCACGCTTGTCCAAGTGCGAATTTCAACGTCGTTTTGGACGTAAACTTCCTTAAGAAACGTAACTTCCGTCTTTAAAACGACCATTCCGTGCGAACGAAAGTTCAATTCCGGCGATATTTCTCGATAAAGCGGCGTTCTAGCGCGGTCAAACCACAGGGAATAAGCGAGAAAATTGACGTGCCCCTGCATGTCGGTGTCGGCGACTTGAGGCGTAATATTGAAGGAATAGTACATAGCGCTTGATCGTTTAAAAAAGGACGAAAACGGGGAGTCGACAATAACGACGACTCCCCGCTATTCTACCCCAAAAGCGTAATATTTCAAGCGGCGTCGGTCAATCGGTCTTGATACAACGTCGATTTGCCCAAACTTGAACCAAATTGATAAGGAGCAAGAGGACGAAAGAAAGAACAAGAGTGACAAGCGCGACGATCGAAGCGGCGACTAAATTGTTTTCCTCCGCTTTTTCAAGAATGACGCAGGAAATAGTTTGCGTTTTGCCCGGTATGACCCCGCCGATAAAAATTACGGTGCCGTATTCGCCAAGCGCGCGCGCAAACGCCATCGCAAAACCGCTAATATGCGCGGGCAGTATCGTCGGAAAAATCACGCGTCGGAACGTTTGCCAACGAGAGGCTCCTAAACTTGCGGCCGCTTCTTCCACTTCGCGCTCAAGTTCTTCGATCGCGGGTTGCAACGTTCGAATCACAAACGGAAGTCCAATAAAGACGAGCGCGAGCGTTACGCCGATCTCGGTATTGCGAATCTGGACTGGAAGAAATCGTCCAAGCCAACCGGAATCGGAATAGATGCGCGCCAAAGCAATACCCGAAACGGACGTCGGCAACGCGAATGGCAAGTCGACGAGCGCGTCGAGAAAACGACGCCCTACAAATCGATAGCGCGTCAGCGTCCACGCGACGAGCAGACCGAAAAAAGCGTTGATCAACGCCGCGAAGAACGACGTGCGAAACGTCAAATAAAACGCGCGTCGAACAAGCAAATTCGACGTCGTTTGCTTAACGTCCTCCCAAGAGACGCCGGACGTTACGATAAAAAGCCCCGACAACGGAATCAATACGATCAAACAAAGGTAAGTGATCGTAAAGCCCATCGTAATATTAAAACCGGGCAAAACGCTTCGTTGGACGATTCTCATTGGGAAAGCCTAATAGATTCTTAATTCAACTAAGCGACGCCTTGCGACGTCGCGTTTCTACGTTGCAAAAACGCGTTTGATTCTATTGTTTCTGTGCGAACTCAAGCAACATCTTTTCGAAATATCCGTCGGGATCGAAATGCGTTTTTTGGACGTTTGCCCAACCTTCGAACACGTCGTCAAGCGTGAAAAGCGTGGTTTCGGGGAACTGATCCTTGTATTTTTCCATAACTTCGGGCAAGTAGGGACGATAGTGTCTTTTGGCGACCACTTCTTGCGCTTGAGGATCGAATAGGAATTTCAAATATTCTTCGGCTATGTCCCGCGTTCCCTTTCGATCGACAACTTTATCGACGACGGCGACGGGCGGCTCGGCCTTGATCGTCAACTTCGGAACGACTATTTCAAGCTCGTCCTTCGAGTAGTTCTTCGCCATTAGAGCTTCGTTTTCCCAAGCGATAAACGCGTCGCCGACTCCGTTCTTCACAAAATCGTCCGTGGCGCCGCGCGCCCCCGCCTGCATGCCTTGACGAAACGCGTTTGCGAAAACTTTTTTAGTAAATTCAAACGCTTCCTGTTGCGCCTGCTCTACCTTTGTCGCGTCGACTTTGCCTTCGACGAACGCGTTTAAGCCGCCGTCGTCGGCAAGAGCCTTGTCGAGCGCGTAACCCCACAACGCAAGATAGTTCCATTTGGCGCCGCCCGACGTTTTCGGATTCGGGGTTACGACTTTGACGTCTTCGCGCGCAAGGTCGTCCCAATCCTTAACGTTTTTGGGGTTTCCTTTGCGAACAAGAATAATGATCGTCGAGGTGTACGGACAACTGTTGTTTGGCAATCTTTTTTGCCAATAGTCGGGACTTTCTGGAATCTCCGCGCCCTCTTTGAGCAAGTTGCCGGACGCCACGACGTCGACGTCATAAGCGAGCGCCAACGTAACGACGTCGGCCTCTTGACCCGTTTTGACGGCGCGAGCTTGAGCCCCGGAACCGCCGTTGCTTTTTTCGACAAGAATCGTTTCGCCCGTTTTCTCGAACCAATGTTCCGCGAACAATTTGTTATAGTCGTCGTACAATTCGCGCGTCGGATCATACGAGACGTTAAAAATCTCGCGCGTTTTTTCGCCGAACTTACAACCCGCGCCAATGACGCCGCCGACGATGATTGCGAGCGCGCCTAATATGATGAAGTTTCTCATAACGGACCTTCTTTACGTCTATTCAGGTGATGCGTTGCGCGCCTTGCATAGGCAAGACGAAGCGCTCGTCCTTTCTATCGTCATACTCAAGTTGGGAACTCAAGTAATGATCGCTTTTTTATTACTTTTTTGCGTATTCTATCGTTTCCTCCTATTTGACGAGCAATTTCTTATAGAAACTTTTCAAATAGACAGAAAATCAAAAATTGTAAACGTTCACGTACATACTCTGACTAAGATTCACGTTGGAATCACGCCGTAAGGCGCGCGCGATAAGCCGTTATCTGTCTTCGGGGACGCTGAAAAGCTCAAAGACGACGAATAAACGAGGGCGGATGGAATTTATAACGGCGCGTAAAATTGTTAAAAACGATATAAAACCGTCTTGATTTGTCTTTTTATATCATTCTGAAGATTTAGATTTTTTTATGCTTGAATCCGATACGTTGACTTGGTAAACTTAAGGGAGCGACAAGGGAGTCGCGGGTTGTTTCGTTTTCGAATAACGACAAACGTCTGAGTTTTGGCGGCGTTGGCGTATGTTTTGGCAGAAGGACGAGTTTCCTTTGACGAGACGTCGACGAATTTTTTTTAAACCGCGATTCAGAATACTGACTGTCGACGTTAGACGTTAGAAGAACGTGAAATAACGGTTTTCGTCGCGTAAGCGCGGCTTTTTAGTTAGACCTTCTTTGTTCTGGACGGTCTCTCTAATTTGTCGAACGAGTTGTTTTTTCACGAGAACGCGCGTTGCGCGCCAAGGCGGCAATTCTTGGCGGCGTTTCCCTTCTTGGTTGCGAGCGACTGTTCGCTTTGTGGAAAGAAGTTTCTGCGACGCGTGAATTCCGCGTTAAGTCGACGGAGGTTTCTGTTCTCGTAAAACGGCGAGTTTGACCTTCTTATTAGCCCGGCGGTTTCTCCGTCGGGCTTTTTTGCGCGCCGACTTTTTACGCGTTGCGTCGTTGTAGCGTCCCAATTTTTCTTCCCCCCCTTGCGTTACGGCTAAATCTAGTTATCATAAAACGTCCAAAGGATATTTTTTTGAGGAACGCGCGGCTTTGGCGGTCGCGCGCGCTCAACGAGATTGTGTTGATTAAACCTGAAGAGGATAAAAAATGCGACGTCTCCTGATTGCCGGCAACTGGAAAATGAATTTGAAATTGGATTCCGCGAAAGCCTTGGCGCAAGGTCTGAAAGACGCGGCGGCCGGCGTTTCGGAAGTTGATATTGCCGTTTGCCCTCCGAGCTTGTACGTTCAACCCGTCTGCGATATTCTGAAAGGGTCGAATATTGGCGTCGGCGCGCAAAACGCGTACTTCGAAAAGGCGGGCGCTTTCACCGGCGAGTTGGAAATGGCGATGTTGACCGACGTCGGGTGCCAATACGTCATCCTTGGACACAGCGAACGACGCCATATCATTGGCGAATCGAGCGAATTGATCGATTTGAAGGTGCGTGCCGCGTTAGCCGCCGGACTGTGCCCGATCGTCTGCATCGGCGAACTTCTCAAAGAACGCGAAGCCGGAGTCACTAACGACGTCAATCGTCGTCAACTCGACGGCTCTTTCTCCGGCGTTTCCGCCGAAGATATGAAAAAATGCGTTATTGCTTACGAGCCCGTCTGGGCTATTGGCACGGGCAAGGTCGCGACTCCCGACCAAGCGCAAGAAGTTCACGCCGACGTTCGCGCGTGGTTGACCGAGCGTTACGGAAAAGAAGTCGCCGACGTCGTTCGTATTCAATACGGCGGCAGCGTCAAGGGTTCCAACGCGAAAGAAATTCTTAGCAAGCCCGACGTCGACGGCGCTTTGGTCGGCGGAGCTTCGCTCAAGGTCGACGCCTTTATGGAAATTATCAACAACGTTCGTTGACAATGTAGACGACGTGTTAGACGTCGCGTTAAACGACGATGAGAATTTTTGCGTCGACGATCGATCGTCGACGCTTTGCAACGACGGCGCGGCGTCGAAGGTCTCGCGCCTCGAGAACGACTTGACGAATTGTGTCGGCGTTCAGACGTCGTGTTGAATTAGTAAGCAATAAAATTTATTGTCGCGTAAGCGGAACCGAACCAGAGACGATCTCAGTCGACAAGGTTTCCGATCGCGTTGGGAATTGAGATATTATGGCCGTCTTTCTTCAGGCTCTCCTTTTTGTTTTTATGGTTTTGTTGTCGCTTTTCTTGATTTTAATCATTCTTTTGCAACGCGGTAAAGGCGGCGGACTTGTCGGCGCCTTCGGCGGCGCGGGCGGGAGTAGCGCTTTCGGCGCTAAAACGAGCGACGTCTTTTTAAAAATTACCGTTTGGGCGGCTGTTATTTGGTTTGTCGCCTGCTTTGGCGGTCGCTATATTCTCGCGATGAAATCGAACAATTCGATGGTCGATAAAGCGACCGGCAACGCGATTTCCCTTGCCGCGCCGGAAACGACCGACGCCGCCGAATCCGGCGTTTCGACCGAAGTTCCCGCGACCTCCGAGTCGACCGACGCGACCGACGTTCCTGCGAATGATGCGCCCGCCGCTGAGACGCCCGCGCCTGCCGACGTTCCCGCTTCTTCCGAAGCGCCCTCCGACTCTAAGTGACTTATTGTCCTGAATTTGGACGTCGGCGTTTTGGGTTGATTTGAGCGTGCTGTGAAGGGCGGCGTTGGGAAACGGCGCCCTTTGTCGCTTGAAACGAGCGCGTCGTTGGCGCGTTTACGGATTCTAAAATTTTGTTTGACGGTTTGCCGTAAGAGGAAAAGAATTGCAATGTTGCTGAGTATGACTGGATTTGGCGCGGCTTCATCGCGCGAGAACGGCTTTCTCATTTCTTCCGAAATCAAGACCGTCAATAATCGATACCTCAAGACTTCGATTAAAACGCCCGAAGGATTCGCCGCGTTGGAACCGCGAATTGACGAGTTGCTTCGCAAGAACATAGAACGAGGTTCCGTCAATTTTACGCTGAAATTGGAACGTGAAGCAAATGAAAATTCTATTGAATTGGATTTTGGCGCGTTGAAAAAGTATCTTGCCGAGGCGAATAGATTTGCAAAAGAAAATCCTGATTTTGCGCGGTTCGATCGGTTAGGCTCGTTTGCCGATTTTTTAAGATTGCCCGGCGTCGTTTGCGATAAGTCAAACGCCGTCAGGGAAGATATCGCCGAATCTCTTTGGTCTTCGATTCAGAGAAGCGCCGTTGACGCGCTGGAGAAAATGCAGACGATGCGCCGCGTCGAGGGCGCTGCGACTGCGACGTATCTTAAGGAAAATCTTGTTCAGTTGCAAGAACTTATCGGTGAAATTAAACGGCTTGTTCCTCTTGAAGCCGAAAATTATAGAATCCGTTTGACTGAACGCGTGTCGAAAATTTTAGCCGAGAACGGAGCGGTTTTGAATCCGTCCGACTTGATTCGCGAGGTCGCAGTCTATACGGATCGCGTCGACGTTTCCGAAGAAATCGCGCGATTTTATTCCCACCTTGCTCAGTTCGAAGAGACGATGAACGGCGGGACGGCGTGCGGTAAAAAACTTGATTTTATCACGCAGGAGATGAATCGAGAAGCGAATACTATCGGATCTAAAGCGAGTTCGCCCGAAGTCCTTCAGCGCGTCGTCGAAATGAAGTCGACGGTTGAACGCGTGCGTGAAATGATTCAAAACGTCGAATGAACTATTTGATTACGAATTGAACGCGTTTACGAAAGCTTGAAAAAAACGAGAAGAATAATGACCGAAACTTCAAAGGGGCGCGTTTTAATTTTTTCAGGTCCGTCGGGAGTCGGCAAAGGAACTCTTCTCAAGAGGCTCTTTGCAGAAACGGACTTTCCCTTGGTTTCAAGCGTTTCGGCGACTACCAGAAAGCCTCGGGTCGGAGAAAAGAACGGCGTTCATTATTGGTTTTTAAGCCGAGAGGATTTTCTTGCAAGACGTGAAAGAGGCGAATTTCTCGAGTCTTTTGAAGTCTACGCCGGAGGCGCTTGGTACGGAACCTTGCGACAAACCGTACAAGAAGGCGTCGAAGCGGGGAACTGGGTCGTCCTAGAAATAGACGTCAAAGGCGCTAAAAAAATTGTTGAACAGATTCCCTATGCGCAAACTTTTTTTATTGCGCCGCCGACTGTTGAAGACTTGCGAACAAGATTACTGAAACGCGGCACGGAGGCGGTCGAAGAGATCGATAAACGGGTTGCGCAAGCGCAAGAGGAAATCGACGCGGGAGCTTTTTATAATTTCCGTATTGTCAACGACGATTTAGATCTCGCTTTTGCTGAAATTGTCAACATTTTAAAACAAGCGAAGGACGTGAATCGATAGAGTTCGTTAAATAGAACGACGACGAGTTCAAGCGTTCGAAAATATGATCGCGCGATCGTCCCGTTTTTCGATAGAGCGGGCGTTGCGCAACGTTTATGGAGAAGTTGCAATGATCGAAGAACTCAAAGAAGAAAAGTTGGTCGAAAAGGTCGGAGGGCGTTTTCGATTGTCTTCGTTGATTCAAAAACGTTTAGTCGTTTTAAATAGGGGATCCGCTCCTTACGTCGACGCCGCAGATAAAAAAGACAAGTTGCAGATCGTCGTTCAAGAAATTTTGGAAGACAAAATTTATCTCAATATGGACGGCGAACTTGTGGAAAACATTCAAGAACCGCTTCCAATGACCGACGTTCCGCCCGTTCCTGCGATAACGCCGGAACCTCGACTTGACGCTCCGTTTGAACCGCAATTTGAAGTTCGATCGGGCGATTTCGTTTGATATGGAAAAAGCGAAAGATTTTGAGTTGACCGATTTGAAGGGACGCAAGATTTTGCTGGGCGTATGCGGAGGGATCGCCGCCTACAAAATTGCGTCTCTAGCAAGTATGCTTGTCAAGTCGGGCGCCGAAACAACCGTCCTTATGACTGAAAACGCGACGAAACTGGTCGCCCCGAAAACGTTTGAAGCGTTGACTAAACGACCTGTCGCCGTCGATATGTGGGAAGCTAGAATGGTTCATCCGCATATTGAACTGGCGCGACAAGCGGAAATTTTTTGCGTCGCTCCTGCGACGGCTAATATTTTGGCCAAAGCGGCGGCGGGCGTCGCAGACGACCTGACGAGTTCGACGATTTTAGCTTTTGACGGCAAAATATTGATGGCTCCCGCTATGAATTCCGTGATGTGGAACAAGCCCGCCGTGCAAAGAAACGTTGCTACGCTTATAGAAGACGGGGTAAAAATGATAGGTCCTGTCGAAGGACGTTTGAGTTGCGGGGAATCCGGCGAAGGAAGAATGGTTGAACCCGAAGATATTTATAGAGAGATCGTCCGATTATTAAATCGTGAAAAATAATCGAGTTATGAACGTCATAAGGTTTGATCTCTTATTGTTTTTGAAGTAGTCTGTATTTTTGGCGTGGTTGTAATTTCTGTAACGTTTCAGTCGTTTGAAGTAAGATCGTAAACAATTTTTACTTTGATCGTTTTTAAACGTTGCAATAGAAGTTGAACGCCGTTCAAAACGCCTTCGCCGGTCTGAGCGAACTTATTGCGACGGCGTCGTCTACGACGACGAAACGACAGATTGAGTCGTTGACGTTGCAAGCAAGCTAGCCGAAGCGTTAAACGTTGCGCGCAAGGGCTTTAGTCGCCTTCAACGCCGTCTGTTTCCGTTGCGTATTGTCTTAAGTCCGAGTTTTCTAAACCTTCCGCGAGAACTTAAAAGGGGCGCGCAAACTAATCGGCTCCGTTCTCGAAGACCGCGTTTAGCCGGACAAAACCGTTGATTATACTATTGACGTTTGTCCCGAATACAGAGGCAAGTTAACGACTTGCCTCTGTAAATCTTCTTCGCATACGCGTTGCGTCGCGGATATTGCTTCCGACAAAGCGACTGAAACGACGGAATGCGTTTGTCGTAAAGATTATTGTCCTCGTTGTAAAAAGTCTTTGATCCTAAGATTAGCGGTAATATTTTAGCCGTTTGAAACAAAACGCCGAGTAAAAAACGTTGCGTTCTACTCGACGGCGTTAGTCGTCGCGCTATAAGCCGACCGTCTTCAGACGACGGAACGGCGCCCTCTTGTCGATTTTTCTTCAAATGGCTGAAATATGACAACGTAAGAAAGTATGGTGGAAAAAATATGAAATACGAAAACTTTTTAGGCATAGTTGCAACGCGCTTCGTTAACACGCGTTCAAAGCGGCGCGTTAATGGAAAAACATACGACGCGTATATGCGAGCGTTTCGAAAATTACGACTTGAAGCGCTAGAAAATCGCGCGCTTCTCGCCGCAGACGTTCTGAGCGGAGCGGCGCACGGAGCGGAAGCCTTAACCGCCGACGAATACGACGCTATTCGCGCCGCATATCCCGCCCTTGAACTCCCGGAAACCGTCGACAAATTAAACGTTATTGAAATCGACTCGACAAACGTAACTGCCGACGCGCTCAAAGCGGCGATCGCCGAAGCCGGAACGACCAAACAAGACGACTTGATCGTCGTTCGCACGACTGACGACGCAAATAGAATCGTTTATTCCGATGCGTCCGACCAAATAAACTTCAATATTAAATCGTCGACATACGGCGCGGTAAATATCGTCGCGGTCGGATCTCAACCACTGACGCTTGACGCCGCGCAGAAGTCGGGCGTTGTCAATATTGAAAGTGGAAAAGTCGGATTGGCAAATCTTACTATAACGGGAGGGAAGGCGAAGGACGGCGGCGGCGTTTACGTCGCCAAAGGAACTTTTACATCGACGAACACGACGATCTCCGGCAATTCGGCGGAACAATATGGCGGTGGCGTTTACGTTGCTTGGAAGCTCGGCGTTACTACTGCTGGTTGTGGAACTTTTATATCAACGAATACGACGATCTCAGGCAATACGGCGGAGTTTGGCGGCGGCGTTTATGTTGACAGGTTTGGAACTTTTACGTCAACGAATACGACGATCTCCGGCAATTCGGCGGAATACTATGGCGGTGGCGTTTTAGTCTTCGATGGAACTTTTACGTTGACGAACTCGACTATTTCAGGTAATTCAGCGGTTCTTGGCGGCGGCGTTCACATTGAAGGTACTGGTCGTGGAACAACTTTTACATCTACGAACTCGACGATCTTCAGTAATTCGGCGAATGACGGCGGCGGTCTTTGCGTCAGCTTCGGAACTTTTATATCAACGAATACGACGATCTCAGGCAATACGGCGGAGTTTGGCGGCGGCGTTTACGTCGACTCAGGAACCTTTACATTGACGAACACGACGATCACAGGTAATTCGGCGTTTTGCGGTGGAGGCGTTTACGGTCTCCCATACGGCGTTTTCACTGTAGCAAACTCGATCTTGTCTTTGAATTATGGCGGCAATCTTGACAGTGAAATTTACTCTTCGTGTACGAATAGTCTTATTGACGCCGATCCTTTGTTCGTATGCGCGCCCGAGTTTGATTCCAACGGCGTTTTGTTGAACGTCGATTCTCTTGATCTTCGTTTACGTAGCGATTCTCCCGCGATCGACCAAGGCGACGATCAAAGCGCTTACAACGCCGGTTTGACCGTTGATTCGTTCGACTTGGCTGGTAATCCGCGTTTCG
>JAZUGM010000225.1:0-40444 GCA_045641205.1 Thermoguttaceae bacterium
ATTTGGCGCCGATTCGCACGACGCGCGAGACGCCAAGCGCGAAGGGCGACCCGCAAAAACGATCGCGAGAATACACGTCTTCGAACGAGACAAATTCGACTTAGGAACAAGAGGGTTCGAGCCCGGCTTGACGCAAGAAGCCTTCGACTTGCACGAGCAAATCTACAAAGGCGCCCCCGAGGCGTTTCGGGCAAATTTCGGCGCGAACGTCGACCGACTCGACGCGCCGGGCGCGCCGGGCGAAATATGCCTCGACGTCGTCGTCGTCTCCCCGACGGAATTTCGCATAGGGTTCCACCAAGTATCCGACGTTCATTCGCGCTACCCCGGCGGGCTGTTCCCATTGGCGCTACCGACCGATGCGGCGTCTCGCGCCTTTTTGAAATTCGAAGAGGGCTTGCGTTGGGCGGACTTCCCGATCGGCGTCGGTTCGAGATGCGTCGACGTCGGAGCCGCGCCCGGAGGAGGATCGCAAGCGTTGCTGGCGCGAGGCGCCGAAGTTTTAGGCGTCGACCCCGCCGAAATCGATCCGCGCGTCTTGGAGAATCCGAATTTTACGCATTTGCGCGGCAAAATAAGCCAACTCAAGCGCAAATTGTTCCGCAAGTCGCGCTGGTTTATGACCGATATGAACGTCGCGCCAAGATACACGCTCGACGCGCTCGAAGAAATCGTCGGACGAGACGACATACAAGCGCGCGGACTGATCTTTACGCTAAAGCTCTTCGACTGGAAACTTGCCGACGAAATTCCAAGTTATCTAGCGCGCGTCAAAAGTTGGGGCTTCAATCATATCAAAGCGCGTCAGCTCCAATTCAATCGACAAGAAATTATGGTCGCCGCGCTTAAAAAGCCGTTTATTCGCTAACGTCGCGTAAGTTTTATTTTACGTGAACACGCTTCTAGTCGTTGAAAAATTCCAAATCGCGCTTTCTAAACGCTGATTTGGAATTTTTCAGCAAATAACGCGTCTAATTTTTTTGAAAAGCGTTTTAGGTTTTCGGAATAATTTTCACACGCCTTACGAAACGTTGAGAAAGTCTCGTAATAACGACGACTAAAGACTTTCTTCTTCATAAAGCGCCATAGTCGTTTAATTTAAATTGCAAGCGTTCGCGGTCGGTTGCGAATAATTCAACGCAGGCTCTTTTTTGGGGACGGGGCAAAGCGACAAGAAAGACGCGAACGCGCGTTTTGTCGATTTTTTTAAGGGGAAGTCGCGTGCATAAAATTCTATTTGTTTGCCACGGGAATATCTGCCGCAGTCCAATGGCGGAATTCGTGATGAAAGACAAGGTTCGAGAACTTGGCGTCGAAGATCGGTTTGAAATCGCTTCCGCCGCGACAAGCGCTGAAGAATTGGGAAACCCCGTTTATTTCGGCACAAAAGAAATTTTAGCCAAACACGGCATAAGTTGCGAAGGCAAGACGGCGAGACGATTGACGAAGAAAGATTACGCAAGTTACGATTTGCTTGTCGGTATGGAGACGATAAATCTGTATAATATGCGGAAAATTTGCGGAGTCGACTCGGAAAAGAAAATGAAACGGCTCCTTGATTTTACCGACAAGCCGCGCGATATCGACGACCCTTGGTATCATAACGATTTTCAACGGACTTGGAATGAAGTAAACGCCGGATGCGACGGATTGCTTAAAGCTTTGGGATATTGACGTCTTTTTAAGCGCGCCGTTCCGATCGATCGGAACGGCTTTTTTTTTGACTTCACGTAATAATTTTGCGCCAAGAGTTTTTTGTTAAAAACGAAATAGACGTTGATAAACTATTGTTTTTGTGGTATAATTCTAAAATATGGCGTGTAAAAACGCTTTTGGCGCGAATGATCGCGAGGAGGTTTGATATGAAATTATTAAGAATCACCGCGAAGGGACTGCCGCTCTTTAAGGACGAAGTCGACGTCAATTTTGTGGCGACGCAAAGAGTTTCGGAAGACGACAAAGACAAGTTATACCGCTTGTTTTCCAACGTCTATTTGAACCCGACGGCGGCTTTTATCGGTATTAACGCTTCAGGCAAGACGACGACGTTAAGGCTGATAGCGTTTGCCATTGGGCTAGTGGATTGCATCCCTCTCAACCAATTAAACGTTAAAAACGTACTTGGAGACGCCCAAAACGCCGTCGTTACCGTTTATTTCTTTTCCGAGAAAAACCACGAAATTTGCAAGTTAGAAACGACTATCGCCAAGGGAAACGACGGTTATTTCATTAAAGAAGAATCTCTTAAAACCAAAAAAACGTCGAGCGTAAAGAGTCGGAAAGAATTGTTTAATTTCGATAAAGCGCCGGAAACGTTGAGTCGCGCGGCAACCGACGCCAACGACAAAGAAGAGCAGAAGTTCCTGCCCGACGACGTTAGTATTGCGATAGCGTATAACAGAAAAGTAAAGGAACGGCTTTCTTTTTTCGATACGACGTTTTGTACCGACGTAAATATTTTCGCGTCTTTTCCGTTGACCAATCTTGAATTGCAGACTGGTGAAATTCCCGCCTCTATGATTGCTTTTTTAGATTCGTCTATTGAGCGTTTGAAGTTTGAATATAGGGAAAATACGTGCTTAGTTTATTTAAAGTTTGTCTGCCAAGACAAAGAGCTTGTTTTGAATGATCCGATAGAGCTGTCGGCTTACCTTTCTTCAGGCACGATAAAAGGCATAAACGTCTTTACAATGGCGCTGAGAGCCGTTCAACAAGGCGGAATTATAATTGTCGACGAGCTTGAGAATCATTTCAATAAAGAAATCGCGGCTACGTTGATTCGTTTCTTTATGGATATGAAAATCAATAAAAAGGGCGCGGTTCTCGTATTTTCCACGCACTACCCGGAATTGTTAGACGAATACGATAGAAACGACGGTATTTTCATTACGAGAAATCAAGACGGAATAACGGCGGTAAATTTGTCAGACGTCTTGACTCGCAACGATATCAAGAAAAGCGAGGCTTATCAAAGCGGTTTTTTAGGCGGAACTACTCCTAGATACGAAGCCTATATGCGACTGAAAAAATACTTTCAATTAGAAAGCGAGGAAGGTCGCAAGTGAGTTTGACTTTGACTGAATTTGTGGCTTGTATTTGCGAGGGAAAAGCCGAAAAAGCTATTATAGACATACTACTTGAGGATTGTCTATTGATTTTTGAACGTTCGCAAATGCTGGATGAAGAGGTAATATGTTGTCGAGGAGCCACCGAGTTTGAAAAACGCTACCTCAGGAAGGGATTTGACAAGGAATTATCCGTGATTCGTATTCTCGACTCAAAGACTGAGAATTTTAAACTCAGTAAGGCATACGAAAACAAAGTCAAAGTTGTCAACGTCGTAACTACGCCTGAAATTGAAATGTTGATTGTTTTTTCCGAAAAGAAACTTTTAGAGTATAAAAATTCTAAGAAAAAACCAAGCGACTTTTGCAAACAGAATTTAAAGTTGGGCAAGCATATTAAATCATATAAATTTGTCAGAGACTATTTTAGCGATTCCAAAACGTTAGTTAAGGCGATCAGAGATTTCGCCGCATACGCTAAAAAAAACGGCAAGATTCCAAGGGATATGCATACGCTTTCCGACCTTTTAAAACCGTAAGCATTCACAGAACAATCGCGCGACGGCGAATCGCCGCGCCGACTCTTCGCCCCGTGTTTTCACTTTTTAAAGAACAAACGCAAACGATTGGTTAAGAGACTAAAACTACGCGTTCACGCGCTTACTCGTCTATGACGGCAAAGGACGCGTCGGGAAAGCCCGTCTCAGCGCATAGAACTAGAATCGGTTCGATCGCGCCGTATGGGACGTCTCGATTCGCGCGAATCCGTATCGTCGTTTCTCGTTTCGCGCGGATTTTTTCTCGCGTTAGACGTTCGCGCAACTCGTCCAACGTAACGCGCTTGGCGCCGAAATAGGTTTCTTTGGCGTTTGGAACGTTGATTACGATTTTATTGGAGTCGTCTTCAGGCGGCAGTTCGCCTGAAGCTTCGCGGGGCAAAATCGCTTCCATCGCCGTTTCGTCGCGAATAAGCTGGTTCGACATTACGAAAAAAACGATCAATAGGAACGTAATATCGATTAAGGGCGTCATATTGAACGCGAGCGACTTTGGTTTTTTCGTCGGGAGCTTCATAGCGACTTCTTGCGATTCTTCAACGTTAGGAGTTCTTGTTCGACGTTTCAATCGGGCAGACCTCGAGTCCAGCCTTCGAATTTTTCGCGGCGGTATTCGCTGAATCGATTTTGTTCTATCGCTTGTCGCGCGCCCGCCATTAAACGTTGATAGTAGGTAATATTGTGGATAGTAAGAAGGATTGGTCCCAACATTTCGCCCGTCGCGAAGAGATGGCGAATATACGCGCGACTTCGTTTGCAGGCGGGGCAGGGGCAGTTTTCTTCCAACGGTCGCTCGTCTCGTTCGTAACGCGCGTTTCGTAGGCGCATTGGGCCGTAATCGGTAAACGCCATCGCGTTGCGTCCGTTACGCGAGGGCATTACGCAGTCGAACATATCGACGCCTCTATATATTCCTTCAATCAAGTCTTCGGGGCGCCCCACGCCCATTAAATAGCGGGGTTTTTCACGCGGCATATATGGTTCTACCGCGTCGAGACAATCGTACATTTCTCGCGGTTCTTCGCCGACGCTTAGTCCTCCGATCGCGTAACCGGGGAAATTCATTTCCGCCAAGGCTTCCGCGCAACGACGACGCAGATCGTATTCGAGCCCCCCTTGGACTATCGCAAATTGCGCTTGATCTTCGCGCGTATGCGCCTTTTGACATCTCGCCGCCCAACGCAACGTTCGTTCCATAGCGTCTTCAACCGCCGCGCGCGAGTTGGGCAGTTCGATCACGTGATCGAAGACCATTGCGATATCGGAGCCGAGCGCTTCTTGAATCGCGACCGATTTTTCCGGCGTGAGCGAAATTTTTTGTCCGTCGATATGAGAACGAAAGACGGCGCCTTCTTCGGAAATTTTTGTAAGTTTCGCTAATGAAAAGAGTTGAAAACCGCCGCTGTCGGTCAGCATCGGCTTGTTCCACCCGCAGAATTTTTGAAGACCGCCAAGGGAACGAACGACCTCCGCGCCCGGACGCAACATTAAGTGATACGTGTTCGACAGCACAATCTGCGAACCTGTCGCCTCCAATAGGCTAATTTCAACTCCTTTTACGGAACCGCGCGTTCCAACCGGCATAAAAGTAGGCAGTTGCACTATTCCGCGCGTCGTTTCAAATTCTCCGCGTCGCGCGGCGCAAGACGCGTCTTGATTATGAAGTTTATATTGGAAAAGAGCCATCGTCGTATTCTCTTGGCGATCAAATTTTCGTTTTGGCAAGAAAGCAAAAACGTCTACAAAAAACGCGCGCGCGCCTTATCGACGTCGCGCGCGTTCTACGCGTCTAACGATCATATAAGCGGAACGAGCCGCTTGTCGCTTACTCAATCGCCTCGTAATTTGATGTTGAAATCGACCAGTTTTTCACGAATTTCCTTCAAACTGGTAACGCCGAAGTTTTTGCATTCGAGCAGTTCTTCGGCCGACTTGCAGACCAATTCGCCGATCGTTTGAATATTCAAACGGTTCATACACTTTCTCGCGCGAACGGACAAGTTCAAATCGCTTACCGGACGCCCCAGCGCCGTTTGTTCTTCCGGACTCAGTTGCATCGTTTCGAACGTGTCGGGACGTTGCTTTTCCGCCGAATACATTCCCAATTTGAGTCCCTTTTGACTCAAAATCTCCTTGATTTCCGTCAAGCTGGTTTCGCCGAAATTTTTACTTGAAAGCAAATCCTGCTCGGTGCGTTTGCAGAGGTCGTGCAAGGTGACGACGCCCATTGACGTCAAGCAGTTTCTCGCGCGAACGGAAAGTTCGAAGTCGGAAATCGGTTGATTCAACTTGACGCCCAACTCGAGCATCTTGTTGTGTTCTTCTTCGTCGAAGCGCATATCGTTCGACGCTTTGACGTCTTTTAGGAAAAGCGCCGCCTTGGCGTTCGTCGGATACGAATCGAGAACGCGTTGGAAACATTGCTGCGCTTGGTCGTAAATTTCGAGGTCTTCGTACAGAATGCCCAAATTGACCAGAACGCCGACGCTTGCCGGATAATACGAGGCGGCGCGTTTGTACAGTTCGAGCGCTTCTTCGTCGTTGCCGCGTCGTTCGTTTTCCAGCGCGAGACCGAACAACGCGCCCGGATGGTAGGAATCGACGGCGAGCGCGCGCTCGTAAAGCGCGATCGCTTCGTTCGGATTACAACCGATCGCGTTGACCGTCGCGCCGCGTTGATAAAGGTATTCCGCCGTCTGTTCGATCGGACCGGAAAGATAGTCGAGTTCCTGCAAACTTTCGTTCAACCTCGACGTCTCGCGATAGACTTCAGCGCGCCCCAACGCGCAGAAGTCGGCGTTGTAACCGGCGGCTTGCGCGGTGTTGTACGAAGCGATCGCCTCGTTGTATTCGCCTTTGACGGCGTGAATTTTGGCGTAATAATAATGCACCAAGGCGCCGCCGTCGCCGCGCTTGAGCGTGGCGAACGCGTCGTCGTACTTTCCGATCAAAAACTGACAGACTCCGAGTTTCACGCGACTCGCCGGACTCATTTCGTCTTCGTCTCTCGACTTGAGTTCGCCGACCGCTTCTTTAAGCTCGTCGAATTTTTTTAAATCGCGACTTATCGTTTCGCGCACCTGGTCTATTTCGCGCGGACCAAAAGAGCCGCCGTCAAGAACCAGCTGTTTTAAATCAAATTCACAGGCGTTAATCGCCATAACGATTCCTTTATCTCAAGACTTCTTCGTTATGATCGCGCTCGTCCTCAATGTTGTTTCAAACGAACGACGTCGCGCAACGGGTCGCAAACGCGCGTTCAAAAAACGACCCCAATATAATTGCGTCTGGTTATTCTAACAATTTTTCTGTTTTTTTCAAGGGCGTCGGCTTTTTTTCAAAATTTTTTCTTACTTTTTCTTACTTGTCCTTTTAAAGTCTACAATGCGTAAAAACAGAACTTCAGAACTATTATTACAAATTTTAAAGCGCGCGAATCAACGCGCCTAGAAGAACGCGCTTCGTTAAGAACGCAACGTCGTAAGAATCGCTCTTTAAACGGAACGTAGAGCGCGACGATTTCAAAAGAAAAAGACGCGAACGAACCCGCTCGCGTCAAAAATCGTTCCAACTTGACGATATTTAGCTTGGCGACGCTTAACCTTCCAATTTGGAAAGTTAAGAAGTCATTTGGACTCAAGATCAAAGTCAAACGTATTGGAGCCCGCGACAACGTCGACCTCGAAGCCGGACGTCTTTTCGTCGTTGTATCTCTTGGGCAAAATACTCTTTGATTCCAAGACGGGCATTTCTTCGCCGTTGACCGTTTGCGTTTTGCCCGTGTCCACCGCCTCTTGCGCGTCAAATTTCACAAGATACTTGCCGGGCGTGGTGCCCGCGTTTGCGGCGCCCGTAAGCGTCTGCAACTTGTACGTTCCGTCTTCGCCGGTCTTCGCGAAAGAGTCGAGCGCGCCCGAATTTTTATCGACGGGGATAAAATAAACGTTTGCGTTGGGAAGCGGAGCGCCGTCTAAGGTAACTTTTCCCGTAACGCCTTCCGTTTTTACGACTTTCTTTCCGCAACCGACAAACAAAGTCGTCGCGCAAAGAACTAAAATTATTAACGCGGCATATTTTTTCATCAAAACAACCTTTAAGAATCGCGCGCCGTACGGCGGGCGTTTTAATCGAAGGAAAGGACGCGTCCTCAAAAAGCGTTCGGAAAAGGACGCGTCGCGCTTGTCCGAACGCTGAAAGAACCAAGGCGCGTTTGAACTCAAACGCGTCTATAAAAATCATTCCAGACTAACCGTTTCCTTACCTTTCGGAGTCGCGAGCGCGCCCCAAACGCCTTGCGTGGAAGGACCGACCCAGTGGTGTCCCTCGCCGGAGTTGTTCGGATAACCGAGTTTGTTTACCATATCGCCGCAGTCGACCGTTTCGGAAACGAAGCGAACGGAACCGTCGCACATACAAACGTTGACGCCGCCGCTATGATTGCTCGACGCGGAAATGCACATACAGGCGTTGTTTTCGTTTTGTCCGGTGCCTTCGTTGTAGCAACTTGGAGAGTTGGGCGGAACGGAAGCGTGGAAGTTACTGTAAGCGGCGCGGCAGTCGCCCCAGCGTCGACCTTTGATCGCCCAAGTAGTTCCGCCGTTCGTCATACCTTTTTCTCCGCGCATCGCAAGACACGACGCGGAAGGTTGTCCGTGAATGTTTGCGGAAACGACGGTCGTCTTATAAAAAACGTCCCCGCCGGGATCGGAACAGTTGATCTCGCTGAAGAGCATCGTGTTCGAAGTTCCGTCGGTGATCGTTTGCAACGTCATACGACCGCCGATGTTGCCGCTAAAGAAGACGCCGCGCTTGTTTTTATTTTCGCCCCAGTCCCAGCCGATCATA
Source organism: Thermoguttaceae bacterium (assembly GCA_045641205.1). Classification (GTDB taxonomy): domain Bacteria; phylum Planctomycetota; class Planctomycetia; order Pirellulales; family Thermoguttaceae; genus RUG369. Next base: position 8,468 of record JAZUGM010000225.1, read on the forward strand.
AAATCGCCGCGGTTCGCGCCGTAATTGCAACAGCCGCTGTACTGATTTCCGAAAGTTTGAGTCTGATTATTGCCGTCTGACGGGCAAAGATAGGCGGGAACAACGGTCGTGAACGGGTTGTCCGTTCCGTCGTTCATCGTTCCGCCGCTCCAAGTAAGCGGAATATTGGTCGTGCCGTTCGCCATCGTGCAGGAATACGGATTCATATTCGCGGCGGCTTCACAGTAACTGGTAATTCGATCCATCAACGCGGTCTGTTCGACAAACGGAAGCAACGAAGTAAAGACGGAATAGGTGTCTACGACGTCGATACGTTCCTTAGTCCCGTTCCTACAGAATCCCTTAACCCAAAATTCGTCGTATCCTTGGTTTGGCAGACGCTGATTGGCGCTTTCAAAATTCTGAACCGCAAGCCCAAGTTGTTTCAGATTGTTGGTGCATTGCATACGTCGAGCGGCTTCGCGCGCCGCTTGAACGGCGGGCAACAACAGACCGATCAAAATGCCGATGATGGCGATAACCACCAGGAGTTCGACAAGCGTAAAAGCTCGTCGCGAGGAGGCGTCTCCTCGCCGAAATCGTTTGCTCATTTGAAACCTTTCATAATAACGTTCGCTTTCGAAACCGATAAAAAACAAGCGAACGTTCAAACGCCAAAAGCGCAAAACGTCCGTTGCGTCGGTCTCTCCAAAAGAAAAATTCGTCAACGTTGCAAAGCGTAAATTTTTAAGGTCAAATCGCCGCGCAATTTGTTGATCGTTCCATACGCGAAAAGATTTCAAAAGCCGTCCGTTCCAAGCGACTTCAAGCGCCAGAGCGGATGTTTGCGACGATGCGCCTCCTAAAAACGCCGCGCGTTTGTCCGAACTTCTAAATTTCTAAAACGCGTTAATCTCAAACGCATCTAATAAAATCATTCAAGGCTGACCGTTTCTTTGCCTTTCGGAGTCGCCAACGAGCCCCAAACGCCTTGCGTGGAAGGACCGACCCATTGGTGTCCTTCGCCGGTCCAGTTCGGATACCCCAAGACGTGCGTCAAGTCGCCGCAGTCGACCGTTTCGGAAACAAAGCGAACGGAACCGTCGCACATACAGACGTTGACGCCGCCGCTGTGATTGCTAGACGCGGAAATACACGCGCAAGTGTGGTTTTCGTTTTGTCCCAAATTCGAGCCCCAGCAACTCGGAGAGTTGGGCGGAACGGCGGCGTGGAAGTTGGTGTAAGCGATACGGCAGTCGGCCCAACGACGACCCTTGATCGCCCAAGTGGTTCCGCCGTTCGTCATACCTTTTTCTCCGCGCATCGCGAGACAGGAAGACGCGGGCTGACCGTGAATATTAGCGCCGACGACGGTCGACTTATAATAGACGTCGTTTCCGGAAGAATCGGAGACGTTAATTTCGGCGAAGAGCATCGTGTTGGAGGTTCCGTCGGTGATCGTTTGCATCGTCATACGACCGCCGATATTGCCGCTGAAAAAGACGCCGCGCTTGTTTTTATTTTCGCCCCAGTCCCAACCGATCATAAAGTCGCCGCGGTTCGCGCCGTAATTGCAACAGCCGCTGTATAGACCGTTTCCGCCGTTGCTAATATTTTGCGTCGTGTTGTTGCCGTCGGAAGGACAAAGATACGCGGAAATGATCGTCGTGAACGGGTTCTCCGTTCCGTCGGCCATCGTTCCGCCTGACCAAGAGAGCGGAATGTTCTCGTATACGTACGGATTCTTGTTCGCAGCCGCTTCGCAATAGCCGGTAATTCTGTCCATCAGAGCGGTTTGTTCGACAAAGGGAAGCAACAGGGTGAAGACGGAATAGGTGTCTACGACGTCGATACGTTCCTTAGTGCCGCTCTTACAGAACCCTTTGACCCAGAATTCGTCGTATCCTTGGTTCGGGAGGCGATTATTGGCGCTTTCAAAATTTTGAACCGCAAGTCCAAGCTGTTTCAGATTATTGGTGCATTGCATACGACGCGCGGCCTCGCGCGCGGCTTGGACGGCGGGAAGAAGAAGCCCGATCAAGATGCCGATAATAGCGATGACGACCAACAATTCGACGAGAGTAAAACCGTTATTACCCCCCCCATCCGCAAATTTGCGATATTTAAACACTCTAAATCCTCAACTTTCTCCTAAACTATCCAGTTCAGGTCTCGACGACGCAACGCTTCAAACTTCCCCTCGGAAGAACAAACGCCTTCCGTTGGAACAAAAGCGCTATCGACGACGTAGAAACGAAACTTATTACAAAAACCGAACTTAGCTAACTAAAGTCCTTATATAAATTCTAACATAATTTCTCTAATTAGTCAACGGGGAACGCGCTTCTTTCAGATTCAAAAAGAAGCGCCGCCATATTTGACGCGCCGCTCATAAAAAAACGCGCGTCGGGGTTATTTTTCGATTTTACGGTAGGCAAGAACCATCGCTTGAGGCGCTGCGGTCGTTTGAACGAGCAGTCCCGACGTCGAGAGTTCGGCGCCGGAATAATCCGTCGTAACGCCCGAATCGACGTCGAGAAATTGGTACGTCGCGTCGGGATCGAGTCCAAAGAGCGGATAGCGTCCTTCCGTCTGTTCCGATTCGAGACGTCGAAACATTAACACGACGCCCGCGTTCTCTTGCGCGTCGTGATACTGCCAGCCGATCCAGTCCTTTTCGCTCAGCGAGCAGGGCGTCAACGGATAATAATCGTCGTCGAAGAACGGTTTGACGTATTGGCGCCAGATCGCGATATTGTCTCGTAGCTTCTCGTATTTTTCGTCGTCGGCAATACGAATCGCACTGCCGGAATAGGGCGCGAACGCCCACGAACGGAAGTTATAGTCGAAGTTCGGCTCCGTCGTCGAGGCGCCGTAGCCGGAGCCCGTAAAGGGTATCCACAAATGCGCGCCGTAAGATTGAATCTGACGTCCAAGCGAACCGCCGCAATAGTCGCTTCGACACAACGGGACGGCGTAACGCATCGTCAAGTAGTCGTTGCGTCGCCCGCCCGAGGCGCAGGCGTCCAGTTTAATATGAGGATGACGCGCGCGTAATTCTCGCCATAGCTTGTAGTAAGCGACGACGTGCTTATTTTCGGCAATACCTTGCCTGTCGGGCGCGTCTTGCGCTTGCCAATGGGGCAGGGGATCCATATTGAAATCTTGACGGTAAAAGTCGACGCGTTGCTCTTTGATCGTTTTGTCGATTTTTTCCAGCATCCACGCGAAGGCGTCCGGGTTATGATATTTGAAAAGCCCTCCGTTTTCGCCGTTTGAAACCCATTCGGGACGGTTGATCGTAATCCAAGTTCCCGGCGCGACTCGCTCGGGTTCCATCCATAAAACGGAGCCGACTCCGCGTTCCTTGGCATAGTCGAAGACTTCGCAAATTCCGTTCGGGTAGCGCGTTTCGTCGGGCTCCCACGTTCCGATTTTCGGCCAATTCCCGTCGCAAGGATACCAGCCCGCGTCGATGTGGAAATAATCCGGCTTGATTCCTTCGTCGAGATATTTTTGAATCGTTTCAATGCGGAATTGAGCGCCGGGCGTAAAGGCGGGAACGTCGACGCGATCCGTTGAAGCCCAGAGATGACCGCGATCGACTTCTCCGTCGATTTTCGGAAGGGACTGGTCGATCGACCACGCGCGCCAAAGATTTTGCGCGTCGATCCAAGTCGGGCGTTCCCACGGAAGTAAGACGATCGACGGCGCCGCGACTTCTTCTCGCGACGTCAATTTAAAGCGCGTCGTCGCTTGTCCGGCGCGAACGCGCGTCAAGCCGTCGTCGCCCAAACCGGCGTTTTGTTCGAATTCCGCGCGCCACTCGCCGCCCCAGCCGATCGCGACGATCCAGCCGAAATTTCGACCGGACTGCAAGTTAAAATAGGGCATATGCAGATTCGAAGAACGTCCGCCGCCGGGCTGAAACGCGCAACTGAACAAGGGCGGAAGCTCCGTCACGCGCGGCATGTAGTCGTCGACGGTGCAAGGACTGCCGACGGCTCGATGAAGAATCGTCGTGAACGCGCCTCCCTCGGGCGACGACTGAAACGCGGCGTCAAGCGAGCGAATCGACTCGAGAATCGGCGTTTCTCCGTCGGAAAGATTACGCAGGACAAGCGACCATTCAAGCGTCGACCAGTCGGCGTAGTCGATTAGATTACATTCGACTTCAAGTCGTCCGTTCGGCTCCCGATACAGGATTTTTCGTATCGTTCGTCCTTCTTGGACTTCCGTCGTTTCCGTTCGTTCCCACGAAGTCAAAAACTTGTCGGAAGAAACGCCGTCGTAGAGGAAGGAGAAAGGCGGAATCGCGTTCGGCGCGAAATTCGCGTCGATCCACGCCTCTTTCTTCGCTTTTTCGGCGTCGCTCGAACGCGCGGCTTCAAGGGGCGCAAGATTCGTCGCGAAAAGAAAGAACGCCGAGAGAAAAGCGACGCAAAAACGCAAAGGGGAGATCGTCGGCATAACGCGGCTCCATAACGATTCAAGTTAAAAAGTTGCGCAAGAAAAGAAAAACGCGTCGAAGACTAGCCTTCGCGACTCGCTCCGACGCGCTCTTTTAAATTAGTCGCGATTGAACGCCATAACAAGTCTCAACACGTAGAAGAACAACATCATCACGGACGCGAACAATTCGACGGCCGCCAGAACCTCGCCTCCTTCGTGGGTTCTAAGCATAACGTCCGACGTTTCAAAAAGAATGTAGCCGCACGCCAGCGCGATCATCGCGACGGAGAACCACGTTCCCAGCGAGAACCCTGTGATTAACGAGGCGACGATCACGATCAAACCGGCGATTCCGGCGTAAAATAGAAACGCGCGCATAAAGGAAAAATCTTTACGCGTCATAAAGACCGCCGAGGAAAGCGCCGCGAAAAGCGCGACCGTCAAGCCCGTCGCTTGCCAAATCAACTGCGCCGATCCGACCATAAGAACCGCGAACGCCAAAATCGGAAGGAACAACGCGACGTACATTAGCACGTAAAATCCGAGCAGAAAATACTGACCCGTAACGGAAGGATTCGCTTTCAACAACGCGTTGCCGATAAAGGGACCGCCGATGCACAACGCCAACAAGCCGAAACTTACCAACTTGACGTTGTGTTGCACGAACGTCGCAATTTCGACGACTCCGACCGTCGCGAAAATTAATGCGACGATCGCGGCGAAAGCGACGACCGCGCCCGTCAAATTGGCGTACACGCGCGTTACGATTCTTGAACGCGTCTCGACCGTCGTATTGGAGAGAGGGGAGAACGCCGCGTCAAATCCGGCGGAATAATCCGACCGTCCGTAGCCGTCGCTTTGGTCGACGGAATAAACGGAATTGGAACGTTGGTTAAAACGATTGGAATCCATCGATCTTTTCCTTTGTCTTTTGTTAGGTTTTCGACGCGCCAAGTCGACTTAGCCGCCCATAACGCATCCTGTATTGCTTTAGTATAGCAAATTGAACGGAAAAAAGCTAGATTCGCGAGATTTTTTTTGAAATATTTAGAAAAATTTTCGTCGACGTTGCAAATAATAACGCCTCGCCTATTTAGCAACACGCGAGGCGGCGCCTTTAATCAGAAACGTCTTCAATCAGAAAGCTATGTGAAAAGCGCCAAGGACGAGTTTTTATAAACCCGTTTTTTCTTCAATTTTGTCAATTAGCTCGACGCGTCTTTGATGACGTCCGCCGTCGTAAGGCGAATCCAACCATTTGCGCGTGATCGCTTCCAAAATGGGAAGACCGACAAAATCGCTTGACAGACACAAAATATTGGCGTTGTTATGGCGTCGACTCAACTCGGCGGCGACTTCGTCAAAACAAATCGCGGCGCGAATACCCTTAAATTTATTGGCGACGATACACATCCCGATCCCCGTCGCGCAGATTAAAATTCCGTAATCCGCTTCGCCGTTTGCGACTTTTTCCGCGACGGCGGCGGCGACGTTGGGATAATCGACCGATTTAAACTCGTCGGTCGGCGGCTGTTCGAGACCGTTCCTTTGTTCGTCTTGACTGTAGAAAATACGCTCGACTTTTGCGTTTATTATTTCGTCTTCATTTCCTTTCGCGTCTTTATTTTCCGCGACGTCCTTTTTTTCATAGGAATCGTCGCAAGCGGCGTCGGAAATGAGGAAGGCTCCAAGCGCGCGATCTTTTGTGAACAAACCGAGTTCTTGCGCTTCATCGACGTAATGATCGCGCAAAAGTAGGTCGTAAATTAACCTCCTCGCAACTTTAGCGCCTCGATGATCGCAACCGATCGCAATTCTCATTACTATGTCTCCCTAGTTTTACGGATGTAATTTGACGCGAATTCCGATCGAATATTTCGGCTTGGGCGAGTAGTCGCGGAACCTCGTCTAAATTTAAACGGAAATATTATATCAAAATTATATGTATTGTCAAGAGCTTATGTTTTCGCTAAGATCGCTTGTAAGAAAAGCCGCCGTTGAGGGCTATGTTTTGACCGTTGAGATAAGAGGCTCCGTCGGATAAAAGAAATCGAACGACGCGCGCGACTTCCTCGGAGGTTCCCCAACGCCCCGAAAGGGATTCCGCGACGACGCGCGCTTGGGACGCCTCTGAAGCGACGGCGCCCCACGTCGTGCGGATCCAACCGGGCGAGACGACGTTCACGCGCGTTTCAGGCGCAAGGGACTGCGCGAGCGAACGCGCGAACGCGACGACGGCGCCTTTGCAAGCCGCGTATATTTGAGCCGTGTCGCCCTCCTGTCCTCGTTCGGTTCCGTCCCAGCCAAAAAGAACGATCGCCGGCTTATAGTTCTCTTCCTTTAATTCCCTTCGTCGTTTTTGCATCGCGGTTCCAATTTCTCGCGCAATTTTCACCGTAGCGGCGACGTCGATTTGCCACGCGCGTTCGAGTCGTCGTTCGAACGCTAGGGATTTGCTTTCTTGAGTCATTAGATCGATTCCCGCCGCGACGACCAACGCGTCGACCTTTGGCGCGTCGTCAAGTTCTTTTTCCGCGCAGGCGTCAAGGAGCCGTTTGACGAGCGCGTCGACTTCCGACGGATCGGCTAAGTCGGCTTGAAAAACGCGAATTGTCGCGCGTCGACCTTCGTTTGCGACTTCTTGCGCCCAAGCGTCGAGCGCGTCTTTGCCGCGACGACACGTCAAATTAAGCGCGACGTCCTCGTCGAGATAAGAAGAGGCGAGCGCGCGTCCGATTCCCCCGGAAGCGCCGACGATAACGACGTTTTGACTCATAGCGCGGGTTCCGGCGCGCTTGCGGCGCGCATCTCTTGAATTTGACGTTTCTTGACGGCAAAGTCTTGACGCAGAAAAATAATCGAAACGATCGAAGCGAGAACGTCCGACACGGGGAAGGAATACCAGCATCCGTCGAGTCCGCGCGACCAGAAACGCTCGAGTACGTAAGTCGAAAGGCACAACAGAGGCAGAAGGAAAATTAGCTGACGCAACAACGTCGTCGTCAGCGCGAGAATCGGACGTCCTTGCGCTTGAAAATATCCGCTTGCCAAGACGTTGACGGCGACTAAGGGCATTGCGAGAACGACCGCGCGAATCGCGATTTTCCCAAGCGCCAATTTTTCCACGTAACCGATTTCGGCGCTTTTGAGGAACATCTTGACAAACGGCTCCGGGAAGAAAAAGATCGCGACCCAAAAGACCAAACTGACGAGGATGGCGACTTTCAGAGCCAATTTAATCGTTTCAAGCACGCGGTCGGGTCGTCCCGCGCCCGTGTTGTAGCCCGCGATCGGTTGAACGCCCTGTCCTAGTCCAAAGAAAGGCGTGATGCAGACGAACGTAATCGCGACGACGGTTCCCATCATACCGACGGCAAGATCGCCGCCGTCGAATTCGTAACCCATTGCGTTTCCATATAACGTTCCGTAATGGCGAAGCAAATTGTTTTGCGTCGTCTGAAGAATAGCGGAACACGCCTGCGTCGCGAAAGGCACGGCGCCGCAAATCGCGATCGCTTTAGTCAAGTCCCAATCGAACCGAAAATATTTCATACGCCAACGAAGAACCGTTCGACCCGAAAAGTAGAGAAAACATATCCAAGAGGCCGCCACGCAACTCGCAAGTAAGTTTGCAAGACCCGCGCCCCAAATTCCCGTGCGCAAAACGAAAAGGAAAACGTAGTCGAGAACGCCGTTCACGATCGCCGAAATAAACATCGAGACCATCGCGACGCGAGGCTTACCTTCCGCGCGAATGAAGTTGTTGACTCCGTAGGCGATATGTTGAGGCAACACGCCCCAAATGATCACCGACAAATAGGATTTCGCCAACGGAAGAATATTGTCCGACGCGCCCGTAAAACGAAGAATCGGCTCGATAAAGAGCAATCCGAAAAGGACGAACGCCGCCGCCGTCGCCGTCGAAAGGAAAAGCGCCTGACCGAGAATTTCTTCCGCTTTGTCGATTTTTTTCTCGCCGAGACGAATCGAAATAAGAATCGTCGCGCCCGTCCCGATCGTCATCGCAACCGCTAAAAAAACGACGATTACGGGAAAAGAGACGGTCACCGCCGCCACGCCGTCCGTTCCGAAACGTTGCGCGACAAAGACGCGCGCGACTAACGCGTAAGACGCGGAGACGAGCGACGCCACGATCGCCGGCATAGAAAATTCGTAAAGAAGGCGCGGGATCGACCGCGTTTCGAAAAATTCGGGGTTTTGCGTTTGCGCCATACGAAAGCGTCCTAGTCGCGAAAAGGAAGCGCCGAACGAAACGCGCGTCGGCGGCGCCTTTGCTTTGCGTCGCGCGTCGGTCGTCCTATTATATCCTTGACGCGACAAGAGACAAGGGGCGGAAGCAACGCCGTGAAAGCGGAGCTTGACCCAGAAATTTACGTTTTCTTTAAAGTTGCTTTCGACGGTTTGTGGAACGTTGTTATAGGTTGGTTTGTCTTGTTGGTTTTGTCAATAAATTCGCTATATTTAGCGACTGATTCAAGAATCGCCTCGTTTGCCGAAGCATTTTTTTGCCTTCGTAGCGCGCATACGCATATCGCGCGTAGACCAGCGCTTGAGTTTGGGAACATTAGTTTCTGTCAATTTGCAAAAATCCTTATATTTTTTGTATTTTTTTTGAGCTTTTTTACAAATCAGACAGAATCATTAGTCAAGAAATTAAAAAAACGTTTTACCCAAAAAAACACGAGTAAAACGCAAATGGAGCCAACCGGGATCGAACCGGCGACCTTCGGCTTGCAAATTTATTTTTAAATCTGCGCTTTTTTAAAAATCCCGTGTTTTTACGCGTCTGACGATTCCGCAAAACTGTAAAAAATGCGATTTTTAGCAGTTTGGAACCGCCAAAAATGACACAAAGTGACACGCGATCATTATTGCCTATCGCGCCTTCGGCGTCAAGCGTCGTCGGATATTTTCGCCGCCTTAAATTGGATTCTTCCTCCGGGACGTCCCCATTGCCACGACCACGCCGTCGCCGTCGTTCCGTCCGTGGTTACTCTCCAGCGTTGAGGATTAGGCGCGCCAAATAACCCCGTCACGACGTCGCCTTCCTCTGGGTATGTCGTCGCACCGTCGTTCGTCAAGTCGGCTATCGACGCGGAAAATATAAGTTCATTTTGCGCGGCTTCATACTCGCCGCTTAACGTTTCTGTTGTCGGCGATTCCGCCGATAAATTTACGTCGATCTCGAGCCCGTCGCGTTTAGTCAACGTTGCTGGCTCTCCGAAAATTTCCGCCGCTTTGTTTAACAATCCGTATATAATGTTCATCTTTTGTCCCTGTGGTGTTTTCCATTTTGGAAATAACCACTAAATTGTGAACGGGTCTGCGAGTTGCAACTGCGTCAGGTCTTTTGGGTATGTCGTCCGAAACGTAAGAAAATGAGGGGCGGCGCCCGACGCGAGTCTTGCGCCTGTCGACGTCAACAAAACGGGCGATTCCGTCGGCGACCCGTCTTCGTTTGTCGCAAGAAAAAAAACGTTCCCGACTTTGAAATACCTTCCGGCGTTCGCCTTGCGGTCGTTCCAACCTTGCGGACGGTATTGCAGTTTATACTCGACGTCGTATTCCGTCTCCGACGTCCGCGTCGCTGTGAACGGAATATCGACTACCTTAACCGTACCGGGCGAAAATCCCCACAAAGGCGCGTTGTTCACCGCTTGGAAAAAATCGCGGCTTTTCCACAACGGATTCGCATATTCTTTATAGCGCCACGTCATATTTAGGACTCCGCTCTTGAAAATAATCGGGTCTTGGAACCATTCGCCCAGCGTGTTCTGGTTTGGAAGTCCGTCAAGATCGAACGCGGATGCATAGTCTTCGGTCTCAATCGACGCTGAAAAACTAATCTGATCGGGCTCCGGCGTCGTTTCCTCTTCGACTCCGCTTGTTCGCGTCGACGTTGAGCCCCCTATATTGTATGTAACTTCCCACCGATAGAGCGCGCCCGAGCGCCCGATTAAACGCGGCGTCGCCTCGTTGAAATAAACGCCGCTGATCGGCGTTCCTTCTTCGCCGTAAAGATTGCCGACTTGCGGCAATGAAGGCGACGAAAGAACCGTCAACGGCATTTCGTCTTTGGTATCCGTGTAAACGTCAAATAGGATTGAGCCTGAAATTAACCGAATCGGCTCCCCGTTGAGATATTGTCCCGAAAATTTCGCGCGTATGTTGTAACCGTCGGCGCGGCGTTCCACTTTTACTACCGTCATTTTATGCTCCGTAAAATGTAGATGCGCCGCCGTTCGCGACTTGCTCTAACCAATAATTAGTTTGTCGCGCTTGATCCAACGTCGCTTGAGTCGTCTGGTCAAGGCGTTCCGTCGTCGTTTTTATACTCGATTGATACGACGTTGTGTTGCGTATTTGCGCAAGGTATAACTCGTTCGATCCCGATTTCAAAGTCGGCGCTAAGTTTTCCAGCGTCGACTTCAGCGACTCAACCTTGTCGACGTTCCCGACCATTTTGTCTGACTCCGCAAAAAGGTCGCCGCGCGCTTTCCAAAGAAGCGCGTCCGCTTCCTTGCGATCGATCGCGCCAGTCTTCATTGCGTCGTCGATCTTCGCCGTCGTTTCGGCGAATTTTTCAAGCGGCGTTTTTAACGACTCCATCAAGTTGTCGACGCCAAGCGCCGAGCGCGCGTTTTCTCTTGCGCGTTCGCGTTCTTCGTCGGCTTGTTTGTTTCGGATTGTCGTCAGCGCTTGTTGCGCCTTTCGGAACTCCGCGTCGGATATTTCGCCCGCGTCGCGCGCTTTTTTTATCGCCGTCGCTTGTTCTTTCAGTCGTTGCGCGACGTCCTTTTTCGCGGCGTTGATTTGTTCGGCGTCCGCGATCAAAGCGTCGATCCCTAATCGATCGCGCGCCGCTTCGATTTCGGATTTCGCCGCGTCCCTACGCGCTTTCGCCAGCGCGTCGTCGGCTTCGGCTATGATCGCGTTTTTCTCTTGTTCGGAAATAACGCCGTATTGAAGGGCGCGCGTCGCTTCGTCGACTGTCGCGGAATAAGACGCAAAAGCCTCCGGGGCGCCGTTCGCCGCTTTTGCCGTCGCGTTCGCCGCGTCCGCGATTTTTAGGGCGTATTCGCGCGCCGTGATCGTTCGCGCTTCGAGTTCGCGCGCGGCTTCTTTTTGCGCGGCTTCGTATTCTTTAGAGGCTACGGCGTCGTTCTCAAAAAGTCGTTTAATCTGCGCTTTGATTTCGTCGGTTGCTTTTTGAAGCTCTTCGTCCGTCTTAGCGGCGTCGATCTTTCCGACCTTCACTAGTTCGAACTTGGCGGGCGGCGTCTGCGTCTCTTTTGGAACTTCAAGCGCTAGCGCGTCGCGCGCTTCTTTTTGGGCGTTCTTTTTCGCCGTCTTGAATTGTTCGTCGTTGATCCGTCCGGCTTTTAATTCTTCGTCAAGTCGCGACTCTTTGTTCTTCAAAACTTCAAGCGGGTCTTTCGTCGCTTCTTTTGCAAAGGAAACTCCGACTTCTTTTTCAAGGCTTTCAAGATAACGGTCGCGCGCCTTGGCTTCCGCTCTTGCTTGTTCTTCGACTGTGATCAGTTCCTGTTCGCGCGCTTTCGTCAGTTTGTCGAGCGTCGACGCGAGTTGTTCTTGCGCCGTCTTTTCGACTTCGAACGAAACTCCGGCTTCTTTTTCTAGGGCGTCGCGATAACGGTCGCGCGCCTTGGCTTCCGCTCTTGCTTGTTCTTCGACTGTGATAACTTCCTTTTCACGCGCTGAGGAAAGTTCCTTGAGCGTCAAGGCGAGTTGTTCTTGCGGCGTTCTTTCGATTTCGAACGAAACGCCCAATTTTTGGGCAAGGTCGGATTTTTCTTTTTCGGCTTTTTGTATAGCCGCGTTCGCTTCGTCGGCTTTCGCCTTGGCAAGGGCTTCTTCTTGTCGCGCGATTTCCGCGCGAATCGTCGCGCGCTGGTTGCCCGTCAGGCTTCCTTCGTTCGCGATTAAGCGAAGCGTTTTGATTTCGTCGGCGATTTTATCCGCGTTTGTCTTGTTTCGCTCTTCGATTCCCGCGATATAGGAGTTTATCGCGGCGAATTGGTCTTTCTTCTCTTTCTCGAGTTGCGACGACGAAAAGAAGTTGTCGACGGCAAATCCCGCGCGATTGATCGCGCGCGAGACTCCGTTCCAACTGTCCTCGAGCGCTTGCGATTGTTCCGACGTCAAGCCTTCGGCGTTCAGCCTGTTGAGTTCGTCGACCGCGCGCCTAATTTCAGACGTCGCGTTCTTGGGGTTAAACGCTCCGAACTCTAATGCGTCCGCCAATGTTTTGACTTCGCGTCCGGCTTTCTTCGCCTCCTTCTCGATCTCTGTAAGTCCGTCGACCGTTTCCGCGTTTTTTCGTCCTGTAAGGAACGCGGCGCCGATTCCTAAACTTAATGCGCCTATTGCCACTGCCGCCGGTCCTATTGAAGCCATAGCCGCTCTTGTCGCTTCGGCTGCCGTTAATGCGCCTGCGGCGTATCCTCTCCACGCCTTTCCTGCGGCATTCAAGTTCGCCGTAAAGTTAGAAAAGATTGTGTGACCGTTTTTCTGAAGTTCACTAAACCCCCTGTAAGCATTGAATGCTGTCTGAGCCGTCGCTGCCGCCGTCGCTACTCCTTGCGCTAATCCAATAATCCTATGATGTGTTCCGTTTGCTGTTTTGTCTACGCCTTCAAGCGTCGCTATAAGGACGGCAAATTGGCTTGACGATGCCGCTATGGCGCCAGCGGCTTCTCCTAACGCTTGGCGCGCGCGTTGTCTTGCTTCAAATTGTTCGTTTAACGCTTTTTTTTCTGCTTCCGCTTGTCGTTCTAAAAATACTTTATGCTCTTCTTCGGCTTTAATCGCGGCTTTTGATTGTCCGATATAATTTCCTAATCTGTCGCATATTGCTCCTAAACCATCGTCATAATAACCGAGTTCTAATTGCGTCCTTGTAAGACCTTCGGCGAATCCTCCAGTTATGGTTCTGGCGCGCCCTAACTCGTCAACCCACATCCCGAGTCTGATTTGAGATAATGACAGACCTTCGACGCAACGCCCTAAAACGTCGACAAGACGACTTTGATTGTCGTAATAAAGCCCGAGAGAAGATTGGGCTCTTGAAAGAGAATTATTTAATTGATCGACGCTTCTTGTGAACTTGATATCGATCTGCGAGTTATCGACCGTTATCGTTTTCCCGTTTGCTAATAGAGCTTTCGTTGCCATTTTCTCCTGCCCCGCTCATAATAGCGAAAATAAACCAGCCTAAAGGATATGAAACAATACCAAATAAACCGCCCAATAAAACGTCGTTGGCTATGATTCTGCCAAGAAATGCCAGCGCGACAACGTAAAGAGGATAAAACGCAAGAATATTTTTCAACGTTTCCATAGTCGGTTCCTTTCCTTTTCCCTCCTATTCTATAGTATGCGAAAAGGTCTGGAAAGTCAACTATTTATTGACGTTTTCGACTACTTTTTTTAGCGTTTCTTGTCGGATTCTTTCGAGTTCTTTATAAAGCGCGTCTATATTCGCCGTTTTTGCCTTCTTCAAAAATTGTTTCGCCTTCATATTTCGCCCTGATTTGGAATTTTTCACGCCGCCTTCGTGAAATTTCCCGTAAAAACCGGGGTCGCGCTTGCTTGCTCGATCTTGGTAAGTGAAGCCTACCATACCCCAGACTTTTTGCGCCGATACGCCGCTTCCTTCTCGGCTTTCGAAGGTTTTTGTTTTTTGTCCGATCGATCGCGACAATTTCCAGTTTGGGCGCGCTAGATTTTGAACGGCGTCCGTTTGAACGTTGGCGACGAACTTTTCGACGGCTTTTTCGATCAGCGGCTTGCGTTCCCTTGGAAGTTGCGCTAATGCGGACGCAACTCCTTTTAACGTCGTTAGGTAGTCGGCTATGTTTTCCATTTTTCAACGCCCCAAAAAGGTCCGCCCTATTAGTTCCCCAAGTTTGCAGGGGACGGCGTTCCCGATCATTTTTCCGACTGTTCGAAACGCCGCTTGTTTTCCGTCTGGTTCGAATTTATACGACCTTGGAAAAGTTTGCAAAAGCGCGCCTTCGCGCAACGATAGCGCACGATCTTGATCTGGATGTCCAAAACGCCCGCATCCTAGCGTGTAAAAAAACGTCGTTATCGTCGTCGCCGGTTCGTTCCAATCGAGACGACCCCAGCGCGTTTTAAATTTGGCGTTTCGCTTCATTCCGTCGCTTTTGAGTTTGTCGGGTATATCGTCCCAGCTTTTTCCTTGCCGGAGTCGCTTGATTCGTTCCGCGTTGACGTCGCTTAACTTTTGCGCCCTATGAAGGGCGTCGTTTGGATTGGCGGCGCCGCCGTCGATTTTTGGCAAGGCGCCGATGGCGTCTTTGACCGTTCTTCGTTCTTTCGTCGCTTTGAACTCGACGGGTTCTTCCTTGCTTGCAAGGAGTATTAAACGTTTTCGCGCTTGCGGGATTCCAATTTCGGCGCAATTTACGACATTATACCAGACATTATAACGCAGGTCTGTTTCTAGTCGCGCGACGAAATTTTTGAAAATCCTTTCTTTTGCCAAGGGCGCCACGTTTTCGAACGCAACATAATCCGGCGCCGATTCTTTGACTAGTCGTTCAAACTGCAAAAGAAGCGACCACTTCTGGTCGGCTTGTCTTTCGTCGCGGCTTTTGGCGTTGAGGGCGGAAAAGGTCTGACAAGGCGCGCAACCGCATAAAAGGGATTTTCCGCCGTCGTCAAAATATCGGCGTCGTATTTCGGCGCCATCGATCTCTTGAATCGATTTATTTACGAACGTCGCGCCGTTGTTAAACTCATAAGGGAAGCGACAAGATTTTTCGACGTCGACTCCGGCTTTAACTTTGATTCCTGCGTCTAATAATCCGCGCGTCAATCCGCCTGCGCCGCAAAATAAATCGACTGCGTTTATTCGTTCCATCGTTTTTCTTAAAATGTTGGCGCCGCGCGTTCCGACGATCCCCACTTAACGCGGGCTTGCACGTTTGCGCTTCTTCGAGAGGCTTTACAAGGGAACGCGCGGCGCCCGTCGCGACGTTTGCTATTTATCTAGTCCGAATACGTCCAGTTTTCGTAAATTTCCGTCTGTGCGTTGAGAAAATCGAGATAATAGGCGCCGTTCGTTTGCTCTATCTCGATTGTTTTTTTGTTGGTTTTCCGTTCCCATTTTTGCCATTTAAAGTCGCGCGTCGTATCTCTAAGAACGTCGAAAATCTTTGTTATCGTATAAACTCCTTGCTTTAAGAAAATCGTCGAATACGTTGGGGCGCGTAAATATTCGCTACCTTGCGCCCAATTGCCACCGTGGTATTTTGGCGTAAATATTCGGGCTTCGTTCCCTTTTTTGATTAAGAATGACAATTTTAGTTCCGGGTGATCGCTCGACCTCCCTCCTTGTATAATGCGGTCTATATTATACTCACCTCCGGCGGCGCTAGAAGATTTTGGGATTCCTCCGCTGTGATGTTCCCCATTATACGCCAAAAAAACTGGAATGTAACCGTCGTTCCATTCAACTTGTCGCGCGTAAAATGTGCCTTGGTATGTGTTCCCCCCTCCTAACGTTACTCTGCTATACATTCCAGAAACGTTATTATACGCGGCTCCTTCCACGTCCAGCCCGTCTAACAACGCATTGTAATTATTATGAACGGCAGTTAGTGACGTCAATCTTGCAAACTGTCTGTTTCTGACGTTGGTTACTGTCGCGCCTGTCGGATAATCAATTAAAACGTATTTTTGCAATAATGATCCGCTTTCCGCTTCTCCTATTGATCGTTCGAAATTGTAGACAAAAGGCGCCGTTTCATAAGTTCCTAGCGATAACCAGTCCGGGAGCGTCCATTTTGCGAAATAATCGCGCCCGTATCGATACCTATAAGGGTTGTTCGTGTCAATCATACTAACGGCTCCGCTTGGATCACAATACCCTGATAATCGACTCCAGACGTTGGAATATAAACAACCTTGTCGCCTGACGCTAGCGGGTATGATTCCGGCGCTAGCGGGTCGTAAACAACGACGCCGTTCGTTAGCTCATACAAAGGGGCGTCGCCCGAATAACTAACTCTAGAAACGTAACTAATCATAGGGGCGCCGCCTCCGTTCGAAGCAAACGACGCTAGAACTTCCCAGCGCCCTCGATAAACCGCATAACAAAAGGCGCCGGAGTCGACGCCTTTTTCTGCGGCGTCTCCAGTCGCGTCGTAAATCTTGATCGAAACGTCGGATTCTTGAGAATTGATAATTAAATTCGCCGTCGCGACTCCGACGCCGTTTTCCGACGTCCAGCCGCTGGTCAGTTTGCAGGGTCTGACGTCGTAAAATCGCGACGACGGCGCGTTTGTTTTCGTCGGCGTCGGCGCGTCGGATTTGTTGAGCTTATCGTCGGCGTATTCTAACCAGCGTTTAGAAACGAGCATCCCGTCGTCGCGTTCCATTGTTTAATCTCCGAACATTCTGAAGACGTCCTCTTCCGTCTGTTCCAATTCTTTTGCCGTTGGATCGCCAAAAAGCAGAAAATCCTTGAGCGGCTTTGACTCGAGCGACTGGTACTGGTTTGCTTTCGCCGCGAGAAAATCTTGTCGGCGCCAGTCGAGAGGTCCGAATAAATCGAACGCTTCGCGCCACATCGCGCGCTCCCATTCCGGGAGCGCTAGAATCTCTTGAATCGATTTCTTAAGCGTCCACGCAAGACGGAATAAAAAACAAAATTCTTCGTCTTCGACTAGTTTTTTTTAGTCGTTGCGATCTCTTGCGTCGACTCCAGCGCCGCGTTAAACATACGACGCAACGGAAGAAACGCTGCTTGTCGGATCGCGTCGCGGTCTTCGTCTTGCAAAAGCGGCTTGTCGGCTTCGTCGACAAGAAGGAACTTCGCGGCGTCGAAAGCGGCGCCCCAACGTTCTTCGGTCGTCTTCGACTCGTTCACGAACGTATAATATAGGTCGTAAAAACGTATCGTTTCAAAGGAATTGAGAGGGCGAATAAACGCTTTGATTTCTTCATTCCATTCCGAAACGTCGACGGGCTTTTTCTCTTGCGTCAATTTTTTAACGATCATTTGCTAGCCTCCTTAGCTTTGAGTCGCCGCTAATGCGACGGTATTGCTTGCCGACGTGAGGGTCGCCGTATACGCGCACGTCGTTTTTCCGCGTTTGGCGCGCCCTGACGGTTTGAACGTAAGCGACGCTTTCGTTATTTCGTGGGCTCCGGCGTTCCTTCCGGCTTCTTGCGTCAAATATGCCGCCGTTGAATAGATGACGTCGTATAATTTCGTTCCTGTCGATTCGGATTTATAACGACCGATCACAAGCAAACCTAGCAATGGGTCGTCGACGCCGGTGATCGCTTCAAGCGTCGGCGTGATCGCTTCAAGGTCGGCGCTTTGCTCCGTCTCGAATGAAACGTCGCCTTCAGTTATGGTAGTCGACCGCGTTTTGGTCGAAAGCGACAAGTCCGTTATTGACTTGACTTCTTCCGTTCCCAGCGCCGAGCCGCCGTCGTTAAAATTGGTGATGTTAATATCGAGCGGGATTAAATTGCTGGTACTCCATTTCAACGCCGCGTATCGTTCGTCGACGAGATCCGCTTGCACTGATCCTGTCGACGATTGGGGAAGAAACGCGACTAACATTTTGAACGCGTTTAGAATCGCCATTTTGTCTCCTAATCTTCCTTGAGTTTTTCGTACAAAGTGAAGGGTATAATTGAATAAAAACTTTCTCCGACGGCTTTTCCGCGCTCGTCGGGGTAGACTCTAGAAACGTCAAACGCAAAATCGTCGATTTCGTCGGCGTCAACGATCCCTTGGCAAATCTTCGCTATAAACGACCGAAAAACGTTTGTCGCTCTGCTTGCCTGTCGTCGCGTTTGCGTCCGCGTCGCGACTTCCAATTTAACGGCGTTGCGATATTTGCCTGAAATATAGTACGTTGGAACGACGTCCAGTTCCATTATTTCGACGGTCGGCGTTCCTGTCCAAACGCGCGACGGGTTCGTCTGGTCGTAAACTCCTCCGGGATAAAAAGTCGCGCCGTCGATTTCGGCTCCGTTTTCTCCGATACCTTCGCGCAACTTTTCCGCGAAAAACGCGCAATAGTCGTCGATCATTAACCCAGCTCCACTCCGGGGGCTATGACGATCGGCGGGCCAGCTTTGGGAAATATCCTATAAACGCACCAGTAAACCCCGCTCGTTTCGAACGGATTAGACGCGCGCGTGTCGAGAGTATGAGACAAATTATAATCAAGCTCGTTTTCCTCTACCGTCGACGGTTCGATTAAAATATCGTCCGAAAGATTTAAATTGACAAAACCAGCGCAAGGCGTCGACTTTTCCTTTTTGAACTCGTATGGCGTCAACGTGTTGCCGGATTTGTACACCGTCAACGAAATTGGAAAAGGAACTGATTCCGCGTCTGAAAATTCAGCGTTTAGCTCGTCTTGCGTCGCGAGGTCGTTCTCTTTGTCAAACCACGCGTCGGCGGCTTTGATCGCCGCGCGAATCGTCGGCGTTTGCCCTGAAAATATTTTCGTTAGTTTTGCCATTTGCGCCTCAATCGTATTGCGGGGCTATAACGACGATAGAACGCGTCGCCCACGCCTCGTTTTCGCCGTCGCCGCTTCCACCGTTTGTCGGTAGAACGTCGACGCGCCAGCGCCATTGCGCGTTTAACGTCGTCGGGTCGGCTTCGTTGACGATAAACGTAACGCCGTCGAAAGCGCGATATGTCGCTGGCGCCGTCTGCGCGTCGGTTAATCCTGTTGTTGGATAATCAGAAATAACGACCCAACCGTCGTCCGTTTGTTTTTCGATTAAAAAAGGAACTTCTGCGTTTTCCGACGTCCACCTAAAAGCGACGGTCGACTTTGTTTTTGCAAACGCGTTAAACGACGTTATACCGGCGCCGTATGTAAGCACACGAACGTCGGCGCCTTCGGCTTGGCTCAAGTTTTCAGTCGGCGTCAAATATGGAAGCGCTAAATAACCGGCGCCGTTTAGCGTCGTCGGTTCGAACGTCGCGCTAGTCGCTACGGATAAAAAGGCGCCGTCATCGAACGTCAACTCCGCTCCGTCTTCCGTCGTCAACGTTGAGACGGTCGCGTTTTGCGCTATTACTAGCGAGCCTGTCTCGTTGATCGTCAACGTCGAAACGCCGTCGACTCCGACCGAACATTCGCCGTTTAGCACCAACGTCGTAACGTTTAGTCGTATCGAATCTGACGACGCGCTTAAATTGCCGACCGTCCATTCGACGCCTTCGGCGTTGCCTCCTAACAAAACGTCGCCGCACGTCAGTTCGCTTATTTCGGCGTTGTCTTGGAACGTCGCCGACGTCGCCAACCAATCTTCGCCTTCGGCTTCCCCTCCTATTTCTACGGCGCCCGCGCTTGTCAATGTTTGGATCGTTGCGTCGCCCGTCGTCGTCAACGTTGCGACCTGCCAATTATTGCCGGAAGCCGTCGCGCACGAAACGTTCGCCGTTCCGACGCCGTTTAGCGTTTGGATCGATAAGTCGCCGCCTCGTGTTATCGTGGTCGTTCCGTCGGTCGTGAGTTCTTCGGCGTCGATTTCCGTCCCGTCGCAACTCAACGATCCGCTAATCGTCGCGTCGGTCGCCGTCAACGTTCCTCCCGTCAACGAAAGGGAAGAGCCGACGGGCAATTCGTAAGCATCGCCCAAAACGACGTCGGCTTCGTTTCCCGTCGCGTTTATTTCGGCTGATCCTTTGATCTCGCAAGAGGACGGCAAAACGCCGTTAAATTCGCCGCCGTCAAAAATGATCGTCGTTCCGTTTGGAATATTCATCGCCACAACTCACAACAGTTTAAATAAACTAGTCGGCAAAACTCGTCGTATAGCGCGACGAAAAACGCACGTATCTTAATTACTGTATCCCGCGCCATAAAACCTTATTATTTGCTATTGTCGCCCGCTCGACCAAATCTCTTTTGTATAACTCGCTTAGCAATAAGCGCGCGTATGACGTTGATATTTTAGATTCCTTAGAAATAGTATAAACGTCTTTCCAAGATCGCGATTTAATTACGACGTAAAATCTTTCTTTTTTGTTTTTGGACGTCTTTTCTTTGTTTTTGCATTTTGCGCTATAAAGGCATTTTATGTTCTTGCCCGAGTGTTTCGTGTATACGATACCGTCTACAACTAATCCACGTAAGATAGGCCGCCAATATTTCTGCGATTCTCCTAACAATTCCGTCAATTTGCTAGCGCTCACCCACCCGTCAAGCGCTAATAAACAACGAAGCGCGACGCTTCGTCCTCCTCGTGAGAACGCCACCGAACTTTTCGTCCAACCAATCTGACGGCGCCGTTCGTCGCGCTCTTCAGCTAATTCTGGTCTTTCTTCACAACGTTTAATTATATTTTGCGCCTCTTCCGAATATTCAAGGAATTGATCGGAAAATTTTTTCCTTATCGGCTTCTTTGTCGTCTTTATTTCATTTTTTGGGCTTTCTACTTTTGCCCTGTTGCGAATCCATAATTTACCGTATCGCGTGTTTTTAAAATATACGTCTTCAGTATTGGTTAGATAAGACAAGGCGCTTTCTAAGTCTGACAAGGAGCCCCCAATATTGCGCGCGAAAATATCGTCGGTAGTTCCTGCACCGTCTTTTTCAAGACTTTTAAGAATATCAAGGCTTAACAAAAGTCTTTTGCTTTTTTCGTTTTTACGCATAATACCATTATAAAGCGCGGCGTCGTGTTCCAACGTCGCGCCTTGTTAATTATTCGTCTGTCGGATTCGTCTCCGGCTCCGGCGTTTCGTCGGGGTAGTCTTTCCCGACGTGTATTCCGAAGTCAACGTAAGACGGCAGTTCTTCGTCCGCTTGCAACACGTAAGCGAATCGCGCGTCGCTTACGTCGTATCCGTTCGCTTGCAACGTGCCGCGCATCGCGCCTTGGCAAGCGGTCGCGTCCCCTTCTGTTAGCGGGGGCTCCGCGTTGACGAAAGCGACGCACACTACTGCTTGCTTCTTCCCTTCAAGGAACGGAACGCGCGTCGGCGTCTCTTTCGTCCCCGTCGTTAGGTCGAGTTGATACGGCATCAGACCGTCCCTTCCGCGATCGCGACGCCGGAGTTTTCCTGTTCCGATTCTCCGTCGCTCAATTCTCCGTTCGGAGCCGCTTCGTCCGCAGGCGTTTCGTTCATTCCCGCCGATTCAAAGAACGCGTCCAAGTCGGCGTTCGCTTTTTCACACGCGGCGCCGACCTTTTGAAGGCGTTCGGTCGTCGCGATCGCGCAAGACTTGACCGCGTTGTAAGCGTCCAGCATAGCAAAGAGTTCTTTCATTTTTGTTTCTCCTTTCGAAAACAAGGTCGATTTGCAAAGCGACGCGACGCGCGCCGCCTCGTTTAAAGAATTTAACGAATCGTCGAGCGAGTCTTTGATCTCGACGGGGGCGCGCGCCCAAATAGCATAACCGCGCGCCGATTCTAGCGCGTCGCGCGCTACGTCCAATTTCTTTAGCAGTTCTATCATTCGTCTTTAATTGAGTCGACAAAAAACGCCGCTTCAATTCGCGCGTTTTGCTCGTCGACTTTTTCCGCGAGTTTTTGAACTTGGGCGCAAGTCGCGACGTTTTCTTCCGCGCGGCGCTCGTTCGAATAGAACATCTGGAAAAGCGCGACTAAACCAGCGATAACGGCGATAAGTTCTCTGACAAATTTTAAAAATTTCACCGCTTGGCGCCCTCTTTTTTGATTACTCGAATTGCCAGCCAAACGCCGAAACACACTAAGGCGATCGTCAAAACGTTAAAAAAAAGATGCTTTACGGCGTCGTTTATCTGTTCCGATAGCCCTTTGAGAACGTCCGAACGGACGTCGCCTATTGCGTCGTTGAATCTAGCCGTCAAGCCGTCCTTTGCCGACTGGAACTCTTGCCCGACGCGATCTTCAAGACGTTTCGTCGCTTTTTCCCCGATCGATTCGAATTTTGTCAGCGCCTCTCGTTTGATCGCGTTTATTTTGGGGTCGAGTCCGTCCAATATCGCCGCCGCCGCTTTTTCCGCGATGCGGTTCCCCAGCCGCGCGTCGGATTCGCCGGGCTCTGAAAATCGGCGAGGCTCTTCCTCTTCCTCTTCCTCTTCGTCTCTGTTTTCCCATTCATCTAAGGAACGGTCAAGGAAAGACGAGTCAAGGAACGGCTCCGAGACTGGTTTCCGATCTCGAAAGTCGACGGATTCATTTGAAGCGATTTTCTCGCGTCGTTCTCGTAACGCCTCTTGAATCGCGCCAGCCGCCAAATTGGGGTCGTTTTTAAGGGCGAGAAAATCGTCTTTAACTTCCTCGCCGATTTGCATACGCTCAATTTGTGTCAAGCTGTCAAGTTCGGCTTTGAGTTCTTCGTTCTGCTTATTTTTGGGCAAGACGATTATTTTGTCGACGACGGCTTCGCCGTTTGTTTGCCGGAGCGACAAAACAATATTTTCGTCGTCGCTTCCCTCGTCGGTTTTTAGCGCGTCCAATTCCGCCAGCGCGCTTGGCGCAAGTTCGGGCTCCGTCGTTTGCTCTTGGATCGCGTCGACTCCTTCCGTTTCCGGCGATGCAAGAGGCGTCGCGATCGGCTCGTTATTATCCGGCGTCGGAAATTTCGCGCGAATCGTCGCGACAATAATTCCGGCTGTTCCTGCTCCATACCAGCGACCGACCTCGTATCCGTCCGCGCGCGCAAGTCGCCACGCCGGTCTAAGATGTAATTTATACCGGCGCGCTTCCGCGTCTCCTATCGGGTCGACGCTCGTATTGAATCGACGCACTTCAATCCCAGCGCTTTTGATTTCCGCGACGTCTTTTTCCGCCTCGATACAAGCGCCGCACCCGTCCATCGAATATTCCGTCAACGTATAACGCGGGTCGGCTCCAAAAACCGACGACGCCGACAAACTAGCCAAAAAGTAAAGCGCGATTAAAAAACGTTTCATCTAAATCTCCATTTTAAAACGTTTGACGTCAGAAAATCAATTTGCGCGACTCCGCAAAATGATCCCTATTCTTCGACGATTAACGGGCATTCCGAATAGGAGTCGGGGGCGCGCCACGGTTCCTTTTCGGCGGTTCTTTGTTTTGAGCCAAGCGCCGCCCATAAATTCCTGATCGGAATGAACGCGCCCCTAGAATCGTCGGCGCCTTCGTTCCCGACAAGCCACGTCAACGTGCCGACGTTCCACGGCTTCCCGCCAATAAAAGCAATTATCGCCGAGCCGCTTTGTCCGGGATATGGCCCCGGAGTGAACTCTATCGTCCTGTCGACAGTCAACACGCCGCCGTCCCAACTAACGACAAACTGTCCTCTAGGACATCCGGCGCTATCGAGCGCGCCCCCTTCTTGCAAGCGGGCGTCTTCTCCAGCCAATGGAACGAACGGAAGGTCAAGCCCCTCGACAAACGCCTTGTCGATAGCAATCAAAGCATAATCAAACGGACGTTGCTGGTCGTGGGCGCGCCAGACGATTTCGCCGACGGTTTTCGTTCGCTTTCCTCTTTCGTCCCAAAATTCGCAACATGCGGTTCTGGAATTTGTAACAACGTGATAATTTGTCAAAACTAGGTATTTGTTCAGACGCTCGTCAAAACCTATAATCGACCCCGAGCCTCTTGCGTTCTCAACTCCGACGCGACAAGCGGCTCGTCTTACGTCGTCGACCGTCAACGCGCGTCGCGCTTCGGCTCCAAAGGACGGGGCAAGAGGCGCGGCGAATACGAACGCAGTCAAAAGCACTGTAAAAATGAATTTCATTGTTGTTTCCTTTCCTAAACGGGGGCGCGCAAGTCAAAAAACGCTTTTTTGGCGATTTCCGCGCAGGTTCCGACGATAAGCGCGACTAACAAAACGCCGTAAATATAGGTTTTATAAAACATCGTCTTCCACATTTCCACTATTTTGTAAGTCTGCAAATTTCTGAAGCCTTTCGCGGCTCAAACGCGCGAATTGTTCGTCGCGTTCGATTCCGACGAAATTAAACCCGCGTTTTAACGCGGCGATTCCAGTCGAGCCTGATCCGCTAAACGGATCGCAAAT
The DNA here is from genome assembly GCA_045641205.1 of Thermoguttaceae bacterium. Taxonomy (GTDB): domain Bacteria; phylum Planctomycetota; class Planctomycetia; order Pirellulales; family Thermoguttaceae; genus RUG369. The sequence goes on from JAZUGM010000225.1 coordinate 32,955, forward strand.
CGAACGCGCGTCGCTTGGCAAAATATCAAAGAGCCGCTCTATTAACTCCGTCGGCTTTTGCGTCGGGTGTATTCGCTTGAGAACGTTCGGCGCTAATGCGGCGAAAACGCTTTCGGTCACGTAAACGTCGCTTTTGTTTTTGTCGCGCGTTCCCCAAATAATAAATTCGCTCGTTTGCGAAAAATTCCCCTTTTGCGGGCGCGTCCGATTCTTTCCTTTGCCCCAAGTTAAAAGCCCTCTGACAAACAACCCGGCTTCAAGCGCCGCGTCTCGAAACGTTCCGATCATACGCCAGTCGGTAAAAAGGAAGAAATAACCGGGGGAGTTTAGCACCTCAAGCGCCTTCCGCACCCATTCCTCCGTAAACCGATATAAAACGCGCTCCGTCATACCGTCGCTAAACGTTCCGAGAAATTTTGTTGAGTCGGAATATTTCTCGGCGCCTTTGCCCATTTTTTGAGCGGGTAAAAATCCACCCGAGCAATAGGGCGGATCGGCGACTATTGCGTCAAATTTGCGATCTTGACGCTTGAGCGTTTCGAGCGCGTCTAAACAATGCGCGTTAATGATTTCGAACATTTCGACGCGTCCCTATTGTTATTGGTTGAGTAGCGCGGCTATCGTCGCGAAATTTTTTTTGAGTTCTTCTGCGGTGTAGGCGGTTGACGCGGGCGCGACAAGGGACGTGCCCGCCGTCCCTCCAGTCGAGTCCGTCACGCCCTTGCGTTTGTCTGCGACACGCCGCGCCCTAACGACGGTCGCCGTATTTTCACAAGCCTCGACGGCGGGACCGAACGTTACCGTCGCGCTTGAGCCCGCGAGCGTTTTTCCTGCGCACGAAACAAGGTCTCCAACGGAATAAGCCGTCCCCGCCGTAATATCGACGTCGTATTCGCCTTCTGTGTTGAGGTCGCCGACCGTGTTCGCCTCGATTGTCGACGTTGCGACTCCGATTAATCCCGTTCCAATTTTAACGACGGTTCCCGCGTCGATCTTCGCCGTCGGGGTAACCGTAATAACTTTTCCGTCTCGTCTAATAATTGCGCCCATAATTATGCCTTTTTTATTTTTGTACGGGTCTATTTTTAGGCAAGTTTTGCGCTCGTAAGCATGGCGCCGCGCGCAAAACTTGCCTTTTTTAAACAAGTCGTTTATTTACAACGTTTACGTTAAAAAACGCTAGTATCAAGAGCCCGCGCCAGTCGAAACGGCGCAAGCCTTTTTATTTGCGACGGAAATTCCAAACGACCACCATAGCTTGATCGTTACTCCGTCGATTTCGGCGTCGCCGTAAACGCTTTTGACGGTCGGTTCTTTTTGTCCTTGGTAATACGAAAGCAACATCAAAGGCGTGTCGACGGGATCGCACAAAAGCATCCATTTTCCGTCGCCCCAAGAACTCGAAAATGGACCTCCTGATCCAAGGAAAGGCGACGTTATCACGTTGAGTTGTTCCGCGTACTTTTTCTCGTTTGGCACGATCGTTAAACCCGTCGGGCTTCCTGTTGCACCTTCGATAAGCGTACTCGCCATAGTGAGGCTGTAGGCGGTTCCTTTTAACGCCGGAGGGACGATCAAAAATTTGCCTTTGAGTCCGAGCGGGTCGTTGTCGCCGTCGACTGCGGTCTCAAGTTTTCCGATTCCGGCGTCTAAACCTGCTAGATTAAGGACGGGATTCCCTGTAATGCCGGGTAACGACGACGCCTTTGTGAACGTTTCAAAAAATGCGCGTTGTTTTCTGATCGCGGCTTTTCGCCCCATAATTTTTGGCAAGTCCTGCAGGGCTTGCATATCGTCGTCAACGATTTGCTGGTATGTAATGCCAATTTCATAACCGCGCGTTTCGGCTTGCACGCTATACGACGTGTCCGATACCTTGAGTTTTTCGAGTTCTCCGTTCGCCTTAGCGCGTTTCATGTCGCCGCTGGCTAGCAAGTCGACAAAATACTGCGGTCGGAAGTCGCGCGCCGTAACGACGCGCGCGATCTGGTCGGTCGGGTCGTCGATCATATTGAGCCCAGACAACATCGATTTATACATCACGTTGGCTAGAACGTTCGGGATGTCGATCGTCGAAAGTTGTCCCGCCGCTTGCGCGACTCTTGGTGGGGCGATTCCGACCTCGATAAGCCGGAGGCGCGTTTGCGCTTTTCGAAGCTCGTCCGTGATTCTGTCCACAGAACAATCGCCGTATGACGCGGCGCCCGCTCGAAACATCAAAGCAAGCGGCGTCAAATTTCGGTTTTCTTTGCGCGTCGCTTCGTCGATTTCCGCGTCCGAATATCCGAGCCCCTTGAGCGTTTCCGTTCTTGCGCCGTTCGAAGCGAAAAGGGACGCTTCGGCGATTCGGGCGGCCGTCGGTCGTCTGGAACTGTCGACCGTTTCGACGAAACGTCCCAAATTATCAACGGGGTATTTCGTTCGACTCCAATTTGCGGCGCCTGTTCGCGGGGCGGTCGTTTTGCCGCTTTCCGCTTTTGCGGACGCCGACGTCTTATTTGGGTCTTCGGGGGGCGGGTCTTCACACGCGGCGCTTTTGTCTTCGGTTCCTTCTTCCGCCGCTTTGCCGAAACGAGCAAACGCCGCTTGTAAAACTTTCAGCGCGTCTTCGTTGAGTTCGTCGGCGTTGACGCCCATCTCTTCGGCAAATGCGCTCAAGGCGGCTTTTTCGGGGTCGTCGGTTCCGTCGTCGTCTTCGTTCGCCGCTTTTTTGGCTTCTTCGATCGCGTCGATGACCTCTTCTTCCGTCAAGTCGCCGTCCGCCGCTTTTCCGACTCTCGCCGCCGCGCTCTTGGCAACGTTAGGTGCGAATCCTAAACCCTTAAAAAGGTTCTGCCAGTTGAAAGATTTTTTCATATTCTTCTCCTGTTGGTTGGCGCCTCGAGGCGCATAAAAAGCCGGTTCTTCCTCTTCTTTTCCTAGCGCCGCGTTGCCTATCACAACCGACGTCCCGTCGTCGTCGGCGCCTAACGTCACGACCGAAATTTCCTTCAGTCTCCATTTCCTGACGATTTCAACGGGGCCTTCAAAAGTTCGCCCGTTTGCCGTCGCCGTTCGACCGGGTTCGACTCGTTCGACGTCGGCGCCGTCGATCAAACAAGTCGCGACGCTTGCTTGCAACTTCGCGCCGCGCTTGGATAACTCGACAATCTTGTCCGCGTCAGGGTCGATTCCATAATTTAAGACGACGCCTTCGGCGACGATTTTTCCGTCGTCGTAATTTATTGATGTCGTCTGACCGACCTTTTTGTTTTGGTCGTGATCTCTGACAATAGGGACTTCCTGCGGTCGTTCTTCGATTCCGTCAATATCAAAAACGGTCGGTAGCGGCCACTGTCTTGGATCCATACGCAAGCGGCCGCCCGAATATGCCGGAGTGAATTTTATCGTCGGTAAATTGTCCATTTTGGAACGTCCCTATTAAATGGGTTTCTCGAGGTATCGTTTGGCAAGTCGTTTTTGGATTTCCAAAGGCAAGTGCTTTTCCGCGTCGGTCGTCGCTTTTTTCGATCTCATTGAATTTAACTCAAAAAAATTCCAGCTACGAAACGCGGCCGGCATATTGCACCACGCGGCAATACCAGCCCAAACGGACGAAAGTTCGCCGTGATAAACTGACGCGTATCTCATCACATACGGCAAAACGTCGTATTTCGTCAAAATATCGAGTCTGTCAAGGAACGATTCGACGGCTTCGACTCCCTGCTCGTAATATCCGACGAGCAAATAGCAACGCGTTTCTTTGTTGCAAAATCTGCGATATGTAGCAAGCGCGGTTCGGATTTCGTCGGCGTCTTGGATATTATCAAACGCAAAAAATACGGCGTTCCAATATCTCGCGGATTCTAGCGCGCGCGCCTTGTCTTCGTTCATCAAACGCAAATCTAAACCTTGTCTAAACGAAAACATTTTTCCGACGTCGCGCAATCGATCGAATACGCGGCGCCAATCTTTACACGCAAAAACATTGTCGTCTAACAACGAAATAAACGGGCGGCTTTCGTCAAGGAACTCCTCTATAGGCGACCACAATTCGGATTTTCTCGACGTCCGATTGACGCAAAAAGGACAGGCGCGAAAACAACCGCGCGTCGTAAATCCGATTGAGTCTGACGTATAACGCCCTAGTCGCTGGTTTGTTCTTCTTGCGGCGTCGACCGTTTGGCACTTGTTCCACTCCCTCTCAACGTATGGCGTATAGAGCGAATAGTCCGGGCGCGAATGTTCGACTTCGGTTTCCAGTTGAGGCGCGACGTCGTATAAAAAGCCTGTGCCGCCGTAATGGATCGCGCCTTTGAACGCCGCTAATTCCGCCGGGACTTGCGACTTCGAAAACACCTTCGAAACGAAAAGCTCGTCGTATTGTTGCAAGTCGTCGCCTTCGGCGATCCCGTAAAGCGCGGTTTCGTTCCCTTGCGCTTTCTGGAACGTCGATATTTTCATCAAGGCAAGGTTGGGGAAGTTCGTCCCGCCGTCCAATAAATCACAGTCGACTAGTCCGATTCTCATTCGTCGTCCGTAAAAAGCGTTTTTGTTGGCTTGATGACTTCTCGAGCGTCGATTAGTTCGCGTCTCTCGATTCGCCCCTTGTCAAATTCCCACTGATCGTAAATAAACGACTCGTCCTCCGGCGTTATCCAAACGCGCCCGGTCTCGCGTTCCATTTTGCGCACGCGCTCTAATATCTCGCGCCGCGCCTCGACTGTGAATTTTCCGACGCCGCCGTTTTGCGCGTATAAATTGCGCTTGATGTTGTCCCTATAAAAATCTAATCGAGACTGAATGTACAAATTACGTTTGTTAATATCTTTCGAATACTCGAAAATCCACGCGCAAAATTCGCGTTCCGCTTCGTTTGTTCCCGCGTGTTTGCCCTTGCCTATCGTACAAAAGCGACAACCGCTCCGGCGTTCGTGCTTTGACGACAAAACTTCGTCGACGGAACGCGCGTTATATTGCGCTAGTAATTCGTCGACAGTCTCGCCCCACGGAAATGTTTTTATTCGCTCTAACTCGCGCCATAACTCGTCTGTTTTAACATTGCGTATCGGTTCCCAACGATATTCATTTTTTCGGCAATCAAATTGTTTAAACAACGCGTCGTCGTTTGGGTTGTTCTTTGTTATTCGTTTGAGGCGAGCAAAACTTTCGTCTTTACGTTCGCCAGTGATTGTAATAAACGGGCTTGTTCCGTATCTTTTGCCAGTATGTTTAATCGCGACGTCTTTTTTTAGCATAGACGTACACCAACGTAATGGGTAATACGGCGCCGTATAGCCGCGCCCAACGATAATGTTAAAAAATCTATTTTTTACGTCCGGCTTTAAAATATGAGTTTTAACGTTTAATTCAACACGTTTACAATACGCGTTTAAACCCTCAAAATTCTTTTGAACGCGTTCTGTTATTCCTTCTTGTTCGATTCCGGTATCTAAAAAAAGGACGTCAATCTCTCTCTCTCTCTCTCTCTCCAATGCGTTTAACATCTTAATCAAAAGAAGAGTCGAGTCTTTACCAGCGGAGTAAGAGATACTAACGGCGTCGCGGCGGGCGCTTAATATTTGTTTAATCTCGTTTTCGCTTGTTTTTAAATAACTCATTTTGTATTGTCTAACAACGACGGCGTTGGCTTGAGAACTTTCCGCGCGTCAACTAATTCTCCGCGCTCGATCCGTTCATAGTCGTGAATCATATAGTCGATAATAATTATTAGGTCGTCTCTGGTTATTAACTCATAACCAATTTCTTTTTCCAGTTTCAAAACGCGTGATAAAATAGGCAATCTATAACGGGGGGGGAAATTCCGATACTTAATCCCTTATCAAGGACGGCAATCCTCGAATTTATGTGTTTTTCGTCGTTATACCTGTCAATTTTTGCGGCGTCGATTAAATGCCGTTTTTCGCCGTCCTGCGTCGAGTAATTGACAAGCCATTCGCAAAACGCGTTTTCTCTTTCGTCCGCGCCAGTCTTTTTTTTACGGCAAAACGTACAAAAGCGGCATCCGCTTCGGCGTTCTTTGGCGCCGTCGATTATTTCTTTCGCCGTTTTCGCTTCGTACTGCGCGTATAATTCGGCGATTGGTTCGCCCCAAGGGAACGTTTCATACTTTCCCAGTTCGCTCCACAATTCTTCGCTTGAAACGTTGCGAAGCGGAGTCCAGCTTGTCTCAAATTTGGTTGCCGTCGACGACTTGAAAAAACGCTCGTTTTTCGGATTCCGTTTTTTCATTGAACGCGCCCGATTCGCGCTTTCGGCTAATCGTTCGCCCGTCGCCATTATGAAAGGATTTTCCCCAAACGTCGACTTTTTCCAATATTTAATGGGCTTTAGCTTCAGTCTGTCTACGCACCAGCGCAAGCGCGGCGGATAAGGCGGCGCGTATCCTTTGCCGACGATCATATTAAAAAAACGCTCGTTTGGCTTCGGGCGAATGATTGTCGTTTGTAGGTTTATCTCCTCTTTTCCCGCTAATGATTCAAGTTCTTCGAAGTTGCGTCGGATTCTTTCGACGCTTCCTAACGGTTCTATTTCGGTGTCGGAAAAAATAACGTAAATGGGCGCGGTTGTTTTTTGCTTGAGCGCTACTTCGATGACAAGCAATAAAAGAAGCGTTGAGTCCTTACCACCCGAGTATGATACGACTACTGGCGTTGGTTGACTGATGACTTCTCTGATTTCCGCGCGCGCTTCGTCTACCGTATTCAAGGTTCTGCCCCTTGCGATGCGATTTCGCCGGAATTTGAAAGCGTCATATTCGACGCGTTTAGAATTTCGGACTGTTGTTTCATCTCGACAAGTTGGCGCTTGGCGATCTCTTCCGCGTCAAGACCGCGCGCCGCCAGTATCTGTTCGCGCGTCAACGTCCCTAGTCTAAGTTCGATTTCGTTCGCTTGCGCGTCGTTCAATCGATCGATCGATCGCGGTTGAGGGAAAAGCCAGCGCCTTTCGACGTTTTCGGGCGCGTCTGCAACGTCAAGGAACTCATAAGCGACGGGATCGCGCGTTGCAAATTCGACAAGCCAATCATTGAAAACGACGTCTAGGAAAGAACGCGCTATTTTCTCTTGGCGGGTCGTTACAATAGGCGCGTCAATTTGCTCGTCCATTTTTGCCGACGAGAAATTATACGGGCTGTGGTCGTTGTTGATCTTGCCGCTTCCGACTCCTAACGTGGCGCCGACGTCTGCCGTTAAAATCCTCTTGAAAGTCTCATAACCGCTTGCCGGATGCTTGGCGTCTCCGAAAACGGGATCGTAACCGGGAGGGCACATAAAAACGCCGTCAGGCGCCGTCGACGATATCTTGCCGGTATTGATTTCAAGGGCTCCGTCTTCGGTCGCGCGGTTCGTCCAGCTTTGGACGAGTTCGGGCGCGTCCGTATGAAGAATAAGCGCCGTTTGCGCGCTTTTTTTGACGGCTTCTATTTCGTAACGGCGAATCAATTTTAACTCGCGTATCAATCCGAGCGCCGCTTGAATCTCCGGGAC
>JAZUGM010000226.1:0-2922 GCA_045641205.1 Thermoguttaceae bacterium
GTTAGACTCTTCAAGTTCCGCATACGCGTCAAGAATCGTCAGCGCGAGAATATGTTCGCAAGGAAACTTACGACTGGAACACGAACAAAAACATTCGCGCGTTTCAAGGTCGATTTGAACGCGGATCGGCGAAGGACTCCCCGCTAGTTCGCCCCAGAGCGCTTGAGGAGAACGACCGCGCAAGTTCCAACTCGACTTTTCTCTCGACGTTTGAACTCCAAGAGAGAATATCGCGGCGTCGGGAGCGAAGGCTCGAATTTGCTCGATGGAAAAAAGCGCCAAAACTAACTCTCCCCGTAAACGTTCCCTTGCTCTTGGGAGTCGAATAATCGATCCACCCGCTCGCGCCAAGCGCAAGCGTCCAAACATAGTTTGACTAATTCCTCGTCGGGCGTAAAGGCGTCGGCTCCTTTGGCTAGGAAATCGAGGCGTTCTTTGCGAACGGCGCGCGGAACGTAGGCGAGAACGTAGGCGAACAGGCGTCGACGTCGGTCAAGCTCTTCGTCGCTTAGGGCGCCGCCTGTCGCAAAATTTACTTTTGCGACAGGCGGAATCTTGCGTTCGTGCGACGCAATTTGTTCGAGAAGTACGTCGCAAAAGAGTCGCGCCAATTCCTCCGACCACGGATAAGGCGCGTATTGAATCGCCTTTTGAAGGAGTCTGTATTCGAAGCTAAAACGCGTTCCAAACACGCGTTCTTTTTCGTTCCAGATCGCGCGCAACCGTTGGAAATAATCGACTCGCCCGGTTTTCAGCGCGGCGAATAGGAACCGTTCGACGGCGTGATGGACGAGCGGGTTAGTTAGATAGAGGAGGCTCCACGTTCTGCCGCGCTTCTCGTAGGGCTCCGCGCGGAAGACGTCGGCAAAGGACTCGCAACAGACTTCGAACCATTCGTCGGAGGCTCCGAAAAGCGCGAACGAACGCAATTGCGCGGCGGAAAACGTCGGAAGTTCTTGAGCGTCGAGCAGACGCGCGCGAATTTCCTTTGGAGAAGCCGCGAGAACCTCTTCCCAACGCGCGAGAGGAACGCGACCCAACGCTAAAAACGCGGCGCGCAGACTCCGACCGTCGGGCGCTTCGTAATTGAATCTCGCGCGTTCTTCTTCCGTCGTTCCCAACGCGTTCAGCGCGTCGGGGTTCTTCAGGAACGCTTCGGCGCGTTCGAACGTCGTTTGCGCGCGTTTTGAAGTCGGAATACGCGCGAGCAAGTCGCGCAAAATTTCCAGCGTAAAGGGATCGCGCGTTTTCTTTTCCAATCCTTCCAAAAACTCGAGGTCGCTTTCGCTTAACCCGACGAGCAATTCTTTCAAGCAGTTTTCTTTGACGCCCGACTTTTTCAGATTTTTCCAGTCTTCGCTCAGAAGTTCGCGCGCGCGCGCCGGATCGCGCCTTCGCAGTTGCGCAAGAACGGCGACGCGCTCGTCGTCCGTTCCTTCGCGCCACGCGCGCGTCGCTTCTTGCTCGTCTGTGGAAGACTCGAAGACTTCCGTCGGTAAAAGCGTCGGCAGAAAACGCCGAAGCTCGTCTTTAGGGCTTATTTTCGACGCCCAGAGCCCTAATCGACCGAACAGGAACGAAAAAATACGGACGGATGCGTCTTGAAATTGAGGCGCGAGCCAAAGGTCATGAGGCGTGAAGCCTAGGTTGTCAAGCTCCTTCGCAAAGGAATAGAGACGCTCCGAAGGAACGCGCTTGCCCGAGGTCGCAATTCGTTCGAGGAAGTAGTTGAAAGGCTCGTTGTAGGCGCCTATTTCGCGTACGACGATATGAGTCGGCGAATGATCGTCGAATACGTTCCGAAAAGTCGCGAGCGTCGTCCAGTATTCCTCGTCGTTCAGCGGCGCGCGTTTGTCTATGGCAAAGTCGACGACTGCGGCGTCGGGCGGAGTCGGACGACTTGCGACGTCCGTTGTCGATTCCGCGCCGCATTGCAGGAGCAGACGCCAAATTTCAGACTCGTCTTGACGCGAGCCTACGAACGCTTCTTTTATCGTCGATTCGCGCATCATTCGCCCCCTTTCGTTCGAACGCGGGCGCCGTCGACAAGTAGCGCGCGCCCTTGATCCCACGCGGAAATAAGCGTCAGATGCGCGCCGGTTTTCGCGAAGCGCTTGTCGGCGCCGGTTCCAGAAGAATAAAACGTAATTTCGCGCGCGACCCATTCGCCGAAAATCGTGATCGGACGATCGGCGGAAGCCAAGACGAAATTCCAAAACGATTCTTTGTCCTTCGGAACGATCGTTTCGACGGGTAAAACGCGCCCTTGCGAGTCGATTAGCAAGCGCTCCGTTTCCGGCGCACCTTCCGCTTGGCGCGGACGAACGACGACGTCGCGCAAGAGCGCCGGAAAACGGTCTTGCCAAGGATTCGCCGCCAATCTTACGCGCAGATTCTCGAAAAATTCCGGGATCGTCGCCGCGAGTTCCGACTGAGGAAGCCGCAACGTCGGACAAGGAACAGGCGGCGCCGCTTCTTCCCAAATCGCTCGCAATTTGCTCGCGCCGGGAAAGAACCGTAACGCGCCTTTCATAGGGACTTGCGAATCGAGCGAAACGGGAAAAGACGCCTGGCGTCCGACGGCAAATTCGAGACGACACGCGACGCGCTTTGTTTGCTCGCCGATTAGCCACGTTCTTTTCGTCAAAACGCGTCCGTTGAGCGACGTCGTCGCGCCAAGATAGAACCAGCGGTCTTCGACCCGCTCGCCCGACGAGAGAACGTCTTTTTGAGGAACCGTCCACCCGATAGTTTGGCGAATTTCACTTGCGAAATCTTCCGGCGCCTTGTCGACTTTCGAATACGCTTCGAGCAACGTCGCAATTTGCCCCAATTTACCCAAAAGAACCTTGCGCCAGTCGGCGCCGACGCCGACGATCGCGGCGCAGTCGGCGAGCATGCTTGCTACGCCCGGCGCTTGCG
>JAZUGM010000227.1:0-34369 GCA_045641205.1 Thermoguttaceae bacterium
ACCTTTTATCAGTAAGACATTGACGGATCAAATCAACGTCGGAATCCACGCCATTGAGAGAAAGTTTGTCGTCTTCAATGTAGCAATAACGACCTGTCGCAACTAAAAGCGCCCGATGAACGCCTAACACGTCGCGAAACTCGTTGTCAAAAAATTCATTAGAGTCCAATTTGGTCGGCAACGAAAACTTGTCCATACGGAACTCCGCAAGGTAAAGTAATAATTATAAAAAATTACCGTCAGGCAATATAAAGGCGGTCTTTACCGTATTATACTTTTATTACAAGTAAAAGTCAAACGTTTTTAACCCCTCGGCGCTAAAGTCAAAAAGCCCCCGCGTTAAAAAAAACGCGAGGGCTTGTACGAAATCAAAGCTCAAAAGCAAGAACTAAATCGAATCTCAGGCTTTAGCTTCGGCGGCGGCGCGAGCGACTTCCTTGGCTTCCTCTTCGGAAACTTCGGGAATTTCGTCTTCGTTGGAACCGGCGGCGCGGTCGACGGCTTCTTCGTTCGCGATTTCTTCCATTTCGTAAGGAACTTCGACGAATTCGGCGCTTTCGAGAATCTTGTTGATGACTTTGCGCTCGACGATCTGGTTGCGCAAGACGTCCATACCGCCGGACTTCTCGATTTCGTTACGGACGCGGCGCGGAGTTTCGCCAGATTGCGCCGCCATCAACATAATTTCGGTATCGTAATCTTGTTGTTCGTCGACGATGTTTTCGCTTTCGGCGATCGCTTCAAGAATGAAGTGTTCTTTGAGCGCTTGCGCGGTCGTCGCTTGGCTGTTGCGACGCAAAACGTTGAGCTGACGAATAATTTGTTCGTCGGAGAACCCGGAGCGCTTAAGTTCGTAAAGAGCGCGGTTCAATTCGCGATCCGCCTGTCCCTTCAGCAACTTGGGAGGCAAATCCCAGTTGGCGTCGACGGTAAGTTGCGCCGTGATTTGACGACGCGCGCGCTGGTGTTGTTCGTGTTCCAACTGACGTTGCAACGTTTCCAGAACCATATCGCGGAAATCGCCCATATTTTCGAATCCGCCAAGTTGTTGCAGGAAATCGGCGTCGACTTCGGGGACGACCAGCTTCTTGACGGCGGCGACTTCGAACGTGGCGTCGATCTCTTTACCGCGCAGATTTTCGTCGGCGACGTCGTTCGAAAGAACGAGCTTCGTCTTGCGAACGTCGTTCGGTTGGACGCCTTCCATCAACTTGTCGAAGTTTTCGATCGAGCAGTCGTGGAACGTGAGGGTCGGACGAATACGGATCGTTTCGGATTCGGCTTGCGACAGGACGTTTCCGTCGAGTTCGAAGGTCAGCTTCGAAACGATATAGTCGCCGGAGACGGCGGGCTCGTTCTTATCTTCGAGCGAACCGTAGTTTTGTTGAATGCGTTTGATCGCGGCGTCGACGTCTTCGCCGGAGAATTCGCGGACGGGCTTTTCCAACTTGAGCCCCTTCCAGTTCGGAATATCGAAGGAAGGCCGAACTTCGACGTCGTATTCGTAAATAAACGCGCCTTCTTCGGGCAAAACGACCGCTTTGACGTCGAGATCGGGCTCGCTAATCGGCGTCATTTGTTGGTCGGCTTCGACTTGTTGGATACTGTCGAGCAACAAAGAATTCTTGACGCGTTCGGCAACGTCCTTGCGGAAACGCTTTTCGATCATCTTACGCGGGGCTTTTCCAGGACGGAATCCGGGAATCGCGGCGGTGTTTTTCAATTCTTCAAATTCGCGGTCGAGATAACGATCGACGTCTTCGCGCGAAACTTCGACCTTAATATGACGTTCGCAAGAACTCTTTTCTTGGACGTCGACGACCATATTCAACTTGGTTTGTTCGTTTTCAACGGCTTCGTCAAATTCGTTTTCCATAGCGTTTGCTTTCCTGATAGGGTCAATCCTGACACGTGCCAACTTTCCAACGTCGCGCGACTCAAACCGACGTCCTTACTCGGTCGACGTCGACCAATAAGCGTTGGAATAAAAAATCGTCGGAGAAACGTTCGAATTCCTAGAATCTTGCCGACTTAAAGCTCGCCGCCAAGAAAAAAGAAAAGACTCGAAAACGTCGTCGTTTTCCAGTCTTGAAACAAATTGCGCGTAAACAACTCCCGTGCGAAGAGCGACGCCACAAAAAAAGCGCGCCCGAAAAACATAGGCGCGCCTAAAATCCTAAGAGGCAAAGCCATACGTTCGGAACAAGCTGCTTCCAACGAAACCCATGTCCAAAACCGGAAAAACCTCCCGAAAGAGGAACCTCCAAAGAGCGGGCGAAGGGGTTCGAACCCTCGACAACAACATTGGCAACGTTGTGCTCTGCCAACTGAGCTACGCCCGCAAAAGCCGACCGACAAAGAGCAAACCGCTCTTTTGAGTCGACAGGTAGCATTATAACAAACCTTTTTGACGTCGCAAGGGGGCGATTTTAAAAATCGGCTTTTTATTTTTTCTCGTTTTCTCTCCGTCCTTCGTTCCGTCGAATCGCCGATCTTCGCAACAGAATCCACGCGCAAGCCAAAAGAGCAAACGTCGCGAAGATCGCCGAAGGGTCGACCGGCGCGGGTTGTTTTTCTTCTTCCGGGCGCGCCTTCGTAACGCGTCCAATAATCAGCGGAGCGCGCGTCCACAGTTCGTTTAATTCCCCGTTCGTTTCGTCGCGTTTCGTTTCCGAGGTCTTATACGCCCAAGTCTTATAAAAAAATCCGTCGAGTTCTATTTCGCGCCTAAACTCTTTTCCTCCGCCCGGTTCCAATTCCTTGGGCAAGTCGAGAGCGCACAAGACCAAAGGGGCGCCTTGCGAATCGTTCGTAAAGAAATAGACCTGCCAATATTTCTCCACGCCCGTCGAAGCGCGAACGTCGGGATCGTCGACCAGCGCCAAATTGACGCGCCGCGCCCACCCCCTTAATTTCACAGGTCGTCCTTGCAATTTCTCAGGTTCGAGAAACAAAGACGACGCGTCGACGATCGGAACGCGCGCGTCTTGAAGTCGCTTCGACGCCGCCAAAGACTCGTAAAACGGCTTGGCGTCGTCGGTCGTGAAACGCAAAGAGCGCGCGATTCGTTTGCGTTCCTTTTCCGTCGTCGCCTTTTCAAGAGCGTCGCACGCAAAAACGGGAATCGATTCGAAAGACGCAAGATCGACGCCCGCGCGTCCTAAGGGCGCGTTGGTTGGAACCCAAGCGATTTGCGCCGAAAGTAGGACGAGCGCGGATTCTTCGTCGACGCGTTCGCTTCCAAGCGCCAGCCCTACTCCGGCGACGCGTTTCGAGACTTGCGCCGCGTCGAAGAATCCGCTTGACGCCCCAAAATTCGGAACTTTCGTCGTATAGACGACGCAAATTCCGCCTTGATCGAGCGCGACGACCGCGCGCAAGAGTTTTTCGACGCCCCTGTTTTCCTTTTCCGACTCGTTGAGCGGAATCTCGCGCGTTTCCTTCAGTTCGCCGACAAAATAACAAACGTTCGTCAAATCGTCGGCGGAATTCGGTTGAACGAACGCGCCGCGCTTCTCTTGCGGAGTCGCGACGTATTCGCCCAAGGTCGTCGCGCGCAAGTCGTCGTCCGCATATTCGCGCAAGACGCTCGGGGACAATAAACGTTTCATACGTCCTAAGGTCGTCAACGCGATTTCCCTCCGTCTCGCGGCTTCCGGCGCGTCTAGCGCGGGTCGAGTCGAGGTCCGTTCCAACGCGAGTTCGTCTTGATCGGCGCTCGTTACGACGCGCCAGAATTCTTCGTTTTGCGTCGTCGATTCTTGCGCGTAACTCGACGCGGAAAGGAGCAGGAAGGCGGCAAAGAACGCCGCGCCCGATTTTGTCGACGTTCGCGCGTCGGCAAACGTCGTTTTGGCGCGTTTCAAAGCGCGTTTGTAAGACGCGCGCGCGACGAGCCATAGGCAAATTAACAACGCGCAAAGAACGCTCTTGACAAAAACGCTCGCCTTGTGAATTCGCAACCAAAGAGGGGGCGATTTTGTTTCGGAACGTTCCGACGTCGGGGAAGGCGTCGTTTTGAAATCGAGCGCGACTAAGGTCGGCGCCGCGTAGAAATCGTCGCCCGCGTCAAAGGCGGTCGTTCGGTAATAGACGGCGAGCGTTTCGATTTGTTCCTTGCGATATTGGACGTCGCGCGAATAGGGACTCGCGTTTTCAAGCGCGCCGTCCGTTCGAAAACCATTCGGAGCTTCGAAGGCGATCGCGCGAATCGGATTCCGTTTCGAATCGGGCAATAAAATCCAGAGGTCGTAATATCCGCGCGCGTCGGGTTGTTCGACGTAAACGGCGCGTAAAAGACGACCTTTGACCGAAAGTAGCTTGCCCTTGTAACGCGCGCCCTGCTTGCGCAACTGAAAATCGACGGCGGAAGCGAACGGAACGAGCGCGTCTTTGTTTTCGCGCAACGACGACGCGATCTCTTCAAGCGCGGCGCGATCTCGACTAAAAAGCAAAGGATAGCCGTCGTCGACCCAACTCTCTTGCGCCGCCTTGGGAACGAAAGTCGATTCTTCGCCGGAAAAAGCGCGATTTGGACAAAAGACGGCGACGAAAAAAAACGCCGCGAGCGCGATTTTATAAAAAGGACGATTGATTTTCATTGACAAATCGTGTATTATGTATTAAATACGGGGTTGCGACGCCGCCGCGCGCGTTTGCCTCGACAAGTTGCGACAACTTTCCAGACGACGCCCCGACGCGTCGACGAGCGACACGACATGCGACAAGCCTTATATTCGACATTATACGCCAAGCGCGCCTTTCGCGCCACCCTAGCCGTCGTTTTTCTTGCGGCGGCTTTCGGACTGTTCGCGTTCGTTTCCCCAAGCGTTCGAGGCGAAGAAGAGCGCGAGGCGTTCCTTGAAGCGTTGAAAGCGCGCGGATACGACGACGTCGCGCTCGTCTATTTGAAGTCGCTCCAAGATTCCGGGCAAGAGACGCCCGAGCTAAACGACGAAATCGATTATAAAATCGGCGAGGCGGCGTTGAACGCTTACGCGACCGCGACGAGCGCGCGTCGCGACGCGTTGGCTGCTCAGGCGCGCGACGCGTTTGAAAAATATCTGTCGAGTTCGTCCGACGGAGGATTCGCGTTGGAAGCGAACGCCGCGCTGGCGCGTCTCGACTTGGAAAAAGGGGATCGTCTCCTTGACGACGCGCGGAAAAAGGGCGCGGCGGCGGAGGCGCGCGACGCGGGTTTATTGGCGGCGCGCGTCGCGTTTTCCGACGCGAAGAAACGCATAGACGCCGCTTTGCCGCAAGTGCAAACGCGCGTGAAGAATTTGCAAAACGACGCGTCGTCGAATCCTAAAGAGCTGGACAAGGCGAAGGCGTTTTTTCTTGAGTTGTTGGTTCGATCGGCGACGTGTCAAGCGCAGACGGCTCGAACTTTTCCGCAAGACGCGCCGGAATTTGCGGAAGGTCTGAAAGGCGCGAGCGGCAAATTTTCCAAAATCGCGACGAACTATTCGCAATACGTCGCCTCTTTTACCGCGCGTTTTCTTGACGCGCAAGTCAAGCGCGAACTTGGCGACGACGACGGCGCCCTTGCCGTCCTTTCGGAATTAGGCGTCCTTCCCTACGAAGAACAGTTTTTCGGTCTGAAAACGCGCGCGTTGGCGCTTTACGCGCAAATAGCGGATCAACGCGACTTGCCCGAATCGAATATGGAGCTTGTCCGAAAGTTCGACGTATGGGAAAACGAAAGCGGTCTGCCCAAAGAATACCGCGAGAGTTACGAAGGTTTGCAGATTCGGCTTCTTTCGGGTCGGGCGCTCGTTCGTCTGGAGAAATTGCGACGAACCGACTACGCCGCGTTTGCAAGCGCCGGAAAGAAGACTTTTACCGATTCCAACGACCGCGCCTATAAAGTAATGAACGTCCCGAAAAACAAAAAAACGGGCGCCAATACGATCGTCGTCTTGGCGCTTAAGACGCTCGGTTCCCTTGCAAGCGGACGCAACGCGGAAGCGTTGGAAGCGCAAAATCTGCTAAAAGACGAGGTATTTGCGGGCATCGACCTCTCGAAATACTCCTTCGCGTCGAAAATCGACGATTTCGAGTCGGCGCTCAACGCGGCGACGCGCGACGCGGCGTCCTTCTCGCTGGCGCGTCAAGACTTGACGAACGCCGCGCCCGACGCGATCGCGGAGGCGAAACAAGCGGTCGACGACGCCGCGACGGTCGCGATTCGTTCGTTTCGCGCGGCGTTCGATCAGGGCGCGCGCGAATTGAAGCCCGACAAAAAAGGCAAGTTAGACGCGCAAAAGAAACAAGAGACGCTGGCGGAACTCGACAAGCTCTATTTGCAATACGCCGTTTTATGCTACGCGGCGGAACGATTCGAAGACGCGCTGGCGGTCGGCGATTATTTGGCGCGCCGACGTCCCGAATTTGAAGACGCGTCGCAAGGAGCGCTCGTCGCGTTGCGTTCTTTGCAACAGATTTTCGCGTCGACGCGCGAGCGAAACGGCGACTCGAGCGAGACGATCGCGCTTCAGCGTCGTCTTGACGAGCAAGTCGATTTTATCGTCGAACGTTGGGGACAAGACGAATCGAACGCCGCCGTCGCGCAAGAAGCGGCGATGATCCAACTTGAAGGCGCGGTCGCCGCCGGAGACGTCGAGTCGGCGCGCGCGTTTTTGCAAAAAATACCCGAAACGTCGCCGAGGCGTTCGACGGCGGAATTAAGGCTGGGACAGGCGCTTTGGAACGAACGTCAGAAATTGGCGCGGGAGCTAGAATCGAGCGATTCCGACTCCGTAGCCGAAGACGCAAGCGGCGCGCGTCAAGAGACGAAAAAAAAATTGGACGAACTTACGGACGGCGCGCGTCAAGCGTTTTACGACGGTTTAGAGCGCAAGTTGACTTCTTCCGCAGGCGTGACGGAAGACGACTATTTAGCGATCTACTCGACCTATCTTCTCGCGCTCGTTTACGAAGCGCAAAACGACCTTGAAAACGCCGAAAAATGGCTGATGCATCCTGTAATCGGCGCGCGTTCCGCAGTCGAACGCGCGTCGCAGTCGACGGAAGAAGACGGAGAAAACGCCGCCGGACTAATCGACGACAATTTCCAACTGGCGACGCTGGCGCTCGTTTTGCGACTAACGATCGCGAACCCGGAGCGATTCGACGAAGCCGAAAACGTTATGGCGAAACTTGAGGAGATCGTCAAGCGTTCCCCGGAAAATTCGGACAAGTTGACGAGCGCGTATTTAAAATTATGCAAGGGTCTTGAAGAACGTCTGCGCGCGCTGAAAGACGCGGCGGATCAGGGCGACGAAACGAAAAAAGAAGAATTGGCGAAGACGACACAAGGCTTCGAAACGTTCCTCAAACGCGCCGCCGCGCGCGAGGAAGGGAACGGCTACGGTTCCTTGCGTTGGATCGCCGACTCGTTTCTGTCGTTGGGGCGCGGTCTTAGCGGCAAGACGTTGAGCGCTCCGTCGAAAGAGGCGATCGTCTATTTTGCCGAAGCGGGCAAGACGTATCAAACGATCTTGCGCAAAATCGACGCCGACGCCAATTTCGCGCCGACTCCGAACGCGCGCCTCGCCGTCGAGTTGAAAATCGTCGAATGTCTTCGTTGCGCGGGCGCGTTTTCCAAAGCGTTCGACCAGTTGAAAAAAGCAATTCTCGCGTCGTCGAGCAATTTCGACGTTCAAATCGAGGCGGCGCGTCTCTTCCAAGACTGGGGACGCGTCGATTCGCAGTATTACGTCAAAGCGATCGTGGGCGGCGCCGAGCGCGGCGGGTCGAATCTCGTTTGGGGCTGGAACGGAATTATCAAACGCCTATCCCCGTCGGTCAATAAGGGCGGACGTTATCGCGAACTCTTTTACGAAGCGTATTTGTCGAAAACGCGCTGTCGATACCTCTACGTTATGAAAATTAAGGACGCCGAAGAACGCGCGAAACAAGCGTTAGAAGCCGAAAACGACCTCAAACGCTTGGCGCAGACTCGACCCGACTTAGGGGGCGCAGCCAACTTTAAAAAATTCGATTCCGCCTATAAGAGTTTTCAAAAGATTCGAGGCGAAAAAACGCCCGTCGGGCTCCGCAATTCGTCGGCGCCGAAAAACAATCCTTCCAAGTAGACGAAGCCCCAATAAGCGAAAACAAAGGCGTAAACGTAAACGACTTTCGGACAAGCACATAGAAAGCGACAAAGAAGACGATGAAAAAGATCGACACAATTCAACGAGCGACCGTCCTAGCGGCGCTCGCAAGCGCGTTCTTTTGTTTCGCCGCGTCAAACGGCGCGCGCGCAGATTCCGTTCGATTCGTCGCGCAAGAAAAGTCGGGCGAGTTTGCGGAACGATCGCTTGACTGCGAATTCGTTTCTTGTTCGCGCGAAGGAATTGAATTCACGTATCTAACCAAGGGGCAAAAGAAATCGCAAAATCTTACGCCCGATCAGGTTCTCGCGTTGCAGTTCCTCGACGAGCCGCTGGAACTTTCGACGGCGCGCGTCGAATTTGAAGTGGGTAATTTCGAGGAAGCGCTCGAAAAAATCGACGCGATCGAACCGACGGAACTTGAGTCGGCGCGCGACTTCGTTCGCTGGGAAATCGCGTGGTTGAAGGCGTCGAGTCGCGCAAAATTGGCGTTGACCGACGCCGCGCCCGTCGAAGACGCCGTAAAAGAATTGACGGCGTTCATTAAAGAGGCGCCCGAAAGTTATCGGTATTACGACGCGTGCGCGCTCTTGGGCGATTTGGTCGTTAAGTCGGGCAAATTGAGCGACGCGGGCAAATTTTATGCGAAACTTGAAGAATCGAAGTCCGATTCTTTGCGCGCGCGCGGAAAAGCGGGACGCGCGAACGTCGCGTTCCTTTCGAACGACCTCGAACAGGCGGAATCGTTGTTTGCCGAAGTCGCCGACTCGACGACGAACGATTCGAAATTTGAAGCGTTGAGCGTCCAAACGACCGCAAAAATCGGACTGGCGCGCGTCCTTGCCAAACGCGAGAAATACGAAGAAGCGCGCAAGACGCTCGAAGACCTGCTCGCCTCGACGCCCAATAGCGCGACGTTGCAACAGGCGTCGATTTACGGCGCGCTCGGCGAAGTTTGCGCGGACTCCGGCGCGACGGAAGAAGCGATCGTCGCCTATTTGCACGTCGACTTGCTCTATCCGACCGCGCGCGCCGAACGCGTCAAAGCGTTGCAAGCGCTCGTCGGACTCTGGCGTCAAGTCGGACGAGAAGACCGCGCGATCGAAACGGAAACTATTTTGCGCGAACGTTTTAACGTGGAAGAACAATAGCGGTCTCCCCAAGCGAGGGACGAGACTAAATTAAAAAAATTGTGAAACGTAATTTTACGCGGCGCGTCGACGCCGTTGAATCAACAGGGGGTCAATACAAAATGCCGACGTCTGTTTTTCAGCGATTAGGTTTGAACGGACGCGCCTTCGCCGCGCTTGCTTTGCTGGGGCTTTGTCTCTTTGTCTGCGCCTCGAATTTACGCGCGCAAGAAGACGATCTATTTAACGACTTACTGAGCGACGAAGCGGCGCCAACCGCCGCGCCCGTACAAGAAAACGGCGAAAACGACGCCGCGTCCGCCGCGACGTCCGACGAAGCTCCGGCGTCCGGCGAGTCCGAAACGGCGCCGAAAAACGACAACTACCTCTCTTGGATGTTTCGTTCGCTCGGCTGGTTCTTTACGTTGGTCTTTTCGCTTCTCTCGTTGACGATGGTCGCGCTGGTCGTAATGAATATTGTTTCGTTGCGCCGTTCCGTTCTCGTCCCGGAAGACTTGACGCGTCGATTCGGCGAATTGCTCGACGACTCTAAGTTTCAAGAAGCCTACGAACTCGTCAAAGAAGACGAGTCGTTGCTCGGCAAAGTCTTGTCGAACGGCTTGACGCGCCTTCCGAGCGGATTCGACAAGGCGACGCAGGCGATGCAAGACGTCGAACAGGAAGAAACGATGCGCTTGGAACATCAACTAGGTTACCTTGCGCTCATCGGCAATCTTGCGCCAATGATCGGGCTTTTCGGAACCGTCGTCGGTATGATCGCTTCTTTCCAAGCGATCGCGTCGGGCGGCGCCGCGCCTTCCCCGCAAAAATTGGCGGAAGGTATTGCGACGGCGCTCTTTACGACGGAAGTCGGTCTGGCGATCGCGCTGCCCTCGCTCGCCGCGTTCGATATTCTTAAAAATCGACTTGCAAGATTTATTCTTGACGTCTCCGTCGTAAGCGACAATTTTATGAGTCGTTTTTCCAACGTGGCGCCGCAACAAAAAAACGCGCGTTGAACCCGAATATTAACGTTTCAACCAACGGCGACTGACAATGAAAAAACGAGTTTGTTCGAAACTTCAAGCGGCGGAAACGAATATGACGTCGATGATCGACGTCGTGTTCCTGCTGATTTCCTTCTTTACGCTCGTGATGAATTTCACGCAGACGGAACAGCGCGAAGAAGTCGTCTTGCCCAAAAGCGAGTTGGCGCAACCGCCCGACGCGGCGCCCCCGGAGCAGATTACCGTTCAAGCGCTTGCCGATCGGTCGGTCTTTCTCGGAACGCTAAAATGTTCGATCGACGAAAACGACGACCTAAGCGCGACGTCTTTCGCAAGCGCGCTACGCGACGAATTGCACATACTTAACGTCGTGCGCAAAGTCGAACCGAAAGACGTTACGATCATACTGCGCGGCGATCGCGACGCGGAAGTCGGATTCGTCCAGAAATTAATTCTAGCTTGTCAAAATCAAGGAATCGACGCGTTTGTGTTGCGCGCGCGTCAAGCGCGCGACGAATGAAGCGCGGCGTCGGTTTGTTTGACCGACGAACGCAAACGTTTTGCAACGCCGCGTTTTTTCCCGCTCGCGCCAACGCGCGAGTGTTTCCGTCGACGGGCGAGTTCGTTATGCAAGCGCAACGTCCCGACAAAAAAAGCGAGAGAATAAAATTCCCTCGCTTTTTCTATATCCGACGGATCGTCTAACGCGCAATATCCTAACGAACAATATTCTAACGCACTGCGCCCTGACGCCGCTATTCAATCAAGCGCCCAAAATCACTTCGCGGCGTTCGCCGCCGTTTTGAACGCCGTCGTCTTGAACTGGAACGGCTTGTGCGCGATTCGCTTCACAACGGCGTCGCAACGCAAGCATTGGGTGCAAACGCGCATTCTCTTCGAACCGCCGTTCGGAAGAGAAACGCGAACGGTTTGGAGGTTCGGCTTATAGGTGCGACGCGTAATACCGGTAACTTTCGTACCGACGCCCTTGAGGTGCTTGGCGCGCCCGCGCGTAGTAACGTGATTACCAATGATCTGACCTTTGCCGCAAATTTCACAAACGAAAGACATAACAATTCCTCTCACATATCCTAACGATAAGACGTCGTAAAACGAACCGTTACGGCGCCCCAACGCCGATCGACCCGGACTTTTTCGGAAGCCGTCAGACTTCCGCGCTGTTTTTCCAGACGCTTCCCACTCTGTTTTTTGGTCAAAAACGTCGAAAAAACAAAAAAAGCGAACCGCTTCGCCAAACTAAACCTGCGAAAAAACGCGCTCCCACCGCGTTGTTCGCACGTTCGTTCAACGCGCTTCTCGTCGCTCAAAGACGCCGCGAGCGCCCCGGGAGGGAATTGCACGCCGCGCTCATCATTCGCGCCGCGCTCTCTGCCTCTGCAAGGTTCCGCACGCCAATACGCGCGCAAAACGCTTAGACGTCGTTTTTGAATTATAAAAAATATTTATTTTTCTTCAAGGGGACTTTTTTAAATTTTCCATTTTTCGTTTTGGCAGTTCGCTCTTTTGTTTAAAGCGTCAGACCTTCAGCTTGAAAACTTTCGTTACAATCTCTATATTCTTCTCTTATTAACGTCAAAATGCGTTTCGCTTTGTGAAAACTCTTGACGAATCGGCTAATGAAAGCGTATAATCTACAAACGACAGATTTTACTTATTCAGCTGTCGTTTATTTTATCGTTTGTTTTTAACAGACGAGCCATTAAGGTTTGTGTAAGTTGGGTGGAATAATATGACGCAATCAATGAATCGACGTAATTTTTTGAAATCCTCTGCGGCTTTGGCGGTCGCGGCGTCCGCGATTCCGTGGGTTGAGACTTCGAAGCCGGTCTGGGCTCAAGCGCCTAGCGATCGTCTGCGTATGGGTTGTATCGGCGTCGGAAGTATGGGACGAGGCAACGCGCACGGTTTCAACGGGCTTTGCGACATCGTCGCTATCTGCGACCTTGACGAAGAGTACGGGCTTGGGCGAACGATTCGTTCGGGTATCGGAAAGAAAGATTCCAAAGGACAGACGATCACGCCCGATACGTACAAGGACTATCGCAAAATTCTCGAACGCGACGACATTGACGTTGTGTCCGTCGTCACGCCCGACCATTGGCACGTCAAGATCGCCGTCGAAGCGTTGCAAGCGGGCAAGCACGTCTTCTGCCAAAAGCCGTTGACGCTGACGCTCGAAGAAAACCAAATTATCCGCAAAGCCGTCGAAAAATACGGCAAAACGTTCCAAGTCGGAACGCAACAACGTTCGCAACACAACGAATTCGCGCTCGCGACGCTGATCGTTCGCGCGGGTATGCTCGGCGACATTAAGAAGGTCGTCTGCGATATTGGCGGCGCGCCGACTTCGGGCGATACCGACATTCCGAAAATGGCGCCGCCCGCAAATTTTGACTGGAATATGTACCTCGGTCAGGCGCCCTATACCGAATTCCTCGGCGACGGCGATTTCATCGGCAAAAACAACAACGACAATCGCTTCGGGCGCACGCGTTGCCACTATGAATTTCGTTGGTGGTACGAATATTCCGGCGGTAAATTCACCGACTGGGGCGCGCACCATATCGACTGCGCCTTGTGGGCGATGGGACTCGACAAGATCGGAACCGGTCCGACAAGCGTCGATGGTACGAACGCCAAGCACCCCGTTCCGTTCAAAGACGGGTATCCGACAGTCGACAATCGTTACAACACCAGCCACGAATTCGATATCGTATTGAAGCTGACGAACGGAGTCGAAATGCACGTCGCGAGCGGTTCGCCCGACGGAAACGGCATTCTCTTTGAAGGAACCAAGGGACGTTTGCACGTCAGTCGCGGACGTTGCAAGGGCAAAGTTATCGAAGAACTTCCGCAAGACGCGTTTTCTCAAGCGGACTTCGACGCCTTGTACAACGGCAAGCCGTTCGAAGGACATATGGAAAACTTTATTCGTTGCATTCGCGAAGGAGGCAAGCCCGTCTCCGACGTGTGGTCGCACGTTCAAGCGATGAACTGCTGTCACCTTTGCGGTATCGCCGCGCGTTTGAATCGCGAAATCAAGTGGGATCCCAGCGCGGAAAAGATCGTTGGCGACGAACAAGCCGCGTCCTTCTGGTCGCGCGAACGACGCAAGGGATTTGACATTCCCGCCGTTTGAGCGTTTGTCGAGTCAACGCGACGTTTTTAGCGACGTTCTGAGTTTCGTTTTTAACGCCGCTTCTAGCAGACTCCGCCGCTTGGCGACGACGGCGGAGTCGCTTTCGTTTCGTCGTCGCCGAATTCGCGCCGATATTGCCGACGAAATAGGAGTCCCTCAACAATGTCGTCCCTTCCCAACGACGTTCAACCCGACGATTCTCAATCTTCGCAACCTCAAGTTCCCAACGACGCAATTCCGCGACGTCCGCCTTTTCGACCGCCCTTTCCTCCGACGCCCCTTTTTCGTCCCTTGAGTTTCGGGCAGATTTTTTTTAAGGATTTGGCGACGACGTTCGTAGGCGTTTCGGTTTTTTGCGGTTTTCTTTTTTTCGGATTTCTCCTAGCGTTTGGGCTCGTCGCGTATTCGCTTAAAGGCGAAGGCGACGTAAGTTCCGTCGAAGAGACGGTAATTAGCGGTTCCGACGACGCCGGGAGTAAAATAGTCGTCTTGCCCCTTGAAGGCGTCATCGAGACCGACGAAACGGGGTTCTTTGCCGAAGCGATCCAAACGATTAGCGACGATACTAAAGTTTCAGGGGTCGTTTTGCGTGTCAATTCGCCCGGCGGAACGATCGCCGGAAGCGACTATTATCTTCATCTGTTGCGAAAACTGAAGGAAGAGCGCGATATTCCGATCGTCGTCAGTATGGGCGATCTTGCGACGAGCGGCGGCTATTACGTGTCGACGGTCGGCGACAAGATATTTGCCGAACGCTCGACGACAACCGGTTCGATCGGGGTTATCGTGTCGATGTACAACGCGTCCGAACTGTGCAAGAAGCTCGGCGTGCGTTCTAACGCGATTACAAGCGGACCGCTGAAAGGCATGGGCGATTTTATGAAGGAACCCTCGCCCGAAGAAACCGCCGTCTGGCAAAAGACGGTCGACGAAGCCTACGAACAATTTCTAAGCGTGATTCGCGAGGGGCGTCCTTGGTACGGCGGTCAAGCGGACGCGGAAGACGAACCCTCTTCTAAACGCGTTAAAATCGCGGGCGTCAACGTTACCGCCGCAGTCGAAGAAACGACTGAAGCGCCGACGGAAACGTTAGACGACGCCGAAAACGACGGAGAGAACGTCGCGTCGAACAAAACGGAATCGACGACGCAAGAAGAAACGGTCGAGACGCCTCAAGTCGCGCAAGATTCCGTCGTTTCAAACGACGACGCGACGACGGAATTACAAGATCGGGACAAACAATTACGAAAAATCGCCGACGGGCGCATCTATTCCGCCGCCGAAGCGAAAGAACTTCGTCTTATCGACGAAATCGGTTTTATCGACGACGCGATCGACGAGGCTATTAAGTTGGCAGGTTTAAGTAAGGACGGCGTTCAAGTCGTGCGTTATTCCGAAACGATCGGTTTGCTCGATTCGCTGACGAGCGTAAAGTCGGACGTCGCGCCCCTCGGCAAAGCGTTGCAAACGCTTTCGGTTCCGCGGGGGTATTATATGGCTCCTCGCGCGACGCCTATAAGCGTAAAATAAGTTGAACGTCGCTTTGATCGGCGCGTCTTTTAAACTTTAGAAAAAAACAAAAAAATTTCAGAAAAAGTTTAAAAAACGTGCGTAAGACGTCGGTTATTCCTTCATAAAAATGGGACAAAACATAGGACAAGAAGGTCAAGATAATTTGACAAATAAACGGCGAAATGTAGAATAAAACGCGTCGTCGGGGCGTAGAGGCGTTCGGACGACGAATCCTCCCCCCCTGAGGTTACGTAGACAATGGCAAAAAAACAGAGCGCAAACCTTGAAAAACTGTTTCAAGAAGCGTTGTGTAAGCAGATTGGCGAACAACGGTATCAATCGTGGTTCGGCGTCGGCGTGCGCTTCGACTTCTCGAGCGACGCTTTGGACGTTCAAGTCAAAAGCGAGTTTCTTTACAGTATGTTGCGCTCCGCCTATACGCATATTCTTGCGCAAGTCGCTTACGATTTGTTAGGTCGCGCCGTACCCGTCAAAATTGTTTACGTCGGGCAAAACGAAACGGACGAAGCAAAGTCGGCAGGCAATGGGAACGGCGCCAAAAACTTCGACGCCTCGTCTCGCGAGCTTGTCGCGCAACGGTCTTCCGCACAGTCAAGTTTCTTCCCGCTTGCCAATCAAGTCCCGTTTGTCGATCAGGTTCCCCCCCAGGTTCCGCCCGTTAGTCAAAGCGCTATTAATCAAGTTCCTCTCGCCGGTCGTAACGAAAACGCGTCCGTCGAGTCGTTGTCGGTTCCCAAACGTCGGCGGGGTCGTCCTCCTAAGTCGCGAACGAACGCCGATTATTCGGCGTCTTCCGTCGAGTCGCCCCTCTTTGACGCGTCTTTTTCGAACGTTCCCCCTCGACCGTTCCTTTCGAGTTACGGTTCCCCCTCCGACGGCTTCGGAACGCCCGCGTCTTTGGCGCCGTCTTATCCGACAAACTTGACCGATCATTCTTGGGGGGCGTTCCAATCGAACGTCTCCTTCGGAACGAACGCGCAACCTCCTAAACGAAAGCGCGGAAGACCTCGTAAGAATCCTTTGCCGGAAAACGCTGCGCAGTTTGGCGCGCCTTCGACGTTGTCGCCGATGAACGCGCCAATAAACGTCGCGCCTTCCTTTTCGGACGAGTTTAATCGTTCCCTTCAGCGTTCGGTTGAAGAAGCGAATCTGAACGCGGCTCGTCCCGCGCTCGATTTGAACCTTTCAGAATCGGAACGCGTCGCGTGGGCGGTCGGCGATTTCACAGACGCGTCTTCGCGAAACGCAAGCGAGCCAATACGACGCGTTCCCGGAAAACGCGGACGTCCCAAAGGCTCGGTCGTTCGTCGTTCCGCGCCCGTCAATTCCTTCGGCGACGAAGACGAAATCTTGCGCGACGCCAACGGCTTCACCGTCGTGAAGCGTCCCAAAGAACCCGCGAAGGTTAGACTGGAAAACGCCGCTTCGAACGTTCGATTCGCGTCGTTGCGCACTTTTGTCGAGGGCTATTCGAATCAGTTGGCGCGACGCGTTGCCGACGTCGCGATCGCGGAACCGGGCGCGATGAATCCGATTTTTATCTGCGGTCCTACAAGCGTTGGAAAGACCCATTTACTTGAGGGAATCTGCGAAGCCTATACGCGTTTGCCGGGGCTCAAGCCGCCCCTTTATATGACGTCGGAAGAATTTACGTCGGCTTTTATTCAAAGTTTGCGCGGAAACGGTTCTTTTCGCGATCGATTTAAAAATATTTCCGCGCTTGCGCTAGACGACGTGCATTTCCTCGAAGGCAAAACGTCGACGCAAACGGAACTCTTGAACGTGGTCGATTTCCTGCGTTCGCGGCGCGTGCAGATGATTTTTTCGGCCAATCGACCGCTTTCAGAGCTGTCCAAATTACGAGGCGAATTGACGACGCGAATTGAAAGCGGGGTCGTTTGTCAAATAGGCGCGCCGGAACGAGAGACGCTCGCTCAAATTTTCCGTCAAACGGCTTTACAAAGAAATTTGATCGTTCCAGAAGAAGTCTGTCGTTACGTCGTTTCGCGCTTTGCGACTCACGCGCGTCAGCTCTCGGGCGTCTTGAATCGACTCTACGCGACTCACTTGACTTCGGGCGCGCCTATCGACCTCGATCTTGCGCGCGTCGCGTTGGCCGATTTAACCGGCGTCGGATATCGAAACGTCAAATTAGAAGACGTCGAACGCGTCGTTCAAGAGACGTTCGGACTGAACGACGATTCCTTGAAATCGTCGTCTCGCGCGAAAAAATACGCGGATCCGCGCGCCGTCGCAATGTGGCTTGCGCGGAAACACACGCGTTCGGCGCTCGCCGAAATAGGCGCTTTCTTCGGAGGACGCAAACATACCGCCGTTATTTTCGCGCAAAAGAAAGTCGACGAGTGGATTCGCGAAAACGTTCGTTTGGAGTCGGGCGAATCCGTCGGCGAAACGATCGAGCGCATCGAGCGCGCGTTGACTTACGCGCGAAGTTAATTTGACGCCATTAATTGCGCCGTTAATTTGCGCCATTAATTTGGTAATGCGATTTCGGTTCGTCCTCTCTCGTCGTTCTTGCGTTTTAAAAAAATAAAAAAGCGAACGCGCCGATAAAACGCGTTCGCTTTCTTATTTCAACCGCTTCCCCTCGTTCGTCAACGAAGCGAAATTTCGTTCGACTTCAGGAAGTTCAAGAAGCTCTGGTGGAAGTCTTCGATTTCCTCGCCGGAAAGAGTATGATCCGCCGCGCCGATTTCAAAGCGGAACGAATAACTCGCCGTCCCCTTCTCCATTCCTTTGCCCTTGTACGACGTCAGGAACGAACGATTTAACAACAAAGGATGTTTGAATCCGTCAAGTTTGGCGACAAGTCCTTCATAGCCGGAATCAAGCGACCAAACAAGCGAAAAATCTTGCCACGAACCGGGGAATTTCGGCGGTTCGACAAAACGATACGCCGGGTAAATCGAGCCTGGGAATTTGTCCAGCTCGATTTCAAACCACACGACTTGTCCTCCTTCGGGCGAAACGATCGCCAAAGTCGCTTTATCCAAGACGCCCAACGCGCCGATTTTAACGTCGCCGCAGAAGATTTCGACGGAATAATCGACTTTCTGCCAAGGAGTCGCGTCGTCTTTCGTCGCGACAAATCGCAATTTATCGCCCTCTTGCGTAAAGATTTTTCCCAAATCTTCGAGCGCCGCTTTAATTTCAAGATAATGATCCTCGAGCGTAACGCCCGACTGAACGAAACTCACGCCCGCCAAACGTCGCTCTTCGCGGCATTTTTCCGCGCTGTCTTTCGGCTTGCGTTGATCGTCGACGGCGCCCTTCAAGAAGTAAACATGTCCAAGTTCGAACATACGGAACGAATCGTGGAAAGGACGATTCTTCGCCACAAGCGCGAGTAAATTCGGAATCAACGTCGTGCGCAGACGCGCTTCGTAAGGCGCGACCGGGTTGAGCAACGTCAGCGTCTCGCCGGGCTCGAAACCGAGTTTATTCGTCCAATTATCGTTAAACCAGCCGTAATTATGCGTTTCAAGGAAACCGTAACCGGCGGCGAGGAGACGTCGCGCGCGATGTTCCAAGCGAATATATTCTTCGACGTGGAGCGGCTTCAAGGGGGACGACGGCAAAACGGGCTGAATATTGTCAAAACCGAAGATTCGCGTTACTTCCTCGACAATATCTTCTTGAATCGAAATATCTTTCGCGCTTCTGAACGGAGGAACGCCGACGCGAAGCGTTCCGTCAGGCAGGAAATCCGCCTCAAATTGAATCGATCGCAAGATTTCCAGCGTCTTTTCTTGCGGAAAATCGACGCCGACCAGCATATTCATACGACCGGGCGGCAATTCAATATAACGCATAGAATCTTGCAGATCGCCCGCGAGCGAGAATTTCGATTCGACTTTATATTCGACGCCCGACTCTTCGACCAGCTTTAAAATGCGTTCGGTTCCGACTTTGACGTTTGCGGGCGGTTGCGTCTTCTCATAACGTTGAGACGCGTCGGTTCGCAAATCGAGTCGACCGGAGGTTCGACGAATGCGCGCGGCGCGGAAATTTGCGGATTCCAGCATTACGCGCGTCGTCTTGTCGGTAACTTCGGTTTCCAGACCGCCCATAATACCCGCGATCGCGATCGGCTTGTCGCCGTCGCAAATCATCATGTCTTCCGGCGTCATTTTTCGCTCGACCCCGTCGAGCGTCTTGAAGACGCCCTCTTTTCCCATCGGCGCGACGCGAATATTCGAAACTAAGTCCGCGTCAAACGCATGCGTCGGCTGTCCGAGTTCAAGACTGACGTAGTTGGTGACGTCGACGAGCAGATCGTAAGTGCGCTGTCCTAACGCGTGCAAACGACGTTGCATTTTAATTGGAGACGGAACCCGCGCGCTACCCGCCTTGATTCCAAAAACGATTCCGGAGTAACATAAACAATTCTCGTCGTCTATCGCGACGGGCACGGACGGCAAATCGTCGTATTGCGCGACGCTATGACGAGGCAACGGCTTCAATTCGCGATGGAAAATCGCCGCTAATTCGCGCGCGAATCCGTAATGTCCCCACAAATCGGGACGATGCGTCAAACTCTTGTTGTCGATCTCGATCAAGACGTCCTTCGCGGGAACGTAGTCGGAGAAGGACGCGCCGACTTGCGTCGAATCGGGACATTCAAAGATTATCTCGTGCCAAGAACTCATACCAAGTTCGGCGGCGCTACAAAGGATTCCCTCGCTCATACGCCCGTAAACTTCGGACGCTTCGATTTTTTTCTCGCCCAGAGTCGTTCCGGCGGGCGCAAAGGGCGCCTTCAAGCCGACGCGAACGTTCGGAGCCCCGCACACAGTCTTATAAACGCGAGCGCCGCAGTTGACTTCGCAATACGCGCGCGGTTTTCCTTCGGGCGTCTGGAACGGAACAACGGACGCGATTTCGCCGACGATCACTCCGTCGACAAAACGCGTCAACGTCTCGACGCCTTCCACTTCCGCCGTCGCCATCGTCAATTTGTCGGCGACGACTTTCGGATCGACGTCGGAAACGTCGACAAAATCGGAAATCCAATCAAGCGAGATAAACATAGAACGCCTCGAAATATTGCTAAACTAAGCGGAACAGGCGGAACGCTCAAGGCTCAAACCGCCGTCAAAAGTCAAAAAAGAGCGTCCCAACCTAGGGACGCTCAAAACTGCGTCAGTTTTCCAAGAGCCAAACGAGCAAGCCCTTCTGCGCGTGCATTCTGTTCGCCGCCTCTTCGACGATCAAACTTTGAGGAGAATCGATCACGTCGTCGGTAACTTCCAATCCGCGACGCGCCGGGAGACAGTGCAAGAAAATCGCGTCGGGGCGCGCCAGCTTCATTAAGTCCGCGTTGACTTGATAAGGCGCGAATTCGCGCAAGCGTTCCTTTTCTTCCGCTTCCTGCCCCATACTGACCCAAACGTCGGTATAAATAACGCGCGCGCCTTGAACGGCTTCACGCGGGTCTTCAATAAGGCTATACTCAAAACCGGGACGTCGTTGTTTCGTAAGTTCCGCGACTTCTTCGGCGGAAAACTGACGATTCTTCGGCGAAGAGACGACGATTTTAACGCCGAGCATCGCGGAGACTTCCACTAAACTTGCGGCTACGTTGTTGGAATCGCCGACCCACGCGATTTTAACGTCGTCAAACGAGCCGAACTTCTCCTTGATCGTCAACATATCGGCCAACGCTTGGCAGGGATGCGACTTGTCCGTCAGCGCGTTGATCACGGGCGCGCTCGAATACTTCGCAAACTCCACGACCGTTTCGTGCTTCTTGGCGCGAAAAGCGATGCAGTCGACCATCGAACTCAAAACGTGGGAAACGTCGGGAATCGACTCGCGCGTTCCCAATCCGATATGACGTTCTTCGAGCAACATCGAGCCGCCGCCCAAATGAGTCATTCCGGCTTCGAAGCTAACGCGAGTTCTCAAGGACATCTTTT
Source organism: Thermoguttaceae bacterium (assembly GCA_045641205.1). Lineage (GTDB taxonomy): Bacteria > Planctomycetota > Planctomycetia > Pirellulales > Thermoguttaceae > RUG369. The sequence goes on from JAZUGM010000227.1 coordinate 20,890, forward strand.
CGAAAATCAGTCCAAGGACTTTGCCTTCGAGTCTTCTAACGCGGACGCCCTTTTTGAAATCGTCTTTGATTTCTTCGGCGATCTTGAGGATCGTTTTCAGTTCGTCGACGCTCAGGTCGGCAAGCGTCAAAATATGTCGCGGCGATTTCATAATCAAGCTCCTTTCTTAAGCGCGGCTTCCAGAATGTCCAGTCCCTCGTCAAACACGTCGAAGGGCGTGTTGACCGCCGGCAAAAGTCGAATAACCTTGCCGTGCGTGCAGTTAATCAGCAAGCGATTTTCCATACAACGCTGAACGAAACAAGCTCCTTCGATTTTCAATTCGAGTCCAATCATCGTACCGACGCCGCGGACGTCTTGGATAATATCCATTTCGGACGCCCACTTGTTCATACGATCCTTGGCGCGCTTTTCAATTTCTTTAGCGCGTTCGAGCAATCCTTCGTCTTCGACCATTTTGATCGTAGCAATACCGGCCGCCGCCGCGATCGGATTGCCGCCAAAGGTCGACGCGTGCATGCCTTTGCGCAAATCGGGCGCGTATTCTTGCTTCGTCAACATAGCGCCGGCCGCAATTCCGCTTGAAATCGCTTTCGCCAACGTCATCACGTCGGGCACGACGTTGAAATGCTGATAGGCGAACCATTCTCCGGTGCGTCCGCAACCCGATTGAACTTCGTCGAAAATCAAGAGCAACCCGTTTTTATCGCACAGAGCGCGCAATCCTTCAAGGTACCCTTTCGGCGGGACGTTGACGCCCCCTTCGCCTTGGATCGGCTCGATCATAACGCCCGCCGTCTCGTCGTCGATCGCGGCTTCGACCGCCGCCAAATCGCCGTAAGGACAGTAGGTAAAACCGGGTAACATCGGCTCCAACCCTTGATGATATTTCGGTTGCGCCGTGGCGGAAATAGCGCCCATCGTTCGACCGTGGAACGAATTTTGGAACGTGATAATCTTATACTTGCCTTTGGGCGCGTGAAGTCGCGTCAATTTAATCGCGGCTTCGTTGGCTTCCGCGCCGGAGTTGCAGAAGAACGCCTTGCCCCCGAAACTGCGCTCGGAAAGCAACTTAGCCCATTCGCCCTGTTCTTCCATATACCAACTGTTCGGAACGTGCAACAGCTTTTCAACTTGTTTCTTCAACGCCTCGACGACCGGCTTAGGGCAATGTCCAAAAAGATTGCAACCCCAGCCCGGAAAGAAGTCGATATATCGAACGCCTTCCGCGTCCCAAATAAAAGGACCTTCTCCGCGCACAAGAGCGACGGGGTAGCGCGAATAGTTCGGAATTACGTACTGGTCAAACAACGAAATAATTTCTTGCGAACTTCTAGCCATTTTGTACTTTCTGTAGGCGCAAATATTGCAAGTTAGAACGGCGCGAGGAACGCCGCAGTCGTCGGCGGTCGGGGCGCGGACGTCAAATTGAAACGAGGCGTCTAAGGAGTCAAGCGCGTCCCTGTCGACGCGCTTAAACAGAATTCAAAGGAACGACGGACGAATAAGGGAACAAACGAATAGAAACGTCATTTCCCAACGACGTTTGGACGTTTGTCGACGATTTCCGTACCGACCCCCTGACTCGTAAATATTTCCAACAACAGCGCGTGTCGGAGTCGTCCGTTGATAATGTGAATTTGCTCGACGCCTCGTTCGATCGTTTTCAAACACGACTGAATTTTGGGAATCATTCCCCCGACGATAGCGCCCGACGCCAACAACTTGCGCGCCTCGTCGGCCGTGAGCGAATCGATCATTGAAGACGGATCGTCGGGGTCTGTGCGAACGCCGTTGACTTCGCTGACAAAGACCAACTTGTTGGCGCGCAACTGCTTCGCGACTTCCGTCGCGGCGACGTCGGCGTTGACGTTGAGACCTTGCCGTCCCTCGCCGCCGCCCAGTCCCTCGTCGTCGACAAGCGTATAGGACGGAATAATCGGAATAATTCCCTTGTCGCAACACTCGTTAATTTTGTCGACGTCGACGCGCGTGACTTCGCCGACCCAGCCAAGATCGACGTCGGCGCCCGATTCGTCTTGAATCGTCGCCTTACGACCATATAGAACGTTCGTTCCGAAAGCGTCGGACAACGCAAGCGCCGAGCCGCCGTAAAATTTAATGTTGTCGACGATCGAGCCGGAAATCTCTTTCGCCAAAACCTCGCGCACGACGGCAAGAGTCGCGTCGTCGGTATAACGTCGCCCTTGAACGAATCGGGGAGAAACGCCGGCTTTCGTCATCGCTTGGCTAATCGCGGCGCCGCCGCCGTGAACGACGACCGGCTTCATACCGACCGTCTCCATAAAGGCCAAGTCGGTATACAAATGCATCATCGCGAACGAGTCTTCCATAAGGCTACCGCCGACTTTCACGACGGTGATCTTGCCTCGATGTTCGCGAATCCACTTCATCGCTTCGATTAAAACGTCCGCCTTTTCGCTTGCCAATCCAGTCATAACCGCGACTCCCAGTTAAAAAGAACTCTCAGCGTCGGTAAAAACGACCGTCCGCTTAAAACAACAAAGGTTTTGCATTTTCACGCGTCGACGTCAGAAACGTTCAACGCGAAAAGACGCAAAACCCGGCGTTCCGATCTCTCGGATCAAGAACCAATAAGCGCGACGCGACTCAAACGATCGTTAAATCGCAATCAGCCGACTTAATTATCAATCGACTTAATTATCAGTCGCCGACGTAAGGCATAAGAGCCATAAAACGCGCGCGTTTAATAGCCGTCGCGACGGCGTGTTGGCTTACGGCCGAGCAACCGGTCTTACGACGACTAATAATTTTTCCTTGGCGACTCGTCAATTTTTTGAGCAATTCGAGGTCTTTGTAGTCGACAAACATCGGACGAGGACGCTCGCCGTTGACGCTCAACGGATCTTGCTTCTTGCTACGAATCTTGGTCTTGGCGCGTTTACGATTGACGCGATTCTTTTTAAATGCCGGAGGTTTGGACATATTCTTACCAAAATCTGTGTTCAAATTCGAACGTTCGCACTAAACGCGTTCGAAAAATTATTACCCCGTCGTTGTTCGGACGACTTGAACGTTGCAAAACAACTCGCCTTGCAAGAGGGACAAGCGCGACGGGCGTTGCGTTCGTTCCAACGACGAATCGGACGCGCAAAATACGACGCGTTCGCAAGACGACGCTAAGAACGTGAATCTTAAGTATAGCGCCGCGAAAAATAGACGCAAGGGGGGAATATTTTTTTCATATCGATTAGCGGCGCAACCTCTGCGAAAACGAGGTTGAAAAACCGACGATCTCAAACGTACTTTAAGCGTAATCGCGTCGTTTGGCGACGAGCAAATCGACAAAGCGATCCAATTCGTCGTTCTCGTTTTTCGCCTCCCGTTTTTTGTTCCGCGAACAGACGGAACAAAGCGACTCCCTTTCCAATTCGGCGACGACGCGACCGGAAATCAAACCCAGCGTTTCAAGTTCTCTGACGCCGACGTCTTGACGCTCGTTAGAGAAAAACCACAACACGCCAAGAATCGTAGACTCCGAAACGACGGGCGCGCAAACCGAACACGGAAAGTCCTCCGGCGCTTTCCAACGTTCGACGACGGCGTCGTCGTTCAACACGACGACGTTTCCCATTAGAACTTCGACTTCGGCGCGCGCGCCTCGCAACGGTCGCGGCGGTTCAAGATAACGATCGTCCGGCAATCCCCACACGACTCGCGTCTTGAGCGAAGTCGTCGCGGAATCTAAGAGTCCTAACGAAGCGGCGTCGTAGGTTCCCAACGCTCGCGCCCCGGTTCGTAAAATATCGCGGAGACGAGTCGACGTTTTCGCTCGAGAATAAACGGGCGCTTCCTCCGTGTCCAATTCGACGGCGCAAAGCGCAAGTTCGCCTTCGCGTTCCGCAAGTTTGGCGCGCCAAGAATAGTTCTCGCTCAACACGTTCGCCAAAGACGCGACTAATTCGCACGCGGAACTCCAGTCGAGTTGCGGTCTCAAATTAGCGCCGCGACGTAAGACAAGCTCGCGCCCTTCGAATCCGGCGACGTTTCCAACGGGAAACCTCTCGACTTGTTCAAAAGGGTCGATCGTCGTCGCGCTCGACCTAGAACGCGCGGCTTCGTTCTCTTCGTTCGTCGAATCGGAAAAAGCCGAGGAACCGACGCGCGCAAAACGCAAATCGTACCCTACGGCGCGACGAAACGCGCGAATCGTTTCCGGAAGACTCGCGACGAAGGGAGTCTCATTGGAATCGATCGTCGAACGCTCGACGGGAATTTTTCGAAGGCGAGAATCGCCGCTATCGTCTACAAACATAAATACAACGCATCCGTCTTAAAGTAAACCAACTCGAAGGGCGCCAACACGACCACTGCGGAACGAAAAAAAAGCGTCTTTTTCCCGTTCTGGCTAGAAAATCGTCCTTCTCAAAAAAAAATAACATTAAAAGCGTCGTCGACAAGTTTTTTCCGTTTGGAATGATTGCGCGCGTTTGACGGTTTGTTGGGAAGAACGTTGTTTTTCCAACGTTCAAACGCAAATTGAAGTCAAAATAACGCGATAAAGCCAAATATTCTAGTTTAGTTCTCTAAAGTCGTCGCAATACGACTATTCGCAAAAAAACGGCTAAAGTTCAAGAGCCGAAGGGTGACGACTTATTTTTATATGCCGATTATTTTTATTTAAACGGTAGAATCGCTTTAATTATTCGACCTAGAGAAATTTTTTGAAAAAAAAACGTTTGTACTGTTCCATTTTACTACGTTTGATATTATCATATTAAAAAGCGGTAGAACGTAGAATCGTCTTAAAACGGCGCCTTTTACGCGTTCGTCGCTCAGTCTCCTAACGACCGTCTCCTAGCGAGGGGACGCGAGGAAATACGCGCGCGACGCCGCGTAAGAAAACTGCGGTTTTAGCGTCTGCGGTTTTAGCGTCTGCGGTTTGACGGGTAGTCGATCCCGTTTAAGTATCGCCCCCGTTTAAGTATCGCCGTTGCGACGCGACAAAGTCGCGCGTCAAAGAAATTTTGCGCGTCGCGCGTCAAGGAACATAGTAAGGGTTTGTTCGAATGAAACGACATTTTGTGATCGGAGCGACCGTTCTATCCGTCTGCGCTCTATGCGCGGCAAGCGCTTGGGCTATTGGAGTAGCGCCCGCTAAACTCGTAGCTGAAAAAGACGCGAATGCCGCAGGGTTGACGCGCGCTTGGTTCGCTCAAGCGACCCTTCAAGAAGTCGGCGACGCGGCGACGACGGTTTCGTTGCTGGACGGAACGCTGTTCGTTACGACGGAATCGGGCTTCTTGCAAGCGTTTGATTCCGAAACGGGCGCGGAACTCTGGAACGTCTACGTAGGCGACGGTTATCTCCTCGCGCCGGGCGTCAATAGCAAAGTCGTCGTCGCTCTTTCCGGAACGAAGATGGTAATACTCGACCGTTTCAACGGTAAAAAACTTGACGAAGCGACGCTTCAAGGCAATCCTTCTTCCTCGCCCGTCGTGACGGAACGCGAAGTTTACGTTCCTCTTTTCTCGCAACGGATTCTGTCGTATCCGATAGTTCGCGCGGAACAAGAAGCGCTCAAGGTCAACGCGACGACGGAATTGATGCGCGCGGCGGTGAAAGATTCGAAAGCGGCGGAAAAAGAATTTAACGAGAAGTTTGACCGCTTTAGCGACGACTTAAAAAACGCGCAATACTTAATCGAGCCAATGAAAGAGAAGCAACCGTACTCTTGCGCTTCTCTTGGAACCTCTCTTGTTCGTCCCGTCTTGGGCACGCAGTCTTACGATCTTGACGTCGTAGGCTGGACGACTAACCAAGGCTGGCTTCTTATCGGCGGGCTTTATCGACGCAGCGACGACGATCCGTTCAAATTGCTCTATAAATTGCAAGCGCGTCCGAACTTCGTTTACGTCAACGAGTCGAGAATCGGCAATCGTTCGATCATTCCTCGCGACGACGTTGAAAGTTCGCCCTTCTTTGTCGAGGAAGACAAAAGCCTTCAAAATATGAGATTGGCGCCCGAGCGCCGCAAGGGCGGTATGTTCGTGGTCGGTTCTCGATCGGGGCACGTCTTCGCCATTAACGACGTTACGGGTCAGCTTCGTTGGACGTTCTTAACGGAACACGGAGTTTCGGAACGAATCGCCGCGTTTGACGATTCCGCTTATGTTCCCACGGAATCCGGCGAAATGTTTGCGATCGATCTTTTGAACGGAACGGAAAGCTGGAAAGCGGACGGTTTAGTTAGAACGATCGCCGCTTCCGCCGCCTATCTTTACGCGTTCGATCAGTTAGATCGCGTCGCGATTATCGACCGTGCGACCGGAGCGCGAGTTAAGACGTTCGACGTTGGAAACACGGACTTCCAAGTTTTCAACCGAGAAACGGATCGTCTTTATTTCGCGTCCAAAAGCGGCTTGATCCAATGTTTCCACGAAACGCAACAGGTCGAGCCGTTGCGCCACTGCGAAACTTGCGCCGATGCGAGCGCGCGTATTCTTGCGCAACAAAATAAAGAAGACGAAGCCGTCAAAGGCGCCGAGAAGAAGGCGCCGGTCGTAGAGCCTGAAAAAGCGCCGGTCGTAGACGTTGCGACGGAAAAAGAAGACGCGACTACGACGAACGAAGACGAAGAAGACGATCCGTTTGCGACTGAAGACGAAGCTCAAACGACGACGCCCGCGACGAACGACGAAGAAGATTCCGACCCGTTTGGCGGCGACGACGAAGAAGAGGATCCTTTCGGAGGCGATTTCTAAAACGGGGTCTGCAAGACGTAATGGTCGTTTAAATAGCGGTCGTTTAAATAATCGAGAAGAAGCGCGTCGGTTTTTCGGCGCGCTTTTTTTATTGCCTAATCGCCATATTTTCCCGTTAAATTCCAAACAAACGCACGAATCGGAATCGACGCGATAATTTGCCGTTGAAATTACGATAGGCGTTCGCAGAATGTTTTGCAAAGTTTCCAGTCGGCGTTTTAATTTCAGAATAAACGTCGATTCTTACGCTATGTTTGTCCTAAACTGAAGCAACGTCAAGAAACTTTGCGCGTTTTCCGTGAACGATTACTAATTCGTTATAAACAACATAAAAAAATTTTTCAAAAAAATCCTAAAAAGAGTGCCGTTCAAAGTCGGAAAAGGAAATAATAACTCGTTTTTTCTTGTTAGAGTCGCTTATCGCGTCGACGATAATAAGATTAATCCGAACGGCGCGAGTTTGTTCGGTCGCGTCCCGCCCCAACGAAGCAACTCATTAACGGAGGATCAATTATGGCGTGCAAAAAAACGAAGATTAGACGTCTATGCGTCGTGACTAGCGGCGCGTGCGCTTTGGCGTTCGCGACGGCGGCGTTACCCGTTTTCGATTCGGCGCGCGATTTCGCCGTCGGGCAAACTCCGACGCCAGATTCCCAAGCGTCCGCTCCCGTTTCGCCGAATGCGAATCTTGATACGTTTAATTTAGGCGTCGGAGCGAAATCGGGCGTCGCTTCTCCAAACGTTGCTTCTCCAAACGTTGCTTCCCCGAACGTAACTTCCCCGAATGTAGCTTCCCCGAGTGATTCGCAGTTGGCGGCGCTACGTTCGCAAATGCAAGCGTTGCAGTCGCGCCTCCAGAAGACGCCGACGTCGTTGGAAGAACAAAACGAACAACGTCAAATCATTAACGAACTTGCGAATATTCAGTCGCAAATTCAACGTCTCGAAGCGACGACGGGCAATTTTGCGGCGTATCGTCAAGCGCGCGACTTGCAAGCCGGACTCTTTCCCTCGAACGATCCTACGACGGCTATGAACGCGATGACTCAAGGTTATAATCGACGCGACGCGTTCGACGCAAACGCGTCGGCGGGAATTTCGCGCGAACAAATATTAAACGCGTCGGGGCTCGATTCGAACGTCCTTGCCTCGCGAATTGGCGGCGCGCAAATATCCGAAGCGGAGGCGGGTCTGTTGCGCGAGCAAAAGGAGGGTTTGACGCAACAGTACCGTCAAATTCAACAGACGTTGCGCGCGCTTCAGCCGGGCGACGAGGCGCTTGCGGCAAATTTGCGCCAAGAACAGGCGACGATCCTCGAGCAACTGAAAGAAATCGATTCGAAGTTGTCCAACGCGCCGCAAGCGCCGACGGTTCCGTCGTTCGACGCCGCGTCCGATCAGTTTAGCGTTCCGCCCGCAAATCGACTGCCCAATTTTATGGACGCGACGACGCCGCTCGGCGACGTTGCCGCGCGCATACGAAAAGCGAATCAAGCGGCGCAGTTGTTGCGCGAAGCGGGGCTCGTCCAGTTGGCGAATTACGCCGCCAACGAAGCGCCCCGACTGGCGGATCCGAACTTTGTCGAAACGAGTCTGACGCCGGGCGCTTGGTCCGAAAGCGACGGTCTCGCCGAAACGCGCAACAATCCGTTCCAACAGATCACGCCGCAAGACCTCGAAGGAATTACTTCTTCGATCAACGATTTGAAAGCGAAAGTCGACGCGCTGACGGAAACAATGACGAACGTCGAAGCGCAACTTAAATTGCTGACGCGCGTTTCCGGCTATATCGCGACGCCGGAAGGAACGCCGAGCGTCGTTCCAACGCAAGAAGAAGCGCCGATAGAAAGCGCGCCGACGCCCGAAGGCGCGGCGCCTAACGAAAATCCTCAAGAAGACGAGCCGATCGACGATTTTATCGGCGTTCTTTAATCTTTAGATTCAAAATATTGAAGCGAAAAGCGTTCAAAAAGGCGCCTTCGACCGTCGTTTAGGTCGAAGGCGTTGTTTTTATTATTCCGCTTTTTCCTCTTTTTCCGCTCGTAAGCCGGGATAGTCGCTCACGGCAAACCAGCGATAACTTCCTTCGCCTAACGACTTAACGGCGATCGTCGCGCCCTCGTCGGCGTTTTTAACAAGTTCCGTCGGCACGACTAACGTGAAGACGCCGAAGTAATCGGGACCGGGCATAGAAACGCGCCCTACTTCAAAAGTCAAGCCAGCCTTTCCGTCTTGCGATTTCCATTCGTTCTTCTCGCCGACTTTTGCGTCTCCGCTCTCGGGCAAGTCGAACTTCAGGACGTTTACGCCGTCGACGCTCAACTCGAAACCTTCGGTTTTCTTTTCAGACCAATATCCTAAGGCGCCGACAAAAACGAAGGTCGTCGTCTCTTTCGACGCGTCTTTTATCGCTTTCGTCTTCCAAACGACTTCGGAGCCTTTTTCGAGTTGACGCGCGTTCAGTTGAATCGCGTCTTCTTCGTAAAGCGTCTTCCACGATTGAATTTGATCGCCCGTCTTGCTTACGAGTTTGTCAAATCCCCAGACGGCGTCGTCGGGCGTTTGATACGTCGTGAATTTCAAGGACGAAGCGCTCGTCTTCGGCGCAAAGGCGGGACTTGCGACGTAATCGAGCAACGAATCAAGCAACGACGTCGCTTCAGGCGCGTCTTGCGTCAAATCAAGCGCGTAGGACGAAAGAACGCTCGCGTCGCGGAATTTCGTTTGTCCCAAGTACAAATAATAGGAGTCGCGCCCTTCGCCGACCGCCAACGGTTCAAAGGCGGTTCCAAGCGGCTTCGACGCCAAGTCGGGCGCACCCGCGCGAACGAGACGGAACCACAATTCGGTCATATCGCGCGAGTTGCAGAAACCGGCGAAAGCGGGCGAATCGGCAAAAGTCGTGCCGACTTGCGTTCCCAAGGACCACCAGCCTAGCGAAACGTTCGGCTGAGTCGACGCGGTCGAAATGGCGAAGACGCGTCGTCCTTGCGCGACGGCGACATAGAACTCGGGTTCGTTCGGGGACAGAATCCAAATTTTTCCGTCGTTCGGATCGGCGTTTTCGTCGATTTTCTCGACGTCCGAATAGAGCTTGTCAAACGCGTTGAACCATTGGCGCGAAACGGCGAATCCGGCTAAAGAGCGTTTTTCGCGCTTCGGGAAAATCCAGTAGCTCCAACTATTGTCGACTTTCTGATCGATCGCGACTTCAAATTGGAACGCCGACGGCGTTTTGACGGCGTTTTCGGGAATTTCTATCTCGGCGGAAGCGATCTTGCCCGCGAAACCGGCGGGAATTTCGTCAAAGTCGACTTCGCCGCTAATCGGCGCGAATTCGGCGCCGTTCTCGTCTTTGCCGACGAACGACCAACGGAGCTTCCCGGCGGGAATCGACGCGGCGTCATAATGCGAAATCTTAAATTCGACCTTCAGCTTGTCGCCGTTGACAAGGATCGGCGCTTCGCGATCCGTCGAAAGTAAGAGCGCGGTCGGTCCGTTAAAACGATAGAATTCTTTCGGTTGCAGACCGTTCGGACGAGGTTCCCAGAACGGATTGAGATAACCTTGGGCGGCGACGCAGGAACCTTGCGGAATCGAGGCGTCGACAAGGGACCAGAAAAGATAGCCGTCGCAAGCGGGATCGATACGCGCCGCTTCAAGACCGCGTTTCTGATAAATTCCCTGCAATTTTTCCGACGCGGCGATACACGCGGCGCCCCATTCCTCGTTCAGACCGACGCTTTCCAGCTTTTTCTTCCACGCGTCGACGCTCACGGGCGGCGTTCGAACGCCGGTAAAGCGCGATTCGTAACGCGGATCCATTTTGATCGCGAGATTAAGATACTCGTGCGCAACGAAGGGACGATCGACGTCGTCGTGCGCGCCGGTCGGCCAAGGATTGATAATCGAAGCGCCGCTCGTTCCGTTCGTGGTATAGTCGGAATCGTCGGGTCGATTGGCGGTTCCTCCGTCTTGGTGAATTACAAGACGATCAGGATCGTAAGCTTTAACCCAATTATAGAGCTGAACGTCGACGGGCGAACCAAGATAGCCCTCGTTTCCATAAGAATAAGTCGCAAAGGAGACGTAACGTCGATTCGTGCGGAACAGTTCGTACATATCGCGCTTGGGATTAAATTCAAACCCTTCGCAAGTCACATCGTGATAATAAGGAAGTTCCGGCTGGAGTAAAATACCCTTTTCGTCGGCTATTTCGTAATATTCCGGCAACGGGCTATGCGTATGGAAACGCATATAGTTGAAACCGGCTTCTTTGTACGTCGTGAAATGTTCGCGGAAACGCTCGCGACTAGGCGGCTCCGTCAAGTTAATTTGATCGTAGTTGTGATCCCCGCCGCCGCGCAAAAAGTACGGCTTTCCGTTCAGGAAGAACTGACGACCGACGACTTTCAATTCGCGAACGCCAAATCGTTCCGTCCAGCCGTGAATCGCCTTGCCTTCGGCGTCTTTAATCACGACGTCGGCAAGATAAAGATTCGGCTGTTCCGGCGTCCAAAGTCGACAGTCTTGAATCGGAATAGAAAAACGGAACGGCTCGGGCAAGCCCATAGCGGAAGTTTTCGTTTCGCCCTTTTGTTCCGCGCGACCGACGACTTTGCCATCGAGCGTTTTGATCGCAACTTCGACCGATCCGAGATTCTCGATCGAATAGGCGCGTCCGGCGTCCGCTTGAACGTTCAGACCGTTCGCGCGCAACGTTGCGAGTTGATCGCGATCGTTCGGCGAAAGCTCGTCTTCATAGAACGGAACGGCTTGACCGTTTGCGTCGGTTCGCTTAACGTAAACGCGCACGTCGGCCGATTGCGTCGCGACGTCGCCGCGCGCCCATACGTCGTCGACGTAAAGGTCGGGAGTCGCTTCGATCTCAACGTCCCGGAAAAATCCGCCGAACTTTTCGTTGACGACGAGCAATCCGAGTCGAGACGGAACGTCGTTGCGAACAAGCGCGGTGATTTCGTTCGTTTCGCCCGGCTTAACGAACGGCGTAATATCGTATTTTCGAGCGCCGCAATAGGTTTCGACGAACGCCGCGCGTTTCGCGTTGATCCAGAAATAGCCTTGCGAAGCGACTCCGCCGATTTTCAGCCAGACGCGTTTGCCTTCCCATTCTTTCGGAACGTCGAACGTCCGTCGATAGAGCGCGCGCCCTACGTAGACGTTGTTCAAATCCCACATTCCGCAGTCCCAGAGGCAGTCCCAAGTTCTACCCGGCGCGGGCTCGCCGACGCCTTGCGCTTCCCAAGCGCCCGGCACGTTAATTTTACGCGCGGTCGACCAGTCGTAGACAAATTTGCCCCAAACGCCTTCGCCGACGCCCAAACGATAGTTCTGAGACGCCTGGTTCGTAAAACTCCATTCGCCCGATAAAGATTGAACTTGCGCATATTCCGAACGCACGACCGGGTTCACGACCGCAAAGGATTCTTTCGCGCCCCAGTCTTTCGCGTGCGACGTCGCCAACGGCGCGACAAACAACGCGAGAAACGCCAGTAACGACGTCGTTAATTTCATTTTTTTCATAGGAAAACACAATTTACGTTGATTATGGAAATTTAAAGGGAACGTTACGCGACGCTCCAACTCACGCGCTATTATAACGAAACAAACCGACAATTTCAAGAGTCTGACTTTAAAATACAGAAAATAGACAAAACAAATGGAACAATTCCAAAGAGACGCGCCGCCCCAATCACCCCTTGGCATCGATTTCCGACGCGTATAATAAAGAGATGCGGGGGGGTTCGTGAAAAGGGGGGATAAAATGGGCAAAGAAAAAAGACGAAAAGGAACGCAAGGAAGCGTTCCTTTGACGGTTCAAAAGCGTGAAGAGAACGCGTGCGCGTCGGCGTTAAAGCGGCGCGTGTTGGAAGCGGCGCCTTTATGGTTGCGCGAAAAGAGACGAGCTGCAAACGACGCGGAACTTGACGAAATGGTCGATTGGCTTCAATGGACCATCGAAGAAGCGTCGAAAGCCGGAGGACTCGATTAACGCATATGTGAACCGAAAAAGAACGCGCGCCCCAAAGTCGCGCTTAGAGCCTTGGGCGTCGTGGGGCGATTCGCCGACGCGCTTCGCGAAGAAACGTTAAAAGAGAAGACCGAAGACGGAAGCGGAAAGCTCGACGCGGCTCTGGGCGCTTGCGACGTCTTGGAAAGCGCCGACCTTCCTAAAGACGTTCGCGAAGGATTGAAAGCGACGTTGTCGTCCGTTCTTCGTTGCTACGTCGCGGCTCGCCAACGTCGCGCGGTCGTTTGCGACGCGAAACGGCGGCGGCTTGCGTCGCGAATTTGGGGCGCGATTCGAGCGGCGGTCGGTCTGGCGGTCAAAGAGGAATAAAGAACCGCCCCGTTGGGCGAACCCCGCGCCCGCCTGTCGGCGGGATTCTTGCGCAAACATTTCTCTAAACGCTTTGTTTCTACTCGTTCCGCCTCGTGTCGTAATACGAAGTCGCTTCCTTTTTCGCCTCGAGAACTCCTATTGCTTTTCCGTATGCGTTCACGCAATATTCAGAATAAGGTTCGCGTTTGAATCGCGCCGTAAGGCGCGCGCGATAAGCCGCCCGTCAACGACGGGCGGATCGGCGCCGCCGGAAACCCGTCCGTTATCAAAGCGAAATTATCCGACAAACCCAAAAACTCTCGTTTACGGAGAACCGCGTATATCGGAAGAATTAGAGTCTGAAGGTTGCGAAAAGCTATAAACTTTCAAC
>JAZUGM010000228.1:0-5553 GCA_045641205.1 Thermoguttaceae bacterium
GAACGCTTACATTTCTTGAGACTCGACGTCATTCGAAGAGAAACACGCTAATTTATGTTTCTCTTCAAATGGCTGAAATATTACAAAATCTTTTATTTTTCACTTTTCCCCCAAAAATGGAAAGGCGCGGAATGAAAATCGGCGCCTTTCCGCGAACGATTACGCAACTTTTGTTGAGGTCAACGCGATTCCAACCTTAAACCCTGTTCGGAATATTACGTGCAAATAATCTCCGCAAAAAAGGTTCTTTCGGAATATTTATCATCTCAAATTGAGTTGTTGATTGAAAACAATCTCTAATCTCTTGCCTATTTTTTTTTTTTTGATACAATCCGCACGCGGATTCAGTCTAAAGAGCGGTCTGACGTCGCAAATTAACGGAGGATTGAGCGTTTAGTTTAGCGGGATTCGTTTGTATGCGTTTGAACCTAACGTCGCCTTTTAACGGCGGACGAAAGGTTTCTTTGCGCCGCAAAATTTCGGTAAAAGCGAGCAAAGCGACAAAGACGACAAGTCGACGCGTTTATGGGGAATCCAAGATGTTTAAGCTAGAGAACGTTGTCTTCGGCGTTCGACCGTTCGGAGTCGTCGCGCGCGCGACCGCCGTTTCTTCCGCAGTCTACAAGCGTCTTGTAATCGTTCACGGTAAGCCGCCGCATTTAATGCGGCGGTTGAGGTTGAACAATGAAACGCGTTGTTCAAATACGATCACGGAGCGTTCTTTTCTGGTAAGCGTTCACGGAAAACGCGCAAAGTTTCTTAGCGTAGCGTTTAATAGGGTGTATTAATGGACGCTTCGATTCCGTATAACGGCGCGCTGACAAGGGAACGGTTCCTTTTTCACGAGACGAGAACGACGGCGCGTTTGTTTTCCGAAGGTCTGGCGGACGCGGAAATCGTCGAAGCGATCGTCAAAGACAACCTATTTCAATATCCGACGGAACGTTCTCTAGTAAGCGTCGCGCGCGCCTGTTTGCGCCGATTGCGCGCGTTAAACGACGACGAATTGGCGCGAGAGATCGCGACGCGTCCTTCCTGTGTCGCCAAGCAAATCTGTTTGTACGCCGTAATGAGACAAAACAGGCTTGTCTGGGAATTTATGATCACGGTGATCGGCGAAAAATACCGAACGTTTAACTCGTCTTTTAGAAGAATCGACGTCAATTCGTTTTTCACGCGTCTACAAGAGCAAGACGACGGAGTCCGCAACTGGAAAGACTCGACGATCGCGCGAATCAAATCGGTTCTCGTACAAATTCTGGTTGAAAACGAATATCTCGACTCCGCGCGTTCAACGCGTTTGAACCCCGTCTGGCTTGACGCAAGGTTGGAAGAGCGTATCAGAAAGAACGGCGACGAAATCGCTTTGCCCGCCTTCAACCGTCTAAATTGAGGAGCGACGCCTTGAACGAACTAGAAAAACGACTCGACAAACTGCGATTCCTTGTCCAAGATCAAGATTTTTTGAAGGGCAAAGGACTGAGCAACGAAGTCAACATTCGCGTTTTTTGCTACGAGCCCGAAGACGAAATGATCGTCCGTTCTTTTATGGAGCGACTTGGCGCCGACAAGACGCTCGGAACGCGTTTGATCGTTTTCAATTTATATGAATTATTCCTAGAAATTTGCGAAGACCTTGATATTCTCGACTCTATTCCAGAAGTGGAAAAAGAGGAAGGGAGCGCCTACGCGTTAGAACAGCTCCATTCCGCGATCACGTCGGAAGATTTTATACAAAAAATGCGCGAAAAAGAGGAGCCGCAAGAGGGAAGCGTCGTCGTTCTTACGGGCGTGGGGGACGTCTTTCCGTTTATGCGCGTTCATAAGCTCTTGGAAACGATGCAGCCCTATTTTTCTCGCGTTCCGATTCTCGTTTTATATCCGGGCTCTTTCGACGGGAACGCGTTGAAATTGTTCAATTTGCTTGCGCCAAACTCGTATTACCGCGCGTTTAATGTCGTTTGAAGGAGAACCGCGCTATGATTATTAAAGAGATGTTCCAAGAGAATATCGATCGTTCCATTAATGGCGTCGTCAAAGTCCAGCAAGACGATTTGAGCGTCGTCGATCAAGAAGTTCAAGAATACGTCGTTACCAAGGAATTAAAAAAACACTTTGTCGCGTTCTTCAGTCGCTACGCCGCCGCGTTTGACGAACAGACAGCCGACATAGGCGTTTGGATTTCAGGGTTCTTCGGAAGCGGCAAGTCGCACTTCTTGAAAATGCTTTCCTATCTTCTCGAAAACCGCGAGATCAACGGCAAAAAAACGGCGGATCGGTTCCGTATAAAATTTGATCCCAAGAACGTGGATCCGGGCGGATTTATTGACTTCGACAAATCGGTCAAGACGCCCGCCGAAACGATTCTTTTCAACGTCGATATCGAAAGCTCGATGAAGAAGAACGACTCCGCCGTCTTGCGCGTCTTCGCAAAAACATTTTACAAGCGGCTCGGCTTCTATGGGGACGATCTAAAAGTCGCCCTATTGGAACAGTACCTTCAACAAGAAGGAAAATTAGAAGAATTTAGTCGAAAGTTCAAGGAAAAAAGGGGCAAGGAGTGGAGCGAGCAGCGCAAAGCGTTGGCGTTTAACAAAAAACAAGTCGTCTCGACGCTCGCCGACGTTCTGGGAGCGTCCGAAGAGGACGTCGAGAGTTGGCTGAAAGAGGACGCGGACGTAAATTACAGCATCGCGCGCTTTGTCGAAGACGTCAAGAAATACGTCGACGCCAAGCCGAAAGATTTCAGGCTCCTGTTTATGGTCGACGAAGCGGGGCAATTCGTCGGCGCCGACGTCGGTCGACTCTTGAATCTGCAGTCGATCGTCGAAGAACTGGGCGCAAGATGCAACGGCAAAGTCTGGGTCGTCTGTACGGGTCAGGAGGCGATCGACGAAATTATCAAAGTGCGCGAACACGAGTTTTCACGCATTCGCGCGCGGTTCAAGACGTGCCTCTCCCTCTCTTCGTCGTCGGTCGACGAAGTGATTCAAAAGCGCGTCTTGCAGAAGAAAAAGGACGTCGAACTCAAGCTCAAGGAACTTTACGACAAAAACGACTCCGTCCTACGCAATCTCTTTATCTTTTCCGAGTCCAAAGCCGACCTCAAAGGGTTTGCCAACGCGCAGGAATTCGCCGATAAATTCCCATTCGCGCCCTATCAATTTAAGGTAATGCAGGAGGTCTTCGGTCAGATACGCAAGCACGGCGCGGTTGGAAAGCATATGTCGGGCGGCGAACGCTCTATGCTTTCCGGGTTCCAAGAGGCGGCGCAAGCGATCAAGAACAGGGACGAATACGCGCTCGTTCCGTTCTATCTGTTTTACGACTCCGTTCACACGTTCCTTGACGGTTCGATTCGTCGCGTGATCGAACGTTGTCAAACTGCGGCCGACGTCGGCGACGGAATCGAACAATTCGACGTAAGCGTCTTGAAACTGCTCTATTTAATTCGCTATATCGACAATGAAATCGCGCCGAAACTCGACAATATCGTCGTACTTATGGCGGACGAAATCCAAGTCGACAAAATCGCGTTGCGAAAGAAAACGACCGAATCGCTCGAGCGTTTGCTCAAGCAGAATTACGTCGGTCAAAACGGCGGGCGATATTACTTCCTCACGGACGAAGAACGGGACGTTCAACGCGAAATCAACAATACGCCCGTCGAGTTCGGAACCGTCGCTCGGCGCGTCGCTTCTATGCTTTACGAGGATATTTACCAAGCGAAAAAACATCGACGCGGAAACGGCGATTTTCCCTTCGAACGTATGGTCGACTCGCACGTTTACAAAACCCCTTGCGACGGTATGAAATTGAGGTTTCTTACGCCCGACGCCGAGGAAAATTCTAAAACAGAACAGGCGCTAATTTGCGCCTCGCAATTAGGACAAGCGATCTTTGTTCCCAAAGACGACGCTTATTTCACGCTCTTGCAACGCGCCGAACAGATTCGTAAATACGTGCTAGGATTGAACCGAAGCAGTCTGTCCGTTTCGAAGAAAAACATTGTCGACGACTACCTACGCGAAGCGGGCGAATTGGATCGAACCGCCAAAGAAAAACTGGAAGAGCAGATCGTCGCCGCGACTCTCTACGTCTACGGAGAACGCGTCGAATTGAAGGAAAACACGCCCAAGGCTAGAATCGACAAGGCGCTCGACGCGCTCGTCGCGCAGATTTATTGCAAATTCGACCTGATAAAACAATCTTTTAACGACGACGCGCAAATTCGAGAAATACTCGCGACGAAGAAACTGCTAGACGTCGATCCAAACGAAGAGGCAAGCGCCGAGGTTTTCGAATTTCTCCAAATGCGGAATAACCTCGGAGAGTCGACGACGATGGAGGACGTTCAAAGCAGGTTCCAAAAGGCGCCCTACGGCTGGCGCGAAATCGACGTCGCGGCGATCGTCGCGCGACTCCTGCGCGAGCAAAAAATCACGATCAAAAGAGCCGGAGAAACGATCCTTACAAGCGACCCGAATTTGCCGGATATGCTCCGCAAAAGCACGGAAATCTTAAAGTCGATCGTCGCGGTTCGTCGGCACGCGTCGGAAATTAAAATCAAAAAAGCGCGCGATTTCTTGCGCGAATATTTCGACTATATGGACGCGCCGAAGGACGAAGACGGTTTGCGCGATCATATCGTAAAGAAGTTTAAAGAACGAAAGGAAAGCCTCGAAGGGCGCCTACGCCAATACGTCGGCAAGAAGTACCCCGACAAGGAGATTCTCGAACGTTCGGTCGCGTCGATCAGCAAAATTCTCGCGTTGCAAACGGACGCGCTCGCGTTGATCTCCGGAGTCGTCGACGAAGCCGACAAATTGGACGAAGAGAAAGAGGCCGCGCAGAGGGTCGAGGACTTCTTCGACGGTAGCAAACGTCAAATCTTTGACGACGCGGTAGATACGCTCGAAAAACTCCGCGTCGAAATCGAGAGCGGATATTACGCGAACGAAACGGACGCGACGGACGCGATCAAAACGTTGCGATCTATGCTCGACGTAAGCGGGCGGTTTAATTATAACGCCGTTCCGAAGTACGGCGCGCTACTGTCGACGATTCGCGACGCGCATAATCGACTGATTCAAGCGAAGCGCGCCGAACTGCTCGACCTCGTGAATCAATGCGCCGACGCCGTGAAAAAAGCAACCGAGCCGTCCGAGCGCGATCGTTCCGACGTCCTCGCAAACGCCGAGGCGTTCTTTGAAAAACGACGCGCGCTCGTGGAAAAAACGGACGATTTGGCGACGCTCGACGGGTTCGCGCAGTCGACGACTAAGGCGAAAGACGAGTTTTGCCGAGAAATCGAGAAGCTTGCGGAAGAAAAACCGTCGAGCCTAATCCCGGAACCTGCTGAAACGCCGAAAAAATACGCCGCGCGCAATCGTCAAGTCGTCTTTAAGACGAAAATTTTAAAATCGGAAGAGGACGTCGACGAGTATTTGGCGGAAGCGCGCAAGTATTTGACGGATCTGCTCAAAGAATACGACGGCGTGGAGTTGAAGTAGACGCTGAAATAGAAAGCCGAGCATCAATGGAAATCCGGTA
>JAZUGM010000229.1:0-10557 GCA_045641205.1 Thermoguttaceae bacterium
CAAGTTCGCGTATTTCCGATTTTGCGAAGTCTAATTCGGCGAACGGACTGCGAACGCCCGTCTCGCGCGCCGCGCGCGTTCCCGGTCGGAAATCGCCCTTGTCGTCCGCGTTAGACCCGTCGACAAGCGCGACGTTCGCGCCGTATTCTCGCGCGATTATTTCTCGCATTGCCGCAAAACGCGTTTTTTTGCACCAGTAGCACCGCTCGGGCGAATTTTCCGTAAAACGCGGATCGTCAAATTCCGCAGACTGAAACGTTCGAAGCGCGATTCCGATTTCGTTGGCGATCCGTCGCGCGTCGACGCGTTCTTTCAGCGTCAGGGTAGGGCTTTCAGCCAATATTCCGACGGCGCGTCGCAAGCCGCTTCGTTTCACGCCGCCGAAACTTGAACGCGCCGACGCAAGAACGAGCGCTTTCGCAAGGGTCGCGCTGTCGACGCCGCCCGAAAAAGCGACGACGCAAGGCTGCGCGTCAAACAGTTGAAACAACCGTTCCAATTTTTCTAAAAGAACCAAACGAGAAGCGTCTTCCATTTGCTACCGCAGATTTTGAACTAATCGAGTCGAAAGTAAAGAAAAAAACGAGGCGCGCCAAGTCCGTTCTAGGAGCCCAAAAAACAAGGTCGACGACTCGGAAAGAGGGAACGCCGACGAATTGAAGACGAAAAATCGTTCAAATCAAAACGTTACGCGAAACCGCTTTCGGTAAAAAAGCAAGTCGTCTAGGGCTAATTCAATGTCGACTCCCCCGAATTGAGTCGGACAAGCGCGCGCCTCGCCGATTGACCGCATTATAACGCCCGAAGGCGTCTTGAAAAGAGGGTGTTTTCGTGTTTTTGCCTTTGGCGTCAACGTAGCCGCGATCTTTCCGCATATGACCGTTTACGGAAAATCACCGCAGGACGTTTGTTTTTAGGCAAACGCTCGCGCAACGTTATGCGAAGATTCCAAACGACGGGTTAATTTCAGAATAAACTTCGCGCAAGAATCGCCGCGCAAGCGGCGCGCGACAAGCCGCTCGTTACATACGAGCGGAAACGTTTGGAGCGCGCGGAGCGTAGATTTTCGATCCGATCGTCGTTTTATTTTGTCGACGACGTTTTTATCGACGTTTAGAACCGCATCGACGCCCCGTTTTCCGCCGGTATATAACCGGCGGCTTACCGCGCGCGCCTTACGGCGCGATTCCAATGCGACGATTCAACCAAGAAGAAAAGTCAATCCCAACTTCGCGGCGATTTCTGTAACCTTCGAGACGACGTCAAGCGCTTTGTCGGAAGCGTCAATGATTCTGACGACTCTATTGAAACCGTTCCTAGATTTCTCCTGCTCTTTTTTCGACTCGTTTTGACAGTCGACGACTTTTTGAATCGCTTCGTCTAAGAGTTCGCTTTGATCCTCGTTCAATTTGACCAACTTGTTTAACTCAGTTTTAAATTCTGCAAGTTGTTCCGAAAGTCCCGGTTCCGACGGTGCAACTTCCATCGTACTGTCGGCGTTTGACGAAGGACTGTCGACAGCGACGCCTCCCTTGCTAGTGTTTGTTGAATTTCCGTTGCCAAAATTATTGACGGTAGTTGAATTATTAATGACTGTTGTCGGCGCTTTTTTCATCAATTCCTCCTGATAACGCTTAAGAAGTTGTGGATTTTTTTGAACAAGCTCGTTAAAAAAGCGCGTTCTTTCTTTTTCGTCCAATTTAGAAATATCTATTTTGGACGCGTCGTCAAACACTTGCCCTAAGAGTTCTTGAATATTATACTCAAAACATTCTCCGTCAACGTCTGCCGGAATATCTTTCTTTCCTTTGTTTAAGGCGTCAAGAAGATACTTCAACCGAAAAGACTTCTTGCCGTCTTTAGAACAAATCCGAGTCGTCGATTTAAGATTTAACTCGCCGTTGATCTTCTCAAGTTTACTTAACAAGTCGCGCAACAACGCTTGCGGCGCCTGAGGTTTTTTAGGTTCGTCGACGCCGACTTGATAGACGTCGATCGATAAAACGTCGTCGTCCTTTCCCATATCGCATACGGCAAATAAGCCGCAAAGAACGCGCTCGTCGATACAAAGCCCCTTCAACCAGCATTTAGAGAAATCAAGATTAAGGTCTTCGACGCAGGCGACCATCAAGCGATGCACGACGGTATCGGGTAAATAATCGTATCGAACTTTGCATTGAACGCGAGTCTTGAATTTCGTCGGGCAAAGGTTTTCCGGCGTTTCGTTTTTACATAACGCAGGTACGAATTCTTGCCCGTTTTTGCCGTTAAAAGACAAGCGAAACTTGCGCATAACCTCCAAAATGAAGTTTAGTTCGTTTTTATCATATTTCAGCCCTTCGACGACGCACGTTTTCGGCTGTTCCAATATCTCTGACAACCTTTCGTGATTAATAAAACCTTGTCGAGCGGAGCTTCTTCCGTCGTTGACGATAACGTAGACGGCGTTCGTCAGCCATATCGGGTTGAGAATCTTGTAATCTTTTAACGTCTCTTTAGTTTTGGCGTCTTTATGATAACTGAAACAAACGCCAAGGTCGTTAAACCATTCCAACAACCAAGTGGAAATATCGCCGACGGCTTGTAACTTGGCGTTCTTACAAATTTCTTGATACTCGTCGTTCGTAATATAATTTCGAGAATTGCCCGAATTGTTCGGCATATTACGAAGTTTTCTCATAATCTCAGCCCAAGATTTCGGCAACTTCATTTTGGCGCTGGTCAATTTGTCGACTTCGTTTTCGATTTTTTGCTTTAATCGTCCAATGTCCTCCGAATCCGTTGCCGTATACTCTACGACGTCGACAAGATTAGAGAACTCTTCCTTTAATCGTTTTCTATCTAAATCCCAAACGGAAACGCCTTCCCATTGGTTTACGGCAAGAATAACCTTCGACTTTGGAGCGAAACTTTCAATGTTTTTCAGCCAACGTCGAGCTTGCCTCGTCACTTCTGACCAACGATTACTCACTGTTACCACGTAACAAGTACGCTCCGTGAGAAAACAACGGTGCATCGAGCGCATAATTTCTTGACCGCCAAAGTCCCAAAAATTAATCGTCGCTTTGTCTGGGCGTTCATATTTGGTAATGCTGACGCCCGGCGTCGTTTCCGTACTTTCGGGGGCTCTTCCGTCGTGTTCGATTCGATAAATCGTATACGTTTTACCGACTCCGCCGTCTCCCAAAAAAATTACTTTCGCCTCGTTGACGGAGATTTGTTCCTCGTTGTAATACGCCTCGATTAACTCGCGTGGCTGGGAAAAGAGGCTGGCAGGTTGCGTGGAAAGTTGGACGTCTTTCATATAGACGCCCGATTTAATCCCATAAGGTTCATCAGTAAAGAACGGTAGATTTCTATCGACTAACCATTGGGGGATCGCGTCAAGCGTCGTTCCTGATATGTTTAAAATCTTTAGATTTTTTAATCCGCTAATCCCTTCCAAGGAACTGACCTGCGTGCCGCGTAAATCAAGCGATTGTAGATTTACTAACCCGCTAAGCCCTTCCAAGGAACTGACCTGCGTGCCGCGTAAATTAAGCGATTGTAGATTTACTAACCCGCTAATCCCTTCCAAGGAACTGACCTGCGTGCCGGGTAAATTAAGCGATTGTAGATTTACTAACCCGCTAAGCCCTTCCAAGGAACTGACCTGCGTGTTATTTAACCAAAGCGATTGTAGATTTACTAACCCGCTAAGCCCTTCCAAGGAACTGACCTGCGTGCCGTCTAAATCAAGCGATTTTAGATTTACTAACCCGCTAAGCCCTTCCAAGGAACTGACCTGCGTGCCGCTTAAATCAAGCGATTGTAGATTTACTAACCCGCTAAGCCCTTCCAAGGAACTGACCTGCGTGCCGTCTAAATCAAGCGATTGTAGATTTACTAACCCGCTAAGCCCTTTCAAGGAACTGATTGGTTCAAAAGACAAATCCAGTTCTTCCAACTCGCTTAAAAGACGTTGTTCCTCGTCGGTTGGTTCATAGCCTTCGCATATACGTATAACAAGATCAGCGGCTTCTTCATTGGAAATAGGCATTTGGGTTTCCTTGTTCAATAGGGAAGAAGGGGGGGGGCGACAACGCGTCAGAACGCCCGTGTTGATTGTACCTGACGGAATTTCTGACGTCAAGTTTTTTCCGTTGTTTCTTTCGACGTTTTTTTGAGTCGCTTCGGTTCGTTTCGCGGCGTTTTTCCGCTCGTATGTAACGAGCGGCTTTTCGCGCCCGCCTTTCGGCGGGGTTCTTACGCGTTGGTTAGTTAGAAGGCAAAGTTTGACGTTATTTTTCCGGCAAAAGTACGACGCGATCGACGTAAATCGCTTTAACGTCGTCGTTGTGCGCGTGCGCGAACCAGAAATAGGCGCCCGGCTTGAAATCGACGACGCCCGCGTCAAACCAGCGGAATTTTGGATCGTATTCGCAAGAATTCGAGTCGTTGGGATCGAGCAGGAAATCTTGCGCGTTAATCGGGAAACTATCGGCGACCTCGCCGACGTTTTGACAATAAAATCCCATTGTTCCGGCTCGTCCTTCGCGCAAAGCGCCCTCGAGTCGCAAGGAGGCGAAAACGCGATAACGACCTTGAATCGGCGGACGTTGTTGGACGTTCCAATCGACTTTCGTTCCCATTTCGACCGATTTTCCGTTCCAACCTTCCGGGTCGTCGACAAGGGTTCCTGCGCCGTCGACGTTGACGAAGGAGGCGGCGTCGCAAATCAAGTATTCGCCCGGCTCGTAATCTTTGCAGAATTCCGGCGGATTCTTATAGGCGTCGAACCCCTGCTTGAATTGGGCGTAATATTCGCTCGCCGGGCGCGAGTCTCCAATATCGAAGGAGCAGGATTCGAACCGCGCGCATTTTGCGGCTAATTCTTCCGTCGCCGCCGCCGGATCGATCGGACCGCCAAAGGGCAAGTTCTTGCTTTTCGACTCGTATTTTAGCGTCAAATAATACCGAACCCAGACGGAATCGAGCGCGATTTTCGATTTTTCGAGGCGTCGCAATTCCGCCGAGTCTTCGCCGTAGACGCGTTTCGCCGTCTCGACCGCTTGCGTCATAATTTCCGTCGCTTGGTTAAGCGTCGCAAGGTCGAGCCATTGTCCGACGTCGCAACTGAAACACCCGGCGTATAAGTCGACCTCTTCGGCGCGTTTGATTAGGACGTCCCAATATTGTTTGACGAAAGGCGCGACTTCCTCGCCGTAATATCCGCGCTGAAATTCGTCGAAGAGCGCCTCGGGATCAAGGGACGGATTCCACGCGAGCCGCGCTAAGACCCAGTTGCGCATCTCGCAAAAATCGTCGCCTTCAGATTCTTCAAATAGCCCGATAGCGCCCGAATCGACGAAGATTTTCAGGTTCGGACCAAGGGAGCGACGATTCGGAAAGGGACCTAAGTAGTCGCTATAGTTTGTCGTGTAATCCCAAATATACAGGCGCTTGGCGATTTTTTTCCAATCGTTCAAATCGCGCAAAAACTTTTCGTTTTGCGGGTCGTCGACGGGTCGGAGCCACGAACATTCGATCGTGCAGAGTCGGATCACGACGTTGTCGCGCGGTCGGATCGTTTTCGGCGCTTGGCGCGTGTACTGATAGGCGAGCGTTTCGACTAAGACGTCGGGAAATTCCGCCGCTACGGCGTCCGCGACTTGATTCACAAACGCGAGATGCGCGCCCATCGGCGAGCCTTCCGCCTTGTTGAACGCTTCGCAAGTCGCGCAACGACAATAGCGCGTATTGTCGTTTTGCGAGACGTCGATAATTTACGTACCGGGATTTTCGCGGAGCCGTTGCAAAATATTGGCGATCGCTTCTTTCGTCGCTTCCGGGTTGGTTACGCAAATTTGCGAATTATAATCGGTTCGTTCGCCGTCGATTTCTGAAAACCATTCGGGGTGATCGTGAAAATATTTTTCCGGCGACAGATGGGAGTCGAACGTATGGCACCAGCCGAGAATCGGCATATTTCCGCCCAATTCGGCGGGTATGGCGACGTTGTGCCCGTTGAGCTTCATTCGCGCGGCAAATTCAGGCGTTCGCGCGTCCCGGTGATAGACTTCGCGCGAAATTAGGGGCGGGAAGTATTGAACGTTTAAGTCGCCGGACGTCGCAAGTTCGGAGTTTTGCGGAACATACGTCTCTTTAGACGACCACCAGCGAACGCCGCAAACGTCTTGTAGGAAGGAATAGACGGCGTAAAGCGTCCCGCGCGTTCCTTCGCCCGCCAAAATTAACGAATTGTTTTCGAGCGCTTGCAATCGAATTTCTTCAGAACGGAGCGCGTCGAAATCGACGATTTTACGCGCCGCAGTCGTTTGTCCGACGAAAATCGCGCCGCCGTTTTTTGCGTCAAACGTCGTCTCGTCGAGAATTTCAAAGGACGCGCCCGAGATTTGGCGGAGATAATCGGCGAGTTCGTCGGCGGCTTTGCGCTCTTGGGGCGTCGGCGCTTCGGGTAAGACGATTTTAACCGCCGGGGCGCCGTTCGAAGCGATTTTTATTGCGGAGTCGTCGGCAAAGATTGGCGCGCTAAACAACAACGCGGCATATAAAAACAGCCCGGCGTTAAATAATTGGAAATAGTTTTTCATAGCGTTCTTTCATAAGGATCAAATTTGACATAAGCGTTCACGACAAGCCGCAAATGAATTTCCACGCTTGAGTTGGAACGAATTGACTCCGTTATATTGTAAGCGTTTACCGATTGAATTTTTGGAAAATCGTCGAATACAATTCGGCGGTTAGTTGAATCAAGACGCCGCGCGAGAACCGACAAACGGAACCCCGCGTCGTAAGACGCGGGCGTGGAAGCCGCCGGTTATATACCGGCGGATGGCGTCGGTTCGCAAAACGTTGATCACACGACGAGGAAAAATAAAAAACGTTTCAACGGCGCGGTAAAAACGCGACGATCCGTTATTACGACGTTCGTTTAAAATCGACCGTTTTTTGATTATGAAGGCGTCCGCCGATATGTAATCGGCGGCTTCCACGCGCGCCTTACGGCGCGATTCAAACGCAAACCTTGGTCAGAATATTTCGGAACTCTTACAAAACGTGAAAGCGTTCCGCTAAGTTACGGCGCCAAAACGCAAAAAGGAACGCGATTTAAAACGTCGCGTTCCTTTCGCTTAGAGAACTTCCAAAAAACGCTCAATATTATTTATCGAACAATTTGCGGAAAGTCGGCTCGTCTTCGCCGGGGAAGTCGGCGGGGATTTCTTGGGTGACTTTGCCGGTCGCGGCCCATTCGGCGCAACGTTGGAACAAGACGATAAAGTCGACGCTTTCGCATTGTTTGCCGGCGTGTCCGAGCATATTGTTGACGACGCGTCCTTTGCCGTAAGGAACGGTAAGAATCAAGGGCTCGTGGCGGTTCGTGCCGCGCTTTTCAGGAACGGCGAAGGCGGTCGCTAAAACGGTGACGTTGTGCGCGGGACCGCGTTGACGTTGATAGAGTTCGTCTTCGCAGTGTCGGAAGCGCTTGGGCAAGCCCTTCATAATCGGGTGTTCGGGCTCGCGCACGTCGATCGGATACGCCCATTGCGGACCGTGATCGCCGCCGACGCCGGGCTCAACGGCGTCGATAACGACTTTGCCGTCGTTATCGAGATAAAGATAAGGACCGCTGTCTTCGTTGCGACCTTCCCAGCCGCCTAAGGCGATCATTTCGTTGTAAGCAGGCCAGCCGGGGAACGCGTTGTTTCCGGCGTGGTAACTGAGCAGGCCGCCGCCGTCGACGACGAACTTCACGAACGCTTTTTCCATTTCAGGGTTCCAGCGATCGCCGTTGTAATTCATAACGACGAGATCGTATTTGCTGAAATCGACGTTGAAATCGGCGACACTTTCGCCTTGTTTCGGCGTAGTCGCGACGTCGACCTCAAAGATTCCGGCGTCTTCCAGAATTTTGACCAAATAGGGGGTCGTTTCCGCCCAGTTGTGATTGTTTTGTCCGTCGATAATAACGGTTCGAATCTTGTCTTGCGCAAAAGCGGACGTAGCGCTCAAAAGCGCGACGCACGCGACTAAAGCGAATAATTTGGTTAATGGCGAACGCATACGATAACCTATGTTTCGGGTAAAGGAGGGTTGACGCGGCGAAACGACTCGCCGCTTGTGCAAATTGTAACGCGCGAGAAATGGAAAATCAAGCGTTTTCTGAAGTTCTTGCGTCTTTTTTTTAGATTTTGCGAAAATTACGCGCGCAAACGTTCCAATTCCGCTTGTATTTTCGACGCCGCCTCTTCGATCGGACTCTCGACGCAATCGAC
The DNA here is from genome assembly GCA_045641205.1 of Thermoguttaceae bacterium. Lineage (GTDB taxonomy): Bacteria > Planctomycetota > Planctomycetia > Pirellulales > Thermoguttaceae > RUG369. The sequence goes on from JAZUGM010000229.1 coordinate 8,277, forward strand.
GGCGCCTTTTAACGCTTCGAGTTCGGCGACGCGTTTTGCCAATTTTTCGGGCGAGTTTAACAAATCGAGCAAATCTGCCGCCGCTTGGTCGGAAACGTCGTCGGGCGAAATATATTCGGGAAAGACCATCAGTTCGCGCTCGCGCGGCGTGTGCGCTGTCGACTTAGGCAAATATCCTTTCGGATAGAAGGGCGTCTCGCCTTCAATGCGATCGATCGCGAGAATATTCGTCAGCGTGATATATTTCACGCGCTTCAAAAATCGCAGGACAAAATTTTCGAGTCGATCGATTCGATAGACGATAACCGTCGGCTTGCAGAAGGAAAGCAACTCGATCGAAACGGAGCCGGAGACGGCGAGACAGCAAGTCGCCGCCTTCATTAATTCCGGCGTTTTTCCGACGAACACGGGATATTCAAGCCCAAGGCTGGCTAGTTCCTTATGAACAAACTCCGCATGCGACTCGCGAAACGCCGCGACGACCGGCTGAACGTCGGGCGCGACTTCGCAGACTTTCCGCGCGGTTTCCAGAAGCGCGCGCGCGTTTTTGGCGACTTCCTGATCGCGCGAGCCGGGCAACAGCGTCAAATAGCGCCAGCGCGAATCGTCGGGCGCTAGCGACTCGAGGAACTCGACGTCGAGTTCGCGCTTGCGAATCTCCTCAAAGAACGGATGACTAACGAATTCCGAACGACAGCCGCGCTCGCGGAACCACTTGTCTTCAAAGGAGAAACACGAAAGAACCAAGTCGACGTAACGGCGCATCTTTTTAACGCGCCATTGTCCCCAGCCCCAAATTTGCGGAGGCATAAAGTAAACGACGGGTATTCCGAATTTCTTTGCTTTTTGCGCGATCTTCCAGTTAAAACCGGGGAAGTCGACGACGACGACCATATCGGGGCGCTCGTCGCGAAAGATTGCGTCGGTTCGATTCAATAGGCGCATGTACTCCGGCAAACGCGAGAAGACGCGCGACAACATCATTACCGATAATTTCGTCAGATCGAATCGCACGTCGCAACAAGTCGACGCCGTTTGAGGACCGGCGTATCCGATAAAACGCGCGTCGGGCATACGTTTTTTTAACGCCTCAATTAATCGCGCGACGTGCAAGTCGCCGCTTGGATCGCCCGCCGAAACGAAAATAAGGGGCGACTTGGCGCGATCGTCGTTAGAAAGCGTCGTCGTATTGTCGGACGTCGTATTGGAATTCGTCGTGTAGTTGGTCGTCATAGCGCGGTTCATTCCTTTCCCTGAATAATACGCAGAAGCGTTGGGGAAAGAATCTTACGTTCGTCGTCGTCGACTAGACTGAACCGATTGCCGTCGTTCGGCGTACTTAGGTAATTCCAAGCGCAGTAGGGAATTTCATTTTCTTTCATTAGCGAAATTACGTCGCGCATCCAGTTCTCTCGATATTCCAATTTACAGTGGCGAATCGTGCCAAATTCGCCGAGCCAAACGATTTTGTCGGGGTGGGCTTTGGCAAAGTCGAACGCCGGTTGAAGTTGCGCGCGCATCCATTCTTTGTCGATTCGTTCGAAGTTCGGAATTGGATTCTTTGCGCCGTTGACGTAACGCTCGTAATCGCGATAGGGCTCGACGTCGGAAGGATACGCCATTTTCCGATTGTAATAGAGCGGACCCGCTTGCAAGACGCCCTGTTGATGCGTGAACGCGAAGGGCGCGTAGAAATGGAACGTATAAATTACGTTCGGATCGTCGTATAGGCGCATATCCTTCAATTTATCGGGCGCGTTCCAGTTAATCGTTCCAAGAATAACCTTGCGCGTAGGGTTCAATTCGCGAATTGCTTTGAGCGTTCGATCTGCTAGCGCGTTCCATTTTTCCGGGTCGACGTTTCGAATTTCATTGAGAATTTCGAACGCGACGTTCGGCTTGTCGGCGTAGCGTTTTTCAAAGGCGATCCATAAATCGACAAATCGGTCTTGCAAGCCGGAATCGTCGAGTAATTGGACTTTCTCCTGAATGTCGCAATAATTGCCGATCGCTTTGTGAAGGTTGAGAACGACGTTCAGACCGTATTTTTCGCAATTCTCGATAAAACGATCGATTAGCGCGAAAATCCGCTCGCGGTAAACGCCCGGCTTTTCTTCTATTACGACTTGATCGAATCCAAGACGAACGCATTCGACGCCAAAAGAAGCGATGTTGCGAACGTCGTCTTCGGTAATATACGATTCAAAATGCTCGAAATCGCCGACGGAGAGCGGAAGGCGCCGATCTTCGGGCAGAACGTTGAAACGCTTGTAATTCGTGA
>JAZUGM010000230.1:0-3915 GCA_045641205.1 Thermoguttaceae bacterium
GTCGCGTCAATGGCTTCTGCTAGTTTAAAACGATTGCCGGAGAATTACTCGACGTTGTTTAGCGCGTTAGGAGAAATGGAAAACTGGACGGAAGCGGACGACGAGCGCCTCAAAGCGTCCGTTAATTACGTTGTTTCAGCGACAAACCGTCCGATGACTCATAGAGAATTAGAATCGTTACGACTGAGCGTTAAAAACAAAAAAGTGGAGAAGAGTATGAAAACGATTTTAGACGTACTTAGAGACGAGGGAAAAATTGAAGGAATGCGCGAGGGAATGCGCGAGGGAATGCGCGAGGGAAAACGCGAGGGAATGCGCGAGGGAATGCGCAAGGGAAAACGAGAGGGAATGCGCGAGGGAAAACGAGAGGGAAAAATCGAGGGCGAAATCAAAACGATCAAGACGGTCGCTTCGTTGCGTTTTCAGGAAACTTCCAAACGTTTAAGCAACTTGTTGACTAAGCTGAACGATCTCAAACTTTTGAACATAGCTTGTCAATTTGCCTTAACCGCGCCTTCCTTGATTGACGTCGAGAATTTTGTCGAAAATTTGATTCCGACCGAATCCAAGCGTAGACAAGTCGCTAAGAAACAGACGGCGTAACGTTTGCCTAAAATCATAATCGCCGGAAACGCGGAAAATTTTCTTCGAACTTTTATTTTATGCGACAAACGGTCGTCTTTATGGAATTTGAAGCGGCGCCTTGGCTACGTCTTAAAGGCGTCGCTTCTAAAGCGCGACGTACTAGTGCGTCTCGCTTCAAACGGCTGAATATTACGTTTTTTTGTCCTCTTGGCGCCCCTTTCCCAGTTTAGAGGCGAGTTTTTATGCGAATTTCCGTACTAGTCGACGACGTTTCGTCAAGCGCCGAATTTGAATCGGAACACGGTCTGTCTTTTTTTCTCGAGGAAGACGGCAAGTCGCGTCTTTTTGACGTCGGCGCTTCCGCGCTTTTCTCGCGAAACGCGCGTCGTCTTGGGCTCGATATTTCCGACGTCTCCGCGCTGATTTTGTCGCACGGTCATCGCGATCATACGGGCGGGTTGGCGACTTTTTTTCACGAAAACGCGCAAGCGCTCGTTTACGCGACGCCCTCCGCGTTTCGATCCTATTACGCGTTAAGGTCGTCGGGCGTCTATGAGGATATTGGCACGCCGAAATACGACGAAGACCCGCGCTATTCGTCGCGAATACGCCTCAATTCGGGCACGACGACGCTAGATTCCGACGCCCTGCTCTTCTCCGACGTCTCGACGCGGGAACTAACGTCGGACGCCAACAAAACGCTCTTTGAACGCGATGAAAAAGAGGACGGCGCGTCTTATCGCAACGATCGTTTTCTTCACGAACAGAATTTACTAATAACTTCCCGATCGGGCAAGAAAATACTCGTCGTCGGTTGCGCCCATCGCGGGATCGTCAATATTATGAATCGTTGCGTAGAAATTCTAGGCGAGGCGCCCGACGTCGCGATCGGCGGCTTTCATCTGATGATTCCAAGTCAAAACGCGACGATTAGCGACGACGCGTTAGATAATATCGCCGCGCGGCTAGCGGATTGGAAAACGCGATATTACGCGGGGCACTGCGTCGGTCAAGCCGCGTTTGAACGCGTTAGGTCGAGACTTGGGGATCAGATTTCTCCCTTCGGCGCCGGGGACGTTTTTGATTTTTGACGGAATCCCATTTGATTTAGCGCCGCGTTTGTCGTCTCTCCGAAACGTCGTCGTCAGTCGCAAAATTCAAACTAACTCTTCGGCGCAAAAACGCGAACGCCGTATCCCGCCGCTATCGCGGCAACCATCCCAACCGCCACATTTCCCATTCCGCTATATATCGCATAGAAGCAGGCGCCGATAACGCCAACAAAAACCAAGAACGCAAGAATTTGTCCTGTCGACTTGATTTTACAATTCGTCATATTTTCTTCACGAGTCGCGGCAATTATATCCAAACGCATTTTCTGCTCGACCTTCGCCATATCGAAAATCTTGCACGCCGCTCCGGGATAAACGCGTTCATACTCTTCCAGCTCGTTTGGGGGCGGTATCGGACCGCAATATCCCTCATACGACGCCACGACCGCCGTTTCTTCAACGACGCCCACAACGGTCTTGTTATCGTCCTTAACACTCGCGTTCTTTGAAGGAACGACCGACTTACCCTTTTTGTAACTCATACTGCTTGATCGCTTTCGAAGCGAATTCGTCAGGCGAAGGGTTCCTTCGTTGTATACTCCGCCCCCGTAAACCGTTCTACTATCCGTTCCAGAGTAATACGCTTGATTCGAAGTAATCTCCACGTTGGAAACGTTGACCGTCGCGCCGCTATTGACGCGCAAACCGCCCCCGGTATACGACGCTACGTTGTCGGAAATAACAGAGTCAGAAAGATTTACAGCGCCATAGGCAACGTATAATCCGCCACCGTAGCCCGCTTTGTTCAATTTAAACGTCGAGTCCGCTATGTCGACCGAACCGCCGTTGACGCTTACGTATAAACCGCCCCCGTCGTTTGAGGCGTTATTGTTCGTAAACGTTACGTTCGTCAACGTTGAACGGGCGGAACTGGAAGAACCCGAAGAATAAACGTATGCGCCGCCCCCGGAGTAACGCGCATAGTTGCCGACAAATTCTACGTTCGTCAGGCGAGACTCGCAGTAAGGATCGACACGAAGTCCCCCGCCTTCGTTATTATTTGCACGATTCCCAGAAAAAATAGAATCGTTGATCGTCAAATAAGAGTAATCCTCGACAAATAGACCGCCGCCGTATGACGACGCCGTATTCTCGATAAACTCGCTGTTGTTGATCGTTACCGTCGAATGTTCGCCGACCCCAACCGCGCCGCCGCTCTGGGTTGTACTCTTATTCTTCTCGAACAAAACGCCGTCGAATTTCACCGTCGCATAAGATCCGACGGAGATCGCGCCGCCGTGATAACGCGCTACGTTGTTGGAAAATCGCGTATTGATGACGGTCAACGAAGAACGAGAATCGTTATTGCTACAAAACATTATCGCGCCGCCGTTTTTATCCACAGACGTCGGCGTTGAATTGTTTTCGAACACGCAACCGTCAAACGTGGAAACGACGTCAGCGTCGTACCATAGAGCGCCGCCCGCGCCGGTCGAATAACCGTTGACAAACGCATTACCTTTGAAACTCGTCGTCGTTCCGCTGGACACGGAGAAGAAGTTCTTCACGCCGCAACCGTCGAGCGTCAAGCCCGGCGAGGCGTTCACGTCGTCCCAAAGAGCGCTCGCGTCGATCGTCAACGATTTATTAAGATCGATCTGCGCGCCGTTGAATCGAATCGTCGAGCCGACTTCGAAAACGGAGGGATCAAACGTAACGACGGCGCCGTCGGAAGCGTAAGCGACCGCCTCGCGTAAAGAAATCAGACCGTCGTAAGGATCGACGACGTCCGCCGTCGTCGTTACGATAACCGAAGGCGTTTCTTCAACGCGCCCCGTCGGTTCCGATTGCGGGTATTCATAGGCGCCCAAGTCCAATTTGCCGCCCTGAATACGTTGCGCCCCGAGCAAATCGGTTTTTGGAACCGTCCAATACGTCGCCCCGGCGTCGATCGCAGGAGAGAACGGAGAAAGCGAATAATCGCCGTTAGCAGAGTCGGTAAATTTGACGTCGACCGGGTTCTCCGCGTCCCCAATAATTGAGCCGGACGTCGCGTAATAATCTATGCCCGTAAGATGAGAACCGTTGCCAACAAGAGTGTTGACAAGATGCGTTCGCGATTCCGTACTCGACCAAGAATAAACGTCGCCCCCGTCTCCTTGACCGCTTTTGTTCTCCGCGATAATCCCGTTATAGACGTAAAGTCGCGCGCCGACGTGAAGACCTCCCCCATGTTGTTTCGCCTCGTTATTTGTCACCGTGCAGTTATACATATACG
>JAZUGM010000231.1:0-5909 GCA_045641205.1 Thermoguttaceae bacterium
AGTAACGACTGCTCTTGAGCCCGCAGTAATTGACCCAGCCGATTTTGTCGTGCTTTTCGAGCCATTCGGCAACCGCTTGCGCGTTCTCGCAATGGCGCTTCATACGCAAATGAAGCGATTCCAAGCCCATATGAAGCAGAAACCCGTTCATCGCAGATTGAATCGAACCGAAGTCGCGCATTAGTTGCGCCGTGCATTTCGTAATGAACGCGCCGCCCTGCCCGAATTTTTCCGCGTAAACGATCCCGTGATAACTTTCGTCGGGCGTCGTCAAGCCGGGGTACTTGTCCGCGTGCGCGAACCAATCGAATTTGCCGGAATCGACGATCGCGCCCCCGACGCCGCAGCCGTGCCCGTCCATATATTTCGTCGTCGAATGAGTAACGACGTCGGCTCCCCACTCTATCGGGCGGCAGTTGACCGGCGTCGGGAACGTGTTGTCAACGACGAGCGGAACGCCGTTTTCGTGCGCGATTTTCGCGAACAATTCAATATCAAGAACGTCGAGCGCCGGATTCGCGACCGTCTCCCCGAACATCGCTTTCGTATTCGGACGAAAAGCCGCTTTCAGTTCCGCCTCCGTCGCGTCGGGACGGACGAACGTGAAATCGATTCCCATTCGTTTCATCGTCACGTTGAAAAGATTGAACGTGCCCCCGTAAATCGCCGAAGACGCGACGACGTGATCGCCCGCCGAGCAAAGATTGAAAATCGAAAAGAAATTCGCCGCTTGCCCCGAAGACGTCAGCATGCCGGCAGTTCCGCCTTCCAACGCGCAAATCTTCGCCGCGACCATATCGTTCGTCGGGTTCTGGAGACGCGTGTAAAAATAACCGGCGGCTTCCAAATCGAACAATTTGCCCATCGCTTCGCTCGATTCGTAACGGAACGTCGTGCTTTGAATAATCGGAACTTGACGAGGCTCGCCGTTATTCGCTCGGTAACCCGCCTGAACGCACTTAGTGCCGATATGCTGCGTCATTGAATCTATCCTTAATTTCTTGCGTTTAGTCAATTTTGCCAATACGCCGTCCGACGACGACGAAATTTCTTCGTTGGGGACGCGCGACTTGACGACGGCGCCCGCGTCTGTTAAAATCGACTAGGCGCGGTCTGATTTTATCGCGCTACGTCGATCTCAGGCAATTATACCAACGTCCTAAGGACGTCGAAAGGGGGATTTTATGTTTTTTTATCGTTCAAAATCTTGGGCGCCGCGCTTGATTTGCGCGTGTTTGGCGCTTACGATTTCGACTTCTGTCTTCGCTTCGGAAGAGGAAACGAACGCGATTTCCGAACGCGCGAAAGAAATCGCCGCGTCTTTGCCCGACGCGCCTAGTTTCGGAGCAAGAGCCGCAGGACGCGCTATTTGGGAAGAATGGGCGTCAAGCGGACGAGGCGCGAACGTTCTTAAAACTGCCGAAGACCTGTTAAAACAGCCGATTCCCGATCTATCGGAAACGCTCTACAAAGAATATTATCGCAACGGCAACCGTTCGAATTATCAATCGGCGTTTTTCAAAACGACGTCGCGCGTTAACGTCTTTGCGCTGGCGGAAACGTTGGAAAACAAGGGACGATTCGTCAAGCCGCTCGAAGAAACGCTCGAATTCCTTTGCGAATGGCCGTCGTGGGTCTTGCCCGCGCACGATTCCAACGCGACCGTATACGATCAAAAGGGTATGTGGTCCGACCTTGGCTCGACCCTAACCGGCGGAGAAATCGCGATCGCCGTCAATCTTCTCGAAGACAAACTGAATCCCGAGCTTGTCGCGCGCGTCAAAGCGGAATTGGAACGTCGTATTCTCGCGCCTTACGAAAAATCGCTCAAAGACGCAAGAATGCAAGGCATGTGGTGGGTGCGAACCACAAACAACTGGAGCGCCGTATGCCATAACGGAACCGTCGCGACCGCCTTGAACGTCGTCGATTCGAAAGAACGTCGCGCCCTATTCGTCGCCGGAGCCGAGTATTTCTCCGAACGATATTTTATGAAAGGATTCACCAACGACGGATATTGTTCCGAAGGAATGGGATATTGGGACTACGGCTACGGCAATTATATTGAAATGGGCGCGCGCGTTCGCGTCGAAACGCAAGGCGCCGTCGATTTCTTCCGTTTTCCGGGCACGCAAGCCGTCTTGAGTTACGCGCCGACCCTTGAAATCGACAAAAATAATTTCGCCGTCTTTGCCGACTGCTCGCCGACCGCGCGACCTTCCGCGCTCTACGTCGGATATTTGAGCCGACTCAAGAACTACGGCTACGTCGATTACGAATCGCGAGGACTAGGCAAAAACTTTGGAATAGGCTCGTTGATTACGGCGACTTCCTTCGGATACGATCAGGAAATTACGTTCGCTGAGGAAAACGCGTCCGCTGAAAAGTTCGTTCTTCCGATTCGCACGGACTTTCCCGACGCCGGAGTCTTGATCTGCCGTCCCGCAAAAGACGCCAAGGGCAAGTATTTCGCCGCCGCGTTCAAAGGCGGACACAACAACGAAATGCACAATCATAACGACGTCGGCTCCTATTCGCTGATTCTGGGCACGAACGCCAAAGACGCCTCGCAAGCCGTTTACGTCAGTCGCGATCCCGGCGGGGAAACCTACACGGCGCGAACGTTCAGCGGGCGACGATACGAAGGTCAACTTCTCAATTCTTTCGGACATCCCGTCCCAATGATCGCGGGCAAATTGCAGTCGACGGGCGCAAAAGCGCGCGGAGTCGTCGTCGAAAAGAACCTGACCGACGAACTCGACAAATTCGAAATCGACTTGACCTCCGCTTACGCCGTTCCGACGTTGCAATCCATACGCCGCGCGTTCGAATACAAACGCGCCTCGGGCGACGATCCGGGCTATTTTGAAATTCGCGACGTCGTAGCGTTCAAAGAAGGCGCGACCGAAGATTTTGAAACGGCGCTGGTCTCCTTTGAAAAGCCCGAAGCGATCGAAATCGAAGCGACCGAAAACGGCGGCGTAAACGTCAAACTTTCCGGCGCCGTCGTGCGCGTCGACGCCAAAAACGCCTCGGGCGAGACGATCAAACTCGTCGCGGAAAAGCAGATCGTCGGAGAAAACGACGCAAGCGTCCCGAGAAAACCGACTCGAGTAGCCTTGCGCGTCGAAGGAAAAACGAACGCCGCCACGATTACGCAACGTTTTGAAGTTCAAAACTGACGCGACGGAACGCCGACGTTAAATTCAATCAAAAACGCTCGAAAAAAGCCGTCCGTCGCCAAAAGACGGGCGGCGTCTTGAAATAAAGCAATTCAAGCGAACTCCCCTTCTCTAATCTTAGTAAACGAATCGTTAAAAAATGCGACGTTACAGCGGCGATAAAACGACTTCCCCGGAAGAAATTATACAAAAAACGGCCGAAATCCTACGCAAGTATTTTCCTAACGGCTTGGCGATAAACGACGCAAAACAATTTAACAAATTTCGCGATTATCTCGAAGACGCGATAGGCGACGAAGCTGATCGTTTTTTCACGTCGAAAGTAATCGAATTCCTTGAAAAGGCGGGCGTTCGCGTCGAAAATCTGGTCTTACCCCAAAAAAGCGACGAAAACAACGACGTCCCCCAAAACGACTCCTCAAAGAACACGACGAGCGTTAAAGACGAAAAAACCGCGCGTCGCGTTATCGGGTCGACTCTTCTCCGCTTCTTCGCCAAAGACGGATACAAGCTCAAGTCCGCGGAAGACGCGCGAAAATTACGAGTCCTTGCCGGGGCGGAATTTGAGAAGCTAACGGACGAAAAACTCGACGATATCGTCGCCGGGTTAATACGACCTTTTAACGGCGTATGTTATCCGATCAACAAAAGGACGATCGACCGAATTAAGGAGACGTCCGAAGAAATTTTCCGAAACGGTTGCAAAATAATCTACTATTCCGCGCTGTTCGACAAAAACAAAGACTGGCTCGTCGCCTGTGGAATATTCAACGCGAGCTTCTTATGCGACAGAACGCGCGTCTTCTTTACAAATTACTCGCATTATACGCGCTATTTCGAAAAAACGCCGAGCGAACTAACGGAAATAGAAAAAGTTCGCGAAGAAATAACGCGCGTTTGGGCGACGAACGAAGAATTTGAAAAGAGCGTCGAGGAACTTGTCGACGCGACGTTCGTAACTGCCGAAAAATTGGAAGAGACGCTGGAATTCTACCCCGAATTCAAAAAATTCGGCAAAAAATGGAGATTCAAGCAAGAAGACGAACTAGAAGCGGACGCCGACGTCTTGCTAATCGATCCGTTTGACTACCTACCTCTAGGCGTGGCGACGCGCGAAGAGGAAGAACGACAAGAAGACGTCTTGCAAGTTTACGACGACTGCGAAGAAACGCAAGAAACGGACGAAAACGCGTCCGAGAAAGAAGCGTCGAAGCCCGAAATTGAAACGTCAAATCGGGCGTTCAAACTAAAGTTTCCCCTCGCGGTCGACGAACTCAACTTCGCCAAGCCGGTCTCCTGTTTCTACCGAAAAGAAGAAATCGCAAAAAAATGCGATTGGAGCGAACTTTACGCCGACGTAATCGCCAAACTCTTTGCCGAATACGCCCCTGTAATGAAGAGCAAGCTAAACCAGAGTCTCGGCGCGGGCAGAAAGCCGGACTTCGCCGACAAAAAAAACAAAAAGAATCTCAGAACGCCCGCGAGAATTTCGAGCGATTTTTACGTCGAAACGCACGGTTCCGCCTATCAAATCGCCAATAAAATCAAATTGGCGTTTGAATTATGCGGCGCCGCGCTTGACGATCTCGAAGTTTGGGTTCAAAAAAGAGAAACGATAAAGGGCGAACGGAAAAAAGAGCTTGAAGAGGAGCGAAAAGACGGGAACGACGCAAAGACGCCCGAAGAACGCGCGGAATTAGACGCCTACGTCCCTATGGAAGGCGACGTTCGTTTAAATTTCAGCGAATCCAAGGGAAAGATCGCGCATACGAATCCCGTTTTGTGTCGTTATCGAGGCGAAACGCTCGTCGGAAAATGCAACTGGACAAAACTTTACGTCGTCGTCTTGACAAGGCTTTTCGAAGAACGCCCCCAAAGAATGAGAAGCAAATTAAATCAAAGCCTCGGGGCGCAAGATAAGCCCGACTTTATCGACGACCTAGCGAACTATCCTTTTATTCGTCCGATAAAAATTGCCGACGGCTTCTACGTCGAAGCGAATTATTCCGCCTATGGTTTGGCAAACAGACTCCGATCGGCGCTAGAGTTGTGCGAAATCGACCCTGACGAATTGGAAGTTTGGTATCGAAAGAAACGTTTAATCAGGGCGACGCAAGAAAAAAACGACGAGGAAAGCGTCGAGCCGACAAGTTTTCGCGACGTCGAAAATATGGAACTAATCGACGAAGACGCGCTCGACGAAGATTTCTTCGAAAACGCGCCCGAATTATGCCGTTATCAAAACGACGAAGAAGATTTAGACTGGCTATATATTTCATAATTGTTCACGGAAAAGGTTTGGAGCGGAACCCCGCCGATAGGCGGGCGCGCCAGCGGGAACGTTTGAAGCGGTCGGAACGTTGATTTTCAAGCCCGGCGGCGACTTAATATTGTTGACGAGTAAGCGTTCACGGAAAGTATTTCCAAAAAAAAGGCGGTTGACTGGAAGAAAGCGACGCGTGAAGATTCGTTTTTCGCGAAAGTGAAAAACGCGCGAAACCCGCCCGCATTGCGGGCGGATGGGGGCGGGACTACGGCGCATAAACGACCAAAAGAATAAGCCGTCTACGGGTTCTAATCCGTCCCGTATGTAGATTCCAAAAGTGAGGACATTCGCAACCCATCCGCCCGCAATGCGGGCGGCTTTCGCGCGACGGCTTACGCCGTCGATTCTTGCGCGACGTTTACTCCGAATCAACGCGCGCAAGAAATAGGAACGAATGTTCG
>JAZUGM010000232.1:0-3120 GCA_045641205.1 Thermoguttaceae bacterium
CAACTTACCGTCCCGCAATCTACGCGGTTCGTAATTCCGCGCCACCCGCCGCATTATATGCGGCGGCTTACCGCGAGCGACTTCTAATTTCTACGACTTGCGTTGATCGCGTCGACGCCCCAGCCGAGTTTTCTTTGCAGATTCTTATAGTAGTTCTTATTGGGCACGCGAATGGTTTTCATTACGAAAGGCGCGCGTCGCACGACGACAAGGTCGTCGGAATCTAATCGACGTTGCGGATCGCCGTCGACGATCAGATAAGGGGCTCCGGAAATAATGTGAATTTCGTAAACGCGCGAGGCGGAATCGACGACGGGTCTGAAATTTAGCGCATGAGGCGCCAGCGGCGTAATGACTACGGCGTCCAGCTCGTCGCGCAGAATCGGACCTCCGGCGGAAAGAGAATGCCCCGTGGAACCGACCGGCGAGGATATAATCAACCCGTCGCCACGAAAAGCCGAGACGAGCGTTCCGTCGACGAACAGTTCAAATTTACGCAGGGAGAAAGGATAGCCGCCCATAACGACCGTTTCGTTCACGACAAGACAACTGCCCGCGCAATAACGCGCTTCGTTGGATTCCGCAAATCGACTCGACGGATAGACGGGCTTGCAGACCGAGCTAAGTTTAGACTGACTCTCGTCAAAATCGGCTTCCAATTTCACGTTTGTCTTACTTTTCCATAACGAACAAATAAAAAGCGTTTGTTCGCGCACGGTAAAGCGATCAAACGCGGGCGAGAGGAGAAAAGGAATCAATTCGTTGGGATCGACGCTTGAAAGAAATCCAAGAGCGCCCAAGTTGACGGCGAGGATCGGAAGTTGATTTTCGCCCATTTGGCGCGCGGCGCGTAAAATGGAACCGTCTCCGCCGAAGACGATCGCCAGATCCGCGTCCACGTTCGCCAGATTTTTTTCGTTGTTAAAATCGACAAGCGCCACGTCGACGTAGCGCGCAATTTCGGGACGCAACTTCGCCACGTCCTCCAAAACGCCTTCGCGCGCGCCATTGCCCAAAAGCACGGCGCGCTTTCTTTTTTTCGTTTCGCTTGCTCGAATTTGCAAATCGCTCAACAGATACCGCGCTTTCTTTCGTATTCTTTGATTTTGTCTTCAAAACGAAGGGTCAGTCCGACGTCGTCCCAGCCGTTCAAGAGGCAGTCTCGTCTGAAATCGTCGATTTCAAAGGAGATTTCGAGTCCGTAATCGTCCGAAACGATTTTGTTTTGAAGATCGACGTTCAGGCTATACGGCTTATATTTCGCCTCGCGTTGGAACAATTCCTCGATTTGCTCTTCAGACAACTTGACGGGCAAGTATCCGTTTTTAAAGGAGTTGTTGTAGAAAATATCCGCGTAGCTCGACGCCAAAATCACGCGAAAACCGTAGTCTGCGATCGCCCAAGGCGCGTGTTCGCGACTCGAGCCGCAGCCGAAATTTCGTCGCGCGAGCAGAATCGTGGCGTCGCGATAATCGGGACGATTCAATTCAAATTCGGGGTTTTCTTCGTATTCGTCGTTCAAATAACGCCAGTCGAAGAAAAGAAACTTGCCAAAGCCGCTACGTTCCACGCGCTTGAGGAACTGTTTGGGCACAAGCTGGTCGGTGTCGATATCGCTACGATCCATAGGAACGACAAGACCGCGATGTTGAACAAAAGCATTCATTTTTTTTACCGCCTTCGTATCCGTGTTTTCGTATCCGTGTTTTCAGCCTATGATTTTTGCGTTATTTGTAGTTCCAATCGCGAATATCGACAAAACGTCCGGCGATCGCCGCCGCCGCCGCCATCGCCGGCGAAACGAGGTGCGTGCGTCCGCCTTTGCCCATTCGTCCTTCAAAGTTACGATTGCTCGTACCCGCGCAACGCTCGCCCGGCTGGAGCCGATCCGGATTCATCGCCAAGCACATACTGCAACCAGGCTCGCGCCATTCGAAACCTGCGTCTTTGAAAATTTTGTCGAGTCCTTCGGCTTCCGCTTGCTTCTTGACGACGCCGCTTCCGGGCACGGCGATCGCGCGAATACCTTCCGCCAGTTTGTAGCCTTTGACGACGGCGGCGGCGGCGCGGAAGTCTTCGATTCGACCGTTTGTGCAAGACCCGATGAAAACCCAGTCCAATTTAATCGAGGTAATTGGCGCGCCCGGCTGAAGGTTCATATATTCGAGCGCGGCTTTTGCCATTTTTCGTTCTTCGACGTTTTCAAAGTCTTCCGGCGCGGGCACGACGCCCGTAACGGGAACGCTTTGCGCGGGGTTCGTTCCCCAAGTGACGGTCGGCTGAATATCTGCGGCGTCAAATCGCACTTCGCGATCAAAGACGGCGCCTTCGTCGGAAGGCAGTTTTTTCCATTCTTGGACGGCTTTTTCGAATTCCTCGCCCTTGAGCATTTGATTTCGACCGCGCAAATATTCGAACGTCGTCTCGTCCGGGGCGATCATACCGACGCGCGCGCCCATTTCGATCGCCATATTGCAGACGGTCATACGACCTTCCATCGAAAGGGAACGAATCGCCTCGCCCGCAAATTCGACGGCGTATCCGGCGCCTCCGGCGGTCGTCAATTTATTGATAACGTATAAAATCAAGTCTTTAGCGACGACGCCTTTGCCCAATTTGCCGTCGATCGTAACGCGCATCGACTTCATTTTCTTTTGACGCAAGGTCTGAGTCGCCAACACGTGTTCGACTTCGCTCGTGCCCGTGCCCATTGCGACGACTCCAAAAGCGCCGTGCGTCGCCGTGTGACTGTCGCCGCAAGTCAGCGTGGAACCCGGCTTGACGTGCCCTTGTTCCGGCGCGACGACATGAATAACGCCCTGTTCGACGTCGTTAAGGTCGTAGAGACGAATTCCGAATTCTTTACAGTTGGCGCGAAGCGTTTCAACTTGCTTACGCGCGATCGGATCGGCGATCGGCTTGTCGCGATCAGTCGTCGGGACGTCGTGATCCTGAACCGCCATCACGCGATCGGGCCAGCGAACGGTTCGACCGGCTAAACGCAGACCTTCAAACGCTTGCGGACTCGTTACTTCGTGGCAAAGCAACTGATCGACGTAGAGAATCGCGGATTCGTCGCCCGGCTCTTGATAGACCAGGTGATTTTCCCAAATTTTATCG
>JAZUGM010000233.1:0-7648 GCA_045641205.1 Thermoguttaceae bacterium
TCTTTACTTGCCGTAGTCGTGTTTACGGCTTCTTCCGCCGCGTCGGGTCAATCTGTTGAAAAAGTAGAAATTTGGCCGGGGCTTGCGCCGGGCGAAACGGTTCGCGAAGCGAACGTCGAGAACCCGAACAATCCGCATAGTCCGGCGGAACGCGTCACCACGCCTCAACTGCTGATCTATCGTCCTGAAAAGCAAACGTCCGACGCTTGTATTCTAGTATTCCCCGGCGGCGGATTCAGCGTTTGTTACTATAAAAACGAAGGTATTCCGAACGCGAAGTTCTGGAACGACAAGGGCTATGTCGCCGCCGTCTTGGTCTATCGCGCGCCTCGTCCGACTTCGGGTCCGATCTACTTGCCCGCCTTGCAAGACGCGCAACGCGCCGTGCGTTATATGCGCGCCAACGCCGAAAAATATGGAATTTCGCCCGACAAAATCGGCGCGCAAGGCTATTCGGCGGGCGGCTGTCTCACGGTTCTCACGGCGGTCAATTCGATGACGCAGACTTACGAACCCGTCGACGAACTGGATAAATTACCCGCGAATCTGAACTTCGCCTCGCCCGTCTATCCCGCCTACGTTCTCGAAGACGGCGCGACCGATCCTAACGTCAACAAAGGCGAAGGCGCGGCGATTCTGCCCGACTTCCATTTCGACGCGCAAACGCCCCCGATGTGTCTAATTCACGGCGACGCCGATATTTATTCGCCGTTGGGTTCGATCGAAATTTACAAGCGTCTTCACAAAATGAATATTCCTTGCGAATTGCATATTTACGAAGGCGCGCCTCACGGGTTTATGTTCTGGGACAATCTTCCAAACGCGCAGACTTGGCAAGATCGTTGCGCCGCTTGGCTGAAAAAGCTGGGATATTAGTCAGAATTTGCGTCAAATAGTTTGATTTGCAACGTTAAAACGTTCAATTTGAACTTCCAAACGTTGACAAGCGCCGAAACAATCCGACAACTTACGGATATGTTCGGCGTTTAAAACGCTTTTTTGATCGCTAACAACGCCAATATAACGTTACCCATTGCAACGGGTCAACCGAAAGTAACTGAAAAGATGCAGAAAAGTCTATTCGACGATTTTATCGACGAGGACGTCAAGTATTATCCGTTTTTGGATTTATTTGACGACGCAATGAGTTTGACAGAAGTGCATAATCACAATTCTATGGTTATTTTGGGAGACTGTGTTCGTGCGTTGAAAAAGATTAAAAGTAATTCTGTCAATTTGATTTTTGCCGATGCGCCGTATAACATTGGCAAGGACTTTGGCAATAATCAAGATAAGTGGGATAGCGTAAAAACATATGTTTTATGGTGTAAGGAATGGATTGACGAATGTATGCGCGCGCTTGCCGACGACGGCACAATGTATCTTATGACCGCAACGCAACATATGCCTTATTTAGACGTTTACTGTTCCGAGAAATACAACGTTCTGTGCAGAATTGTTTGGACCTACGATAGTTCCGGCGTTCAATCCAAAAAAAAGTTTGGTTCGTTGTATGAACCAATTTTGATGATTAATAAAAGCAACAAAGCCAAGTATACCTTTAATTATCAAGATATTCTTGTAGAAGCCAAAACAGGCGCTCAGAGAGGATTGATCGACTATAGAAAGAATCCTCCCCAACCGTATAATATGGAAAAGGTTCCGGGCAACGTCTGGAACTTTTGTCGAGTACGGTTTAAGATGGACGAGTACGAAAATCACCCCACGCAAAAACCCGAATCTCTTCTTTCGAGAATAATTAAGGCGTCGTCGAACGTCGGCGACCTCGTGTTGGACCCTTTTTCGGGCTCGTTTACGACGTCTGCCGTTGCGGTTCGCTTAGGAAGAAACGCCGTCGGGATTGATATGAACCAGGATTACTTTGAAATGGGAATACGCAGAACAGGCATTGCATATGAATACAAAGGGAAACGCCTTGAAAAAGAAAAGGTTAGAAAGACGAAAGCGCCGTCTAAATATGTAAGGAACTGATTATGAAGATTACAGAAGAGTTTATTAAGCGCATCTTAATTGCAGATTATCCAGAAAATTATCAACAGATATACGACGCCAGTCTTTTACTTCAGTATCTTGATAAAAAGACGAAGGCTATTCACGGAAATAGTAAAACGCGGAGAAGCCTTGCGAATATCTATGCCGTTTACTCAATTTTGCATTTTTATGAAAAAGACTTTTATAATCGGGCAGATTGTTATAGAGAGTTTGGCGGATATGATTATATGCGGCTATTTCACTACTATCGTAGTTTATACGGCGGTAGCAAGTTACAAAACCACGCTCTTAATTCTCGCGTAAACGGAGAATTTAAAAACAAGTTTCCTAATGTTGAAAACGACCTAATTATAGTTAATAATGGAAAATATCTGCTACATATTGATTATCTTTATGTTGGGACGGAAGACGTCAGTAGATCGGCCATTAAAATTATTGAAAAATACGTTGAACTTCTCATTGAAAAAGACCACGCCCTAATTCGAACGCTACAGACTATGACGCAGTTCTCGGATTATACGGCAAAAAGGAAACAGATTGAAGTCCTTCTTATCGAGGACTCCGAAGCGCGAATTTTTGAGATTATTAGCTATGCTATCCTGAAAAACCATTACAAAAATACGAAAGTTTATTTTGGATACTCGCCCGACAGCATCCACGAAGAGGAATTACGACTCTTTAAAACAGGTCGAACCAACGCCAACGACGGCGGCATAGATTTTGTAATGCGACCAGTTGGAAGATTTTTTCAAGTAACTGAAGTACGCAGCTTTGACAAATATTTGTTAGACCTAGACAAGGTTATGCATTATCCCGTGTCTTTTGTCGTCAAGACGGAAAAAGACAAAGACTCTATTAAATCGGAACTTAGAAGTTATATAGAAAATCGCGCAAATGGTATGAGGGTAATTCGTGAAAGATACGAAAATGCGATCGAAGAAATCATCACAATTAATGAGTTGAAGACTTGGACGTCAGAATTAGGAGACGACGATATTGACGATATTATCCGAGATATTGACGTCTATTATCGGTTTGAAATGAATTTGAACGCAGAAGACGAAATATGGTAAAAAGCCTCTCTTTCTCCCGTATTTTCGAAATAAACATTAGTAAAGGAAACTCTAACGGAAATTCTTCTAAAAGTTAGTCGCAAAAAAAGAGTCCCCGTCCAAGGCGGGGACTCCCGATTTATTCAAACGACGTCAAAAACTCAACGTCGTCTTTACGCTTCAACGAGCGCGCGCATTTTTTGCAAGCCTAATTTCGCTTGTTCAAGCGCCGAATACTTTTGTCGATACGTCTTATTAAAAAGTTCTAGCGAAAGCGCGCCGGTAAAACCGTTCTTTTTTAACGTCGAAAGAATATAAGGATAAGGCGCGATTCCGTCGCCGGGAAACACGCGGTCGGCGTCGGTCAATTTTTCTCTTGCGGGCTCGCTTGGATAATCGTTCAAATGGAAGATAGGAAGCGCCGCGCCCGCGACTAAATTTAAGCTCGCAAAGGAATTGCCGCCGCGATATAGGTGATAGACGTCAAGCAAGAGTCCGGCTTGTTCGTCGCGCGTTTCGGCGCAAATTGCGAGACAATCGGAAAGGCGCGACAAGGTCGGCGAAGCGCCCCATAATTCCAAAATGGGACGAACGTGAAACGGCGCGCAAAGTTCCAAGACGGCGGCGTAACGTTCCGCAATAACTTCGATTCCTTCGATCTTTTCGTTCCAAGGACCTGCGGCGGGCGCGGCAAGGCACGGCGCGCCAAGAATCGCCAACGCTTCCGCTTGACTCTTGATTTCGTCGAGTCCCGCTTGGCGTCGATCCGCTTCGTTCATAATCCACGTAGCGAACCCAATTCCGCCTTCGATTCGCATTCCTTCGCCGTCGAGATATTTTTTGAGTTCGGCAAGTTTCGCCTTAGAAAAATCGTTTTGTCCGTCGTGGGCGTAATCGACAAGACGATCGATCCAAATCTCGACGGAACGATAACCCGCCTCTTTCGCGACCGCAATTTCCTCGCGTAAAGACAGATTATACTCTCTAATCGTTCCCAAATTCAAACAGAATCTTAACTCGTCTTTTTTTTCGGGCTCGTCTTTCGCTTCGACGCCGCCGACGCCGGAAAGACAAGCGACGCCCGCCGCCGTCGAAACTATTTCAAAAAACTCTCGTCGCGTAGTCAAAACGCTCATCTTTGATTCTCCCTTAACGCCTTGCGTCGGAAAAGAAGTTAAATAAGAAGACACTATTCTAAATCGCTAAGACGATCATATTCGCCGGAACGCAACGCCAAATAACTCTCGTAACGTCGCGAATT
The DNA here is from genome assembly GCA_045641205.1 of Thermoguttaceae bacterium. GTDB lineage: Bacteria > Planctomycetota > Planctomycetia > Pirellulales > Thermoguttaceae > RUG369. The sequence continues at coordinate 4,327 of JAZUGM010000233.1, forward strand.
GAGGCGTCCGTCCGCCGCCGCGTCCTTAATCGCGCACATCACCTCGTTCGTGTGCGTGCAATTTGGAAACTTACAACGATTTTCGTAAACCCTCAAATCGCGGTAATATCCGACGACCTCCTCCGGCGCGAAATCCCAAAGCATAAACTGCCGCACGCCGGGCGTGTCGACGACGTAACCGCCAAACGACAACTTTAAGAGCCGCGAAGTCGTCGTCGTATGCTTGCCTTTCTGATTCTCTTGGCTGATCGCGCCCGTGCGCAATTTCAAAGAGGAGTCAACCGCGTTGAGCGCCGAAGACTTGCCGACGCCGCTCTGACCGACGACGACGCTTTCGCGCCCGACAAGCGCGCGACGAACGCGGTCAAGATTGAAGCCCGTCTTCGCGCTAAACATAATCGTGCGATACCCCATTTTGGCGTAAACGCCTAGGAACGGCTGTAAAGAAGCCGGATCGATCAGATCGATTTTGTTGACGCAAATAATCGGCTTAATTCCGGAACGCTCGCAAGTTACGATCAGGCGATCAATAAGATTCGGCTTCAAACGCGGCTCGGCGGCGCTCGTCACGATCAGCGCCTGTTCGACGTTCGCGACGACGATATGTTTGCGATTCCAACTCGTGCGGCTCAAGACGCCGTAACGCGGTTCGACTCGTTCGACGAATCCTTCAAGCGGTCCGTTTGCAAGCGTGGCGTCTCGAAAATAGACGCGATCGCCCGCGACGACGACTTGGCGCTGATTGGTCGACAACGTTTTGAGAACGCGTCGCGTCAAACAGGCGTAGACGCGCCCGTCTTCCGCTTCGACGTAGGAATAAAGCCCGTGAACGCGCAAGACGCGACCTTTGCGGCAAACGTTCAAGTCGACGTCGGGCAGAACGTCGAAATCGCCCCGCTCGCCCGAAAGGTTCTCTTCGCCGACGAACGTTCCGACGACCGTTCTTTTGCGCGTCGCGTCTCCTTTCGCCAAGACGCGCTCGCCGCGCGCGGAATCGTCGCAATCGTCGCGAACCGCGCGGCGCAAGTATTTCGACGCCTCGACCTTATTCGGCGCCGCATGCGTCTTTGCCGGACGTTCGTTCTCTTCTTCGCCGCGTTCGTCGCTCGATTCGGCGTCGAAATCAGCGTCTTCAAGACTCTCTTGATAACGTCGCGTCCAATCGACGACGCGCGTTCGTTCGTTGCGATTTCTTTTGAACTCGACGCGTATTTTGGCGGAACCGCCCTTGTTTTTATGAACGCCCAAATCAACGCCCCTTCCTAAGTCGCGTCGACGAATCGACAATATTTGGCGAATCGACGATATTTGACGTTTACTTTCGGCAATAATCGACGGCGCGCGCCAACTCGCTCTTCATATCCTGACGCGAAACGATCCGATCGATGAAGCCGTGTTCGAGCAAGAATTCGCTCGTCTGAAATCCCTTTGGCAATTCGATGCGAATCGTCGCTTTAACCGTTCGCGGTCCGGCAAATCCGATCAACGCTTTCGGCTCCGCAAAAACGACGTCTCCTAAGGACGCGAAACTCGCGGCGACGCCTCCCATCGTCGGATTCGTGAGAACCGAAATAAAAAGCCCGCCCGCTTTGTGAAAGCGCGCCAACGCGGCGGAAGTTTTCGCCATCTGCATCAGCGAAAAAATGCCTTCGTGCATACGCGCGCCGCCTCCGGAGCCGGAAACGATAATCAGCGGCAAGTCCATTTCTCGCGCGCGTTCGATCGCGCGAGTCAATTTCTCGCCGACGACCGACCCCATGCTTCCCATAATGAAGCGCGAATCGGTGACGCCAAAAACGACCTTTCGAGCGCGCACTCGCCCGCAACCGACGATCGCGGCGTCTTTCATACCCGTGGCGATTTGATCGTCGTGGACGCGGTCGCGATACGACTTTCGATCCTTAAATTCCAACGGGTCGGCGGCGACAAGATCGGCGTCCCATTCTTCAAAAGTTCCCTCGTCAAGAGTTTGCGCGATGCGTTGCTGCGCCGAAATCGCCCAGTGATACCCGCATTCCGGACAAGTTCCCAGTCGGCGTTGCGCCTCTTTACGGAAAATCGTTCCTTGACAACCGGGACAACGCACCCAAAGTCCCTCGGGCACGCCCCGTTTACGTTTCGTTTCAGTCGAATCTTGCCAACCCATAATAAAAACCGCTCGTCAAAGGAAGTCGCGCGCGTTGCGACGCCTTATTACGTCAAAGCCGCGACAAAAGTTATATTACTCGCGCTAACTCGCGATCATTTTTCCAATTGATTTTCCAACGCTTTCTCGCGCAACAAATTCAACTGCGCGCCGTAGTCTTGCGCGCGAAAAACGCCCGTCCCGGCGACGAAAAAATTCACGCCCGCCGACGCCGCGAGGGAAATCGTGTCGACGTCGATTCCCCCGTCGATTTCGAACAGTTTCTCGTCTCCTGCGACCTCGCGCGTCTTTCGAATCGCGTCGAGAACGTCGACGCGGAATTTTTGCCCGCCAAACCCGGCGGGAACGCTCATCGTCAGCAGAATATCCGCGTCCTCGACGAAGGGCAAAATCTTCTCAACGCGCGTTCCGTAATTCAGCGCCAAGCCGGGCGCGGCGCCAAGTTCGCGAATACGTCGCAAAAGGCTCCGAGGTTCCGACGACGCCTCGACGTGAAACGTAATCGAATCGGCGCCCCCCTTACGAAAGGCGTCGACGTAACTTTCGGGCTGGACGATCATCAAATGAACGTCTAGTTTCAAATTCGTAACCTTGCGAATCGAAGCCAAGACGGGCAAGCCGACGCTAATATTCGGCACAAAGACGCCGTCCATTACGTCGACGTGCAGAACCTTGGCGCCACCCTGCTCCAAGCGCCTAATCTCCGATTCGAGATTGACGAAATCAGACGCCAACAAAGACGGAACGATCGTCGCTTTATTCGCGACAAACTCCCGCGTCCAAGACTCGATTTCCATTAATTCGCTCGCTTTCAAAATTATCGTCGTTTTGCGCTTAAAGACCAACGTCTAAGAAGCGCCCAACTTCCCCAAATTATAGTATAACCTAACTCCGTTGAAAGTCAAAGAGACGCCCTAGGTATTTGGCGTTTTTCGAGAAGAACGCGCGAATATTTGGCGGAATAAAGAAAGTTCCTAGCTATAAAACAAAGACGAGAAGAAAAATTTGTCGCTCGATCAAACGCAAACTGTCGCGACGACTTACAAACGAAAATCGTAATCGTTCGCGGAAAGTCGCCGAATAAAATTCTGCGGTCGGAATTGACAAGTCAACAGCCGACTCGCGAAAAATCGTCCTTACTTCAGACGTGCGGACGGCGCCGCTAAAAACGAATCG